>JBBRCN010000074.1:0-21226 GCA_038204775.1 Burkholderiales bacterium | reverse complement strand
GATGAGTCTTGCCGGGGCCTTGAGCCCCCTGAAGAGTCGTTCGAGACCAGGACGTTGATAGGCTGGGTGTGGAAGCGCAGTAATGCGTTAAGCTGACCAGTACTAATTGCTCGTGAGGCTTGACCCTATAACTTTGACGATCAGCAGCCGCCAGGCGCTGTGGTTCGAGTTTCAGTTATGCCAAGGTACGCAATCAAACTGATTTAGACTCTATGAATTGGCCGCGGCGTCTGAATGACGACGCGGCGACAAGTCAAGCCTGATGACCATAGCAAGGTGGTCCCACTCCTTCCCATCCCGAACAGGACAGTGAAACGCCTTTGCGCCGATGATAGTGCGGGTTCCCGTGTGAAAGTAGGACATTGTCAGGCTATTTAAAAGAGATGGGCCCTGTTCAATTGAACTGGGCCCATTTTCCGTTGTGCGAGTCAACTTGCCCGCACTGGCTCTCCCCCGCAGCCAAGCGGCCGGTAATGCAAATCACTCAGGCGGAGCGCAACTCACGCCGCAAAATCTTGCCCACGTTGCTCTTGGGCAGTTCATCCCGAAACTCGATGTACTTGGGGCGTTTGTAGGCGGTGAAGTTGTCGCGGCAATAGCTGCTGACGTCGTCCTCGGACAAAGTGCTGTCGTTCTTGACCACGAACAGCTTCACGGCTTCGCCTGACTTCTCGTCTGGAATGCCGATCGCTGCGCATTCCAGAACGCCGGGGTGCAGGCTGACCACTTGTTCGATCTCGTTCGGGTATACATTGAATCCCGAAACCAGGATCATGTCCTTCTTGCGATCGACGATGCGGATAAAACCCTGCTCATCCATGACGCCGATATCGCCTGACTTGAAGTAGCCATCGGCGGTCATGACGTTCGCCGTTTCGTCGGGCCGCTTCCAATAGCCCGACATCACCTGTGGCCCGCGGATGCAGATCTCGCCCGATTCACCGGCAGCCACGTTGTTGCCATCGTCATCACGGATGGCGATTTCAGTGCTGGGCACTGGAAGGCCGATGGTGCCGCTGAACTCGTGCACGTCCAAGCGGTTGCTGGTGGCCACGGGGGACGTTTCCGACAGGCCATAACCTTCGACCACCGGGCATCCGGTGACTTTGAGCCACTTTTCTGCCGTGGCCCGCTGAACCGCCATGCCGCCACCGTTCGAGACCACGAGCCCGGAAAAGTCCAGCCGTGCAAAATCGGGGTCGTTGGCCAAGGCGTTGAAGAGTGTGTTGACCGCCGGGAACATGTTGACCCGGTGTTTGGACAGCGTACGCACCAGGCCGGGAATGTCGCGCGGGTTGGGGATCAAGAGATTCATCGCCCCGAAATGCGCGCCCATCAGCGCGCAGATGGTCAAGGCAAAAATGTGATAGAGCGGCAGCGCACAAACCACGGTGAGTTGCTGGTCGCCCACCTTGTCGAGCATGGGTTTGAACCAGGCCTCGCACTGCATGATGTTGGCCACCACGTTGCGATGCAGCAGCGTCGCGCCCTTGGACACACCGGTGGTGCCGCCGGTGTACTGCAAAAAGGCGACGTCATCGGGCGAGACGTCGACATGCCGCAGGGGCGAGCGAGAGCCGGCGGCCAGCGCATCCGCAAAACGCGTTACGGTGCGGCCGCTGTCCAGCGGCAGCCCAAATTCCGGCACCATCTTGCGGACGTGCCTCACAGCAAAGTCGACCAGGCGGCCACGCCAAAAGCCCAGCAACTCGCCCATCGACGCCAACACCACGTGCTGGATCTCGGTGCGGTCCATCACCTCTTCAAGCGTATGCGCGAAGTTTTCCAGCACGATGATGACGCGTGCGCCACTGTCGTGCAGCTGGTGCTGCAATTCGCGCGCGGTGTACAGCGGGTTCACGTTGACCACCACATGCCCGGCTCTCAGGATGGCCGCAATGGCCACCATGTACTGCGGCACGTTGGGCATCATCACAGCCACCCGTGTACCGTGTTCATAGCCCAGGCCTTGAAGCCAGGCGCCGAAGGCCGACGACAACTCGTCCACGTCGCGAAACGTCAGGCGGCTGTCCATGCAGCACAGCGCATCACGCTTGCCGTGTTTGCGGAATGCCGACTCCAGCAAGTCAGTCAGGCTGCGGTAGGCCGAAACGTCGGCTTGCGCCGGTACGCCGGGTGGGTATTGTTCAAGCCAGGGTGTCCGCACAGTAGGGTGAGAAGGTGTTGCGAGACACGCATCGTCGCTCGGCTAATGAACGCTGGGCTACCGGGGTTGTCCTAACCCTGACCGCACGAGGCGTTTGTCCCTCAGCTGTCTGTGGACGAAGACACCTCGCCCCCGGCAAACAGCAGGGCAGCCATCTCGCGTTCCCTGCTGGCGATGGTGTCCAGGAAGTCGGCGGCGCCTTTCATGGCGCGAAAGGTATCGAAGCCGGTTTCCAAGAAGCGCTGCAATGCCCCCAGGCCTGCCGCCTGGGCGGGTGAACGCATCAGACGCAGGCTGTGCCTGAGCAGCGGATTGCGGGTGTGCCGGTCCAGCGCCTGGCCCACGCTCACCATCAGCGCAATCTGCCGGTCGCGCGCCTCCGGCTGCCCGATGAAACGCCAGGTCTTGCTATAGGTGGCCGGGTTGATTTGCGCGTCATCCAGGGCAAGGGCCATGGCGGAGTCCAGCTGCTCCGACAGGGCATGCAGCGCGGCCAGCTCAGCCACCGTGCTCACGATGTCGCGTGGAAACAGCCGCACCAGTGCCGGGACGATGCGCGCGAACTGGGTGTCCCGGTGCGTGAAGTCGCCCGGCCCATACAGGTCTTCAAGAAAGAAGCGAGTCGCGCCGGCATAACGACGGTCAGCCATCAAGTCGGCGTAGCTGTGCTCGAAGCGGGCATGCTGGAAGCGCTTGACAGCGGCCACCCGACCCGCCAGCGCGGGGTCAGCGTCGCGTTGCGCTCGCTCGCTCGCCACCTGCTGCAGACTGAGCAAGATGGCGTCGGCGGGCGAATTCTGGCGGTCAAGGGACTTCACGTGCACAGGTGCTGTTGAGGACAAATTCGATCGATTGGAGCAAAGGTGATGAATGATGACGGTCTGCACGCTGCGTTGGCTGGCGTACCGCACCAGGCCCGGGCGTTAGTTGCGGCCCTCTACTGGCGCGGGCGTCAATGATGCAACACTGGCAACCATGCAAAGACGCACCCTCCTCACCGTAGGCCTGACCGCCGGGGTTCTGTTGACCCTGGCCGGCGGCACGCTGGCCCTGCTGCAGCCAGGACGGAAAGACGGGCAACTCACGCCTTCCGGTCGTCAGTTGTTCACGGCGCTGGCGCAGGCCGTGCTGGGTTCCACCCTGCCTGCCGAGCCGGCTGCGCGTGCCAAGGCACTGCAGGATCATCTGCTGCGTGTCGAACTCACGATCGCCGGCATGCCGCCGCATGTGCAGGCTGAAGTGGATGAGTTGGTGACCATCGCCGGCAGCACACCCGGGCGCATTGCGCTGGTGGGCTTGCTCGCCGATTGGCCCGCCGCCACTTTGGCTCAGATCGGCGACGCGCTACAAGGCATGCGCCTGTCGTCATTGGCCCTGCGCCAACAGGCCTACCAGGGGCTGCGAGAGCTGACCAACGCTGCCTACTTCTCCGACAGCTCCACCTGGCCTGCGATGGGTTACTCCGGTCAGCGCGCTGTTCACGCCGACGCCCTCCCCAGTTCCAGCACCCGCTCATGACCGATATCGCCGACCCCATCCGCGCTGGCCTTGCGCGGGGCTGGAAAGTCCACGGTGGCCCCCATGCCACCCCGCCCGCCAGCCTGACTTGCGACGTGGCCATCATTGGCACCGGTGCCGGCGCCGGCATCACCGCCGAATTGCTGACTGCTGCCGGGCTGTCGGTGGTGATGATCGAAGAAGGGCCGCTGAAGAGCAGCAGCGACTTCCGCCAACTCGAGTCCGAGGCCTACAGCACGCTCTACCAAGAGAGCAACGCCCGCAAGACGGCCGACAAGGCCATCAGCATCCTGCAAGGTCGTTGTGTCGGTGGCTCGACCACCGTCAATTGGACCAGTTCCTTCCGCACGCCCACCGCCACGCTGGATTACTGGCGGCAGCGATTCGCGCTGCCCGACATGACCGATCAGGCGCTGTCGCCCTGGTTTCTGCAGGCCGAGCAACGGCTGAACGTCAGCCCCTGGCTGGTGCCACCCAACGCCAACAACCAGATGTTGAAGGTCGGCGCGACTCGCCTTGGCATGGAGGCGCCGGCCATCCTGCGCAACGTCAAGGCTTGCTGGAACCTGGGCTCGTGCGGCCTGGGCTGCCCCACCAATGCCAAGCAGTCGATGCTGGTTACCACCATTCCCGCTGCGCTGGACCGTGGTGCCACGCTGCTGGTGCAGATGCGCGCCGAGCGGCTTGAGATGAACCAGGGCAAGGTCAGCGCCGTGGTGTGTGTGCCCGTGGCCATCAACGGTGCGCTGCAAGCCGGCGCGGGCACCCGCGTGCAGGCGCGCCACTTCGTGGTGGCTGGCGGCGCCATCAATTCGCCTGCGTTGCTGATGCGCTCGGGTGTGGCAGACCCGCACAAGTTGCTGGGCAGCCGCACCTTTTTGCACCCCACCGTGGCGTCCACCGCCGTTTTTGCCGAGCCCATCCACGCCTGGGACGGTGCTCCGCAGACCATCTACAGCGACCACTTTATGGATACGCAGACCATCGACGGGCCTATCGGCTACAAGATCGAAGCGCCGCCGCTTTACCCGCTGATCTCGACCGTGGCGATGACCGGCTTTGGCCAGGCGCAGGCCGACACGCTAAAGCAGTTTCCGCACATCCAGGGCCTGCTGGCCTTGTTGCGCGACGGCTTTCATGAACAGTCGCCGGGCGGGCAAGTCAAGTTGCGCGGTGACGGCTCACCGGTGCTGGACTACCCGCTGACACCGTTTGTCATGGACGGCGCGCGGCGGGCACTGCTGAGCATGGTGGAGATCCAGTTTGCCGCGGGTGCCCAGCGGGCCACCGCCTTGCACGAAGAGAGTGACTGGTACAGCAGCTGGGCGCAGGCCAAGACGGCCATCGCCAGCTTGCGCATGCAGCCCTACCTGACGCGTGTGCTAAGCGCACACGTGATGGGCGGCTGTGGCATGGCCGGCAAGCCCGAACTGGGCGTGGTGCAGCCCGACGGCCGCCACTGGCAGGTCGAGAACCTGTCGGTGCACGATGGTTCGCTGTTCCCCACCAGCATCGGCGCCAACCCGCAACTGTCGATCTACGGCCTGGTGAACAAGCTGGCCACCGGCCTGGCCCGCACGCTCAGCGGTCGCGACGTGCGCTTGGCCTGACAGCCGCGATGCTGGCGCGGCTGCAGCAGGTCACGACGCTGGGCGCCTTGCTGCTGGCCGGGCTGTGGGCCTGGGTCTGCTGGCGAGGCGGCCATCCAGCCTGGGCGGTGGCGGGTGCACTGCTGGTGCTGGGCGGCTACGCGCTCGTTCTGGCGCTTGAGTTTGCGCTGTTGCACCTTGTGCACGGGGACGACCCCACGCCGCGTGCCACGCCCAAGCAACTGCTGCGCGCCTGGTGGGGCGAGGTGCGCTCGGCACCCATCGTGTTCTGCTGGCGCCAGCCCTTCTTCAGCCAGCGCCACGCCGACCTGCTGCCTACCGCACCCAACGGCCGCCGCGGCGTGGTGCTGATCCACGGCTTTGTCTGCAACCGGGGCGTGTGGAACCCCTGGTTGCAGCGCTTGCGGCAAGACGGCGTGCCTGTCGTCGCGGTGAACCTGGAGCCGGTGTTTGGCACCATCGACGAGTACGCATCGATCATCGAAACGGCCGTGCAGGCAGTCGAACGCAGCACCGGCCTGGCGCCGGTGCTGGTGGCGCACAGCATGGGTGGCCTGGCTCTGCGCCACTGGTGGGACTCGCACGGCGATGACAGCCGCGTGCACCATGTCATCACCATCGGCACTCCGCACCATGGCACCTGGCTGGCACGTTTTGCGATGGCGCACAACGCGCGCCAGATGCGGCAAAAGGGCGCGTGGCTGCTGGCCATGGGCGCGCGCGAACCGGCCAGCCGCGCCGCGCGCTTCACCTGCTTCTACAGCCACTGCGACAACATCGTGTTCCCGCCGGCTGCGGCTACTTTGGTAGGCGCCGACAACCGCCACCTGTCCGGGGTGGCCCACGTGCACATGATCGACCGCCCGGAGCCTTGGGCTGAGCTGCTGCGCTGGATCAGCCCGGCGCCGGCTGGTTCGCGTTGAAGCGGCGTTCACCCGGCAGCACCGCGCCGGCGTCGATCTCGCCATCCTGTGCAATGCGCTCGCGCACTTCTCGGTACACCGGCGTGAAGTCGGGCGCGGTGGCTTCAAACAGCTGGTCGAAGCTGTTGATGACGAAGTAGGTGGCCTGGTAGCTGTCGATGGTGTAGCGGCTGCGCATGAGCCGCTGCAGATCAAAAGCCACTCTTTGGGCCTGCGGTGACGTGACGCTGTGCTGCAGCTCGCCAGCCGAGCTGAGGATGCCCGCACCATAGGCGCGCAGACCCTGCGGCGTGGCGATGAGTCCGAACTCCACCGTGTACCAGTACAGGCGCGCCAGCAGCTCGGCGGCGTCCAGCCGGCTGGCCTTCATGCCACCTGCGCCGTAGGCTTGCATGTAGTCGGCAAACACCGGGTTGAACAGCAGCGGCACATGGCCGAAGAGATCGTGGAAGACATCCGGCTCGACCACGTAGTCGAACTCTTCGGGCTTGCGGATCCAGTCGGTGACCGGAAACTTGCGCGCGGCCAACAGCGCAAAAAAGGCCTCTTCCGGGATCAGGCCCGGCACGCCCACCACCTGCCAGCCGGTGGCCTTCAGCAACCGCTCGGAGACCTCATCGAAGTGCGGGATGTGGTCGGGCGTGCCCAGTTGCTGCACTGCCGTGATGAACTCGTCGCAAGCCAGGCCCGGCAGCTGCTGCAGCTGCCGTGTGTACAGACGCCGGTAGGTTTCGTGGTCGGCGTCGGTGTACTGGGTGTAGGCCTGCTCGCAGGTGTAGTCCGCACGCGCCTTGGCGTAGTCGCCGCGTGGCGGCCGGCTGCCCGTGCCGTAGGTGACGGGCGCCACGCCCTTGTTCACGCCGTCGTGAAAGTCCGCCTCCGCCATGGTGCTCAGGCCTTGCTCAGCACGCCGCGGCGCATCTGGTCGAGCTCGATGCTCTCGAACAGCGCTTTGAAGTTGCCTTCGCCGAAGCCCTGGTCGCCCTTGCGCTGGATGAACTCGAAGAAGATGGGGCCCAGCTGGTTCTCGGAAAAGATCTGCAGCAGCAGTTCACCGGCCTTGCCGTCGACCAGGATCTTGCGCGCTTTCAGTTCGGCCACGTCTTCGCCATGCCCGGGGATGCGTTTGTCCACCAGTTCGTAGTAGGTGTCGATGGTGTCGAGCAGCTTCACGCCCTGGCCACGCAGCGCGTCCACGGTCTTGAACAGATCGCCGGAGCCCAGCGCAATGTGCTGGATGCCTTCGCCGTGGTACTTGTCCAGGTACTCCTGGATCTGCCCGGCCTTTTCATTGCCTTCTTCGTTGATGGGGATGCGGATCTTGCCGCACGGGCTGGTCATGGCCTTGCTCTTGACGCCGGTGACCTGACCTTCGATGTCGAAGTAGCGCACCTCGCGGAAGTTGAACAGGCGCTCGTAGAAGTCGGCCCACTCGCCCATGCGGCCGCGGTGCACGTTGTGCGTGAGGTGGTCGATGTAGGTCAGGCCGTGGCCCGGTGCGGCCAGCGCTTCGGCCGAGTCGGACGTGAGCGGCTCGAAGTCGACATCGAAGAAGCCGATGTTGCCGATGTCGCCTTCTTGAGCGCCACGCTTGCCCCGCCACTTGTCCACCAAGTAGATCAGCGAGTCGCCGATGCCCTTGATGGCCGGGATGTTCAGCTCGCCGGGCCCTGCCGTGCCGGCGTAGGCCCAGGCGCCCAGGGACTGCGCACGTGCAAAGGCCTGGCGCGCGTCCTGCACCCGAAAGGCGATGGCGCAGATGCTGGGGCCGTGCAGGCGCGCAAAACGCTGCGCAAAGCTGTCGGGCTCGGCGTTGACGATGAAGTTGATGCCGCCCTGGCGGTACAGCAGCACGTTTTTGTGGCGGTGTTGGGCGATCGGCCGGAAGCCCATGCGTTCAAACAGAGCGCCCATCGCGGCGGGGTCGGGTGCGGCGTACTCGATGAACTCGAAGCCGTCGGTGCCCATCGGGTTGTCCCAAGGAGTGAATTGCATGTGTCGCCTCGCGCCGCGGATGGAAAACCACGCACTGTAGGGTGCGCCACACGCAGTTTGTGTGCAAGGCATGGCGTGGTTTTCGTCGCTGACGCATGAAAGCTGCAAAAATCTCTGACATGGAAACAGACAACGGCCTTGATTCAATCGACCGGCGCATCCTTCAGGCCCTGCAAGCCAACGGCCGCGCCACCTACGACGAGCTGGCGGCGGGTGTGGGCCTGTCGGCCAGCGCCACGCTGCGCCGCGTCAAGCGGCTGGAGGAGTCGGGTGTCATCTCCGGCTACGTGGCGCTGGTGGCGCCAGAACAGGTGGGCCTGGGTCTGACGGCCTACATCAACGTGCGCCTGGCCAAACACAGCGACACGCGCAGCCCGGTGGACGCCTTTGCGGCCGCCGTGCAAGCCTGGCCCGAGGTGGTGGAATGCGCCGCGCTCACCGGCGAAATGGACTACCTGCTGCGCGTGCTGGTGCGCGACATGGCGCACTACTCACGTTTCATCATGGACATCCTGCTCAAGCACCCATCGGTGCAGGACTGCAAGACCAGCTTCATGATGCGCCGCCTGAAGGGCACCACCGCCGTGCCATTGTGAGGCGCAGACCCCGCGCAGCCGCGGCAAGCGCGATCAAGCAGCCCGGTGCGCGGCCAGTGGACAATCCAGCCGATGTTTGAATGGATATCGCAGGCTGCGGCCTGGCTGCAATCGTGGATGAGCCCGGGCGCGGGGCTGTGGGGTCTGTTCTTCTCTGCCTTTGCCTCGGCCACCATCCTGCCCGGCAGCAGCGAGCTGGTCATGACCGGACTGGTCACCGCCTACCCGCACCTGGCGTGGTGGAGCCTGCTGGTGGCGCTTTGTGGCAACTTGCTGGGCGCGGTGCTCACCTTTGGCATGGGGCGGGCCGGCCGTCATGGCTATGAGCGCTTCCAGCGTGTGCGCATCGACGAAAACAGCCGGCTCGTGCAGCGCCTGAAACGTGTGGGACCACCCGCCTTGGTGCTGTCGGTGTTGCCGCTGGTGGGTGACGCGCTGGTGCTGGCCGCCGGCTGGTTCCACATGCCTTTCTGGCACAGCGTGTTCTGGATTGCCGTGGGCAAGGGCCTGCGTTACCTGCTGCTGGTGCTGGGCCTGCTGGGTGTGCTGTCGTTCGGCGCCTGAACCTCAGCACTGCTGGCTCCCTCAGGCCAGCGCGGCGGTCTTCATGATCTGCAGCAGCTTGCGGGTGATGACGCGGCGGGCCGACGCCTGATCGGCTTGGGTTCCGGCGCCCAGCCTTCAGTCGCTGTCGATTTCCTGCAGCAGCCGCAGCGTCGCCTCAGGCGACAGCTGCAGCAGCGCCGTCAGCTCTTTCACGTCATCGGGCAGCGCGGCGTTGTCCCAGCCCTGGGCGCTGTGACGTGCCACGCGTATGGCCAGCATCACGTTGCGCACTTGCGCATTGGCGTTCAATGCGTGGCTGTCGGTGATCTGCACCAGCAAGGAAGGCAGGCGCCACGATGTCATCAGCGCGTGCTGCAACTCGGCCAGTTCGATGTTCAGCACCGCCGTCTGCGCGGCCACTGAACGCAGCGTGCTGTCTGCCGCCTGATGTCGCTGGATGTCCAGCGCCAGTGCCGGTGCCTGCAGCCACAGCAGCAGTTCAGCAAAGTCGTGCAGCAGCGCGGCTTCATGGATGACCGGGGCGTCGTGGTCCATGCGGTGGACGGCGAAGCCGATGGCAAATCGTGCAGCGCGGTGCGACCTGGCCAGCACCCGTTCAAAGCCTGCCAGGGCTTCGGGCTCTGCGGCCAGCAGGTCCTGCGCGGCCTGCTGCGGGCCGAAGGCGCGGAAGAAGGGCGGGATGCCCAGCATCACCAGCGCCTCGGTCACCGTTTCCACCTCGCTGCCTTCGCGGCCGCGGCGCAAGTGCGCCACGTGGGCCAGCAGTTTCAGCGTCATCAAGGGGTCGCTGACAATTTCTTCGGCCAGCGTGTGCGCGTCCAATTCGTCTTCGGTGGCGCGCAACGCTTCCAGCACATCGGCCGTGCGTGCCAGCACCGGCAAACGCGAAAGCTCGAATTGCCTCACCCAGCCCGCCACATCGCGCGGTGCGCGGGTGAGGAAGGGCAGTGGCGTGGCAGGCATGGGGCGGGCTGTTGATCCTGATCGTGCCGGGTATATCGGTGCGATGCCCGCCGCACTTGAGGCGCACGGTTCACTCGCACTTCTGAGTCGGCTCCGCCCAGGCCTTCAGCCCTGCATGCCGAGCATCAGGCCTTCACTGGCGTCGGCCTTGCCACCCAGCAGCGTGCGGTAAGCGGCTACCGTCGCGGCAGCGCCTGTGCGGTTCACGATCTGCAGCCAGGGGTCGTCAGCACGATCCACGCGGGCGATGAACGCCTGCCAGGCGGCACCCAGGCGCTGCTCCAGCATATCGCGGCCCCAGCCCTCGGGCGCTGGCGCAGCGCGCTTCTTGATTTGCGCCGGTGCGAAAAAAAGTGTCGGCCGCGGGCCCGGCAGGTCCGCGCCGCCGCCCAGCGCTTCCCAGTGTGTGCCGCCGATCGAACTGCTGAACTTCAATGCGTCGCCAAAGTGCTGGTGCACGCTGCGACGCAGCGCGGCGTTGCCGGCGAAGTCCACGTACACGGTGGGCACGGCGGCGTCCAGGCCGGACAGATCAGCATAGTCCAGCACCTGGTCGTAACAGCCCAGTCCCTGGGTGAAGCTGCAATTGCCGGCCGAGGTGAGGCCGATCAAACGCGCCGTGCCCTCCGTGTCCGCCATGCGCCGCCGCTGCGCCACGCAAAACGCGGTGCCGTAGGCGGTCTTGCTGGACGCGCTGCTCAGCAGCAGTTGGCTGGCGCCAAAGAAGCTGTTGTCGGCCAGGAAGTCGTCGATCAGGAAGGACGTGACAAACAGTGGCTTCAGCACCGCCTGCAGCCCTTCAAGTTGCGGCTGCCAGGCGGGGTCGGCGGCGCAAAAGACGTACTGCTGGTAGGCGTCGGCCAGTTCCTGCCGGTGGGCCGCGGTGTCGATGAAGCCACTGGCGCGCACGCGGCCCGGGGTCACCACCAAGTGGGTGCCGGCAGGAAAGTAACCGTAGACACGCTGGCCCACGTCCACGCCCGCCGCGCGGGATTCAGCCACCTCTGCAAAGCCCCATACCGGCAGGCAGCCCCAGGCCGCGTCGGGTGCGGGGAAAAACTGCCAGTACTTCATGGCCTGGCCAAAGGCGGCATAGGTGATGTTGTTGGCGGTCAGCGCAAATTGTTGCAGCGCCAGGCGCGCCTGGCCGTCAAGGAGCGGTCTCGCGACGGGTGAGTCTGGGTCGGGGCCGGTCCGCACCTGGTGCAGGTCGGAACGCTGAATGAAGAGACGCTGTCCGGGGTCGGCATCGGAAGTTGTTTCGGGTGGCATGCACAGGTCCGCAGTGGGGCGGACAGCATGATCGCCCGGCGGACATGGAGCTGTCACCCTTGCGACGCGCTTGCGTCGCAAGGGTGAGCCCCACCAGGCTTGCCGCCACGGGGGGCCACGTCAGAGCCGGTTCACGCCGAGCAGGTGCCCGACGAGCTGGCCGTTGACGTACAGCGCGCCCTCGGGGGCTGCTGCGTCGCTGTGGAACTCCAGCACCGGTTCTGCGGCAACGGGGGCTTCGGCCAAGGCCAGGCGCTCGGCCAGGGCGTCGAGCATGCGGCTGGCCGCACGCAGGACAGCGGCCGCTGTCGCGCGCACTTTGCGCTCTTCGGGTGGTGCGCCATCAAAAGGCAAGTCATGGAACGTCATGATGTTTCTCCGTGGGGTCTGGGCGCACCCGATGACGGGGCGGCAGACCAGGGGGTTGATTCAGGGACTTTTTCGCAGGCGGCTCAGCTCGCGCTGAAGTTCGCGGCCCGCTTGCTGGCGTCGGGCGCCGGTGCCGGATCGGTGGGCGCCGGCTACACGCCGCAGGCTGGCGGCCACGAACGGGTTGCGTGGCTTGGGGTTCTTCACGGTCAGCTTCATCGGTTTTTCCTTCGTGGCGGGGGGTTGGCGGGGGGTTGGCAGTGGCAGGAAAGGAATTCACGGCACAAAGAAAACGGCCCGGGTGCTGGTGCAACCCGGGCCGTGATGAAGGAAGTGGACCGCGCGCTTCAGGCGCCGGACCCCTCGCTCATCGGCGCCCCGGGCGGAGCACCATCCTTGAAAGCACCCAGACCTGCGGTGCACTTGTTTGTGCCCTTGTTTGTGCCCTTCTGTGCACCGATAACCCTGGCGACCGCGCAGCGGCAACGCAAGGTCAGATCGGCGAAAGGCAGGCTCAGGTTCATGGTCTGTTCGGTGGGGTGGATCGGCTGCGTGGGCTTGAGCCCCTTGAGGGGCCGGCTTTCACAGGCTTGCGCAAATGATAAACAAGCAGTTATCAGTGCGCAAGCCCTGTTGCTCTTAAAAATCCCCGTAGAAACCCCATATGGGGCCTTCAATCAAGGGGGGTGGCCGCGCAGCGTGGCGCGTTTCACGGCTTGAGCGTGAGCCCGGGCCGCTGCAACGACCGCAGCCGCGGCTACTTCTTGCGCTTGAGAGGCGCCACACCCGTTTGGGTGCGCAGCCACAGCCCGTGCGCGTCTTCTGCCGCCGTGCTCAGGGGCGCTGATGCGGCCTTGGGGGGGGCTGAAGTGGGCTTCGAAGGCGTGGACGTGGCAGCCGGCGTGAGCACCTCGCCCAGCAGGTCCAACAGCCGCGTGCGCGCGCGCTGCGGATGGCGCCGGTAGTAGCTGAGCACCAGGCCGACGATGAAACGTTCGTCGTCGTCGCGGGGCATCGATTCATCGCGCGGCGCGTCGTCGCGGGGTGCCGCAGGCAGGCCGGTGGTCATGGCTGCAGCCGCGCCATGCGGCAGGTCCATCCAGCCGCGCGGCTTGTGGCACAGGTGTTCAAACTGGCGCGCCAGGCGTTCGCCAATCTGGCGCGATCGGCCCTTGATCTGGCTCCAGTAGCTGGGCTGGATCTGCACCCGTTCGGCAAAGCGCCGTTCCAGCCCACGCAGCGTGGCAGCGTCGGCGTGACGTGCCGTGGCGCGCACAAACTCTTCGAAGAGCGCCAGCGCGTTGTCCAGGCGCACCTGTGCCAGGGCCTGGGAAAGGTCTTGGGAGCTGGCTTGCATCAATCCTGATGATAAATCTTCGTTCACCAGGCAGCAGGTGCGCCGACGCGGCGCCTGCACTAGGATGAGCTGATGCAAGGCCGTCCCCGCAAACCCGGCGATGTCACATTTCCAAGTGGCGAGGAGCGCTCCGCGCTGGGCCTGGGCACTTGGCGGCTGGGTGAAGACGGCACCCGGGCGGGCGCCGAGGTGCGCCTTCTGCGGCTGGCGGTGGACATCGGCTACCGCGTCTTTGACAGCGCCGAGCTGTACGGTGACGGCGGCGCAGAACAGGTGCTGGGCCTGGCACTGAACCAGGCCATGCACGCCGGTGTGTCACGTGAAGAGCTGTTTGTCGTCAGCAAGGTGCTGCCCCACAACGCCAGCGCGGCCGATGTTGAGGCCGCCTGCGAACGCAGCCTGCGCCGCCTGAAGCTGGATCGCATCGACCTCTACCTGCTGCACTGGCGGGGTGACACCCCTTTGGCCGACACCGTGCGCGGCTTCGAACAATTGCAGCGCCGCGGCTGCATCCGCCAGTGGGGCGTGAGCAACTTCGACCTGGACGACATGCGCGAGCTCGCTGCCGTGCCCGGCGGCGCGGCCTGCGCGGCCAACCAGGTGCATTACTCGCTCAGCCAGCGTGGCGTGGAATGGGACCTTCTGCCCTGGCAACGCTTGCAGCAGATGCCGCTGATGGCCTACAGCCCCATCGACCAGGGCGAACTGGCCGACCACCCGGTGCTGCGCCCGCTGGCGCAACGCCATGGCGCCACGCCAGTGCAGGTGGCGCTGGCCTGGGTTTTGAGGGAAGGTCGGCAGGCCGGGGTCATGGCCATTCCCAAGGCCGGCAGCGCGCTGCACCTGCGCCACAACTGGGCCGCGGCGTCTTTGCAGCTGGACGCCAACGACCTCGCGGCGATCGATCGCGTGTTCCCGCCACCGAGCCAGAAACAAGCCTTGTCGGTGCGCTGATTCGCGGCACGATGCGGGGCCCGATGCGGGGAGCAGCAAACATGCAAGTCCTGAAGCCCACGGCATCGCGGGCCCCACGTCGAGCCCAGCCATCCCGGTCGCGCCGGTCAGTGGCGTGGCAGCGGTCGGTTTGGCCGGTCGTTGCGCAGGCCGCCCAGCACCTTGCGGTGCGACCCACGACATGGGTGTGGTTGCTCCATCCGCTGTGTCTGCGCCACTCGCTCGAGTGGTGCTGGGCCTGGATCCGCCCGAGGCTGCAGGCGCTGCTGCGAGGCATCAGCGGCGCCGTGTGGTTGCCGCCGCCGATGCAGTCAGTCTTCGTCGTGGGCTTTGAACTGCGCAGTCAGCTGACTCTGCACACTGGGTGGCACCGGCTCGTGGTGCGACAGCGCCACCGTGTAACGCCCCTGGCCGGCTGTCAGCGCATTCAGGCGCAGCTGGTAGCCCGACAGTTCTGACATCGGCGCCTGGCCACGCACCACCACCACGCCGGGCGTTGCGGCACCAGTGCCGTTCACCAGCCCACGGCGCGATGACAGGTCGCCCGTGATGTCGCCCATGGCCCTTTCCGGCGCCGTGATCTCGATGTGCACGATGGGCTCCAGCACGATCGGCCGCGCCTCGCGCAGCGCCGACAAGAAGGCTTTGCGGCCGGCGGTGACAAAGGCGATTTCCTTGCTGTCGACGCTGTGGCTTTTGCCGTCGTGCACGGTGACACGCACGTCCACCACCGGGTGGCCAGTAATGGCGCCGCTTGCCAGCACCTCACGCACACCCTTTTCTACCGCCGGGATGAACTGTCCGGGGATGGTGCCGCCCTTGACCTGGTCGACAAACTCAAAGCCGCCACCGCGGGGCAGGGGTTCGACACGCAAAAAGACCTCACCGAACTGCCCTGCGCCACCGCTTTGTTTTTTGTGCCGGTGGTGGCCCTCGGCGCGGGTGGTGATGGTTTCGCGGTACGCGATGCGCGGCGCCCGGGTGTTGACCTCGAAGCGGAACACATCACGCAGCCGTTCCAGCAGCACCCGCAGGTGCAGTTCGCCCAGCCCGTAGACCACCGTTTCGTTGGTGTTGACCACGTGTTCGACCTTCAAGCAGGGGTCTTCGTCCACCAGCTTGTTCAGGATCTCCCACATGCGCTGCTCGTCGCCATGGCGCTTGGGCTCGATGGCCAGGCCGTGCACCGGCTTCGGAAAGTCCAGCGGCAGCAGGTGGATGTGTTCGTCTTCTGCGGCGTCGTGCAGCACGGCGTCGAAGTGGATGTCGTCCACCTTGGCCACGGCCACGATGTCGCCCGGCAGCGCCTGCGTCACCTCCACGTGGTCTTTGCCCTGCAGCATGAAAAGGTGCGCCACCTTGAAAGGCTTGCGGCCATGGCCGATGTACAGCGGCATGCCCTGCGTCACGGTGCCCTGGTGCACACGCATCACACCCAGGCGGCCCACAAAAGGGTCGACCGTGACCTTGAACACATGGGCCAGCACATGCAACTTGGGGTCGGGCGTGGCGTGCATGGGCTGGGCATCGGGCCCTTCGCCGTTGATGAAGTCCGGCGCATTGGCTTCCAGCGGGTTGGGCAGCAGCTTGACGATGATGTCCAGCAACTCGGCCACACCGGCACCGGTCTTGGCGGAGACAAAACACACCGGAATCAAGTGCCCTTCGCGCAGCGCCTGTTTCAGCGGCGCGTGCAGCTCGCTGGCGTCCACGTCGCCTTCGTTGAGGTAACGCTCGACCAGGTCGGTGTCCACTTCGACCACCTGTTCCACCAGGGCGCGGTGAGCATCCTCCACGCTGCCAAAGTCGCTGTGCCCCGAACGCTGGTAGAAACAGTCCACGACCCGGGTGCCACCGGCATCGGGCAGGTTGACCGGCAGGCATTCTTTGCCGAAGGTGGCCTGAATCTGCGCCAGCAGGCCCGGCAGGTCCACACCCGCTGCGTCGATCTTGTTGACCACGATCAGTCGGTCCAGACGGCGGCTGCTGGCGTAGGCCATCATGCGCAAGGCCATCGGCTCGATGCCCTCGATGCCGACAGCGGCGTTGATGACCACGGCCGCCGTTTCCACCGCTTCCAGCGCCGGCAGGCTTTGGCCCAGGAAGTCGGCGCCGCCCGGGGTGTCGATGAAGTGCACACGGGCACCGTCGTGCACCAGGTGCATGACGGCCGCGTTCAGCGAATGCTGCATGCGGCGTTCCAGCGGGTCGAAGTCGCTCACGGTGCTGCCGCGTTCCAGCGTGCCGAGGCTGCCGATGGCGCCCGCGCGGTGCAGCAGCGCCTCGGCCAGGCTGGTCTTGCCGGCTGCCGCTGGCCCCACCAGGGCCAGGGTGCGGATGTTGCAGATGCTGCCTGGGCCAGCGGCGGTGTTCGCCTGGCTGGCCGGTGCTGGGCTTGGCATGGGGGGTCTCCTTCTGCGCCGGGCCAGCGTATGCCAAGCGGGCGCTGCGGACAAGAGCAGCGGCCCTGCTTCGGCAAGCGGGCCAGCGTGCTACCGTCATCGGCTGCGGCAACGATGAAACCCCCGAAGCAGCCCAGCCTCCCGACGCAGGACATCGTTGCGCCGCGCCGTGTGCTGCCGGTGCTGGTGCTGGCGCAGTTGCTGGGCACCTCACCCTGGTTTGCCGTCAACGCGGTGATGCCCGACCTGCAGCGCAACTTCGGCTGGGACGCGGCCACCGTGGGCACGCTCACCGCCGCGCTGCAACTGGGCTTCATTGCCGGCACGCTGGTGTTTGCGCTGCTGACCATAGCCGACCGTTTTCCGGCGCGACGTGTGTTTCTGCTCTGCGCCCTGGCTGCTGCGGGCTGCACGCTGGCAGCCGCTGCCAGCGCCGGCCACTTCGTCGCGCTGCTGGGCTGGCGTGCGCTGACCGGCTTTTTCCTGGCCGGCATCTACCCGGTGGGCATGAAGCTGGCTTCAATGTGGTTTCCGCGCGGCCTGGGCGCAGCACTGGGCTGGCTGCTGGGTGCGCTGGTGCTGGGCAGCGCCAGCCCGCACGCCTTGCGCGCTTTGGGCGCCAGCTGGCCCTGGCAGTCGGTCTTCATCGCCGTGGCGGCGGCGGCGGTGCTGGCTGGGCTGCTGGTGACCGTGCTGCTGCCTGAACCTGCGCAGCGCGCGGGCCTGGCGCCGCTGCGGCTGCAAGCCCTGACCAGCCTGTGGCGCGACAGCCGGGTGCGGGCCTCGGTGCTGGGTTACTTCGGGCACATGTGGGAGCTGTACACGCTGTGGGTGCTGCTGCCGCTGGTGCTGGCCACGCGGCTCCTGGACGCGACGGCGGTGTCGTGGTGGGCCTTCGCGGCGCTGGGTGCAGGCGCCGTGGGCTGTGTGGTGGGGGGGCTCGTGGCCCAGCGGCGCGGCAGTGCGCCGGTGGCGGCGTTCAACCTGGCCATCAGCGGCCTGTGCTGCCTGGCCGCGCCCTGGGCGCTGGCGGCACCGTTGCCGCTGTTCCTGGCCTGGTTGCTGCTGTGGGGCGTGACCGTGGCGGGCGACTCGCCGCAGTTCAGCGCGCTGACGGCGGCCAACGCCCCGCGCGAAGCCGTGGGCAGCGTGCTCACACTCACCAACAGCATCGGCTTTGCGATCTCGGTCGTGTCGATCGAACTTTTTGTGCGGCTGGCACAGAGCGTGCCACTCGACACCCTGCTGCCGTGGCTCGCGGCGGGCCCGCTGCTGGGGCTGTGGGCGATGCGCTCCTTGCTGCGGTTGCGCCGGTCGCAGCCTGTGCGCTGACAAGGCCCAGGAAGTCACATCAGGGCACACAGCAGGGCACACAGCAGGGCACACAGCAGGGCACACAGCAGGGCGCACCGCACGGCGCACACGAACGCGCACAGCACGGTGGCGCTGCGCAGGGGCGCGGTCCTGCTTGCGCCGCCACAATTCGCAGGCCATGTCACAGACCGCCCCCGTGCCCATGCTGATGCCCGTGCAGCACCCGCGCCAGGCCGCGCGTTGGGCATTGCGCCTGCTGGGCGCTGTGCAGTTGACCCACGTCGCCGACCCCGCCGGCCCCGTCGTGCGCCTGCCCTCGCGCGCCGTTGCGCTGCTGCTGGCGCGGCTGGCCATGGCGCCCGACCGGCAGCACGCGCGTGAAGAGCTGGTCGAGCTGCTGTGGCCCGGCGTGGCCGCCGATGTCGGCCGCAACCGCTTGCGCCAGGCCTTGTCGGTGCTGCGCAGCCTGTTGGAGCCGGCAGGCGTGGCCTCTGGCGCGGTGTTGCAGGCCGACCGCCGCGCGCTGTGGCTGAGCCCGGCCGCGGTGAGCTGCGACGTGGTCGATTTTCAGCAGGCCTTGCGAGCGAGCCACGGCGTGCAGGCGGCTGCTGCCTACGGCGGCGAGTTGCTGCCCGGCTATTTCGAAGACTGGGTCCAGGACGAACGCCGCGCCCTGGCCGAGGCGGCCCTGCGGCTGGCCACGTCAGTCGGTTTGCCCGCTGCCGTGCCGACGCAGTCGCCGTCGGCTTCTTCGCCGGTCACTTCCGCTGCCCCGCTGGACGTGCGGCTGCCGCAGTACCTGACGCGCCTGGTCGGCTTCGCAGCCGACGGTGCCGCGCTGGCCGCCGCCGTGCCACAGCGGCGCCTGGTGGTGCTGCGCGGGCCGGGCGGTGGCGGCAAGACGCGGCTGGCCGTCGAGGTCGCCCGCGCGCTGGCCCAGGGTGCCGCCTGGCTGCCGGTGGCATCGGGAACGGCCAGCGCAGCGTTCGACCTGGTCGCCTTCGTGCCGCTGGCCGCCAGCAGCACGGCAGCACAGATGCACGACGCCGTGATGCGTGCCGTGCAGACCCATGGCGACGGCGCAGCCGCCAACGACGCAGCGCGTGTCGAACGCGCTCTGGCCGGCCGTCGCGTGCTGCTGGTGCTGGACAACTTCGAGCAGCTCGTGGAAGCCGGCCGTGCCGACATCGCGCGCTGGCTGGCGCGGCTGCCGCAGCTGCACCTGCTGGTCACGTCGCGCCGCGCGCTGGGGCTGGACGGTGAAGTCGAACACGCCCTGGCCGCGCTGCCGCTGCCCGAAGCCGGTGCGTCACTGCAGGACCACGCCTTCAACCCGGCGATGACGCTGTTTGTCGACCGCGCCCGCGCCGCGCGTGCCGACTTCCACCTCAGCGAGCGCAACCACGCGGCGGTGGCCGACATCGTATCGGCACTGCACGGCCTGCCGCTGGCCATCGAGCTGGCGGCAGCGCGTGTGCGCAGCCTAGGCCTGAGCGACCTGCGCGCCATGCTGGTCGGCGATGGCTTGGCGTCAAGCCGACCAACGACGCTGGCGCTGCTGGCGCGCAGCGGCCCGCGCGGCGGCGACGACGAACGCCACGCGTCCATGCTCAAGGTGCTGGCCTGGAGCTGGCAGCAACTGGCCACGCCGGAGCAGGAGCTGCTGGCGCTGCTGAGTGCCTGCGACGGCGGCGCGTCGCTGGACCTGCTGTGCCACCTGGGCGGCGCTGGTGCTGCCAGCACGGCGCTGCTGGTGGACGAGCTGGTGGCGGCATCGGTGGCCTACCGCCGCGAAAGCGCGGCCGGGGCCAGCCGGTACCACGCCTTCGAGCCGATGCGCGAATACGTCTTCCATGACACCGGCGCGGCCGGCCTGGCGCGGCTGCGCGCCCGCCACGCGCAGTCCGTGGCGCTGTGGGCCACGGCCCTGGGCACCGAGCCGGCGCTGGACCTGACCAGCGCGGAATGGCCCAACCTCACACGCGCGCTGGCCAGCGGCGCCGACGCTGATCTGCCCGGGGCCAGCGCCGAGCAGGCGATCGACACCACGCTGGCCGCACGCTGGGCGCTGGACGACCTGTCTCTGAGCGCGCAGGCGCTGGACCACCTGCGCCACATCGCGGCCGCCGCGCCACAGTACCGCGCAGCCGCACTGCAGGCGTTGCTGGCGATGCAGAGCTTCAATGCCGGTCAGGCGGGCTGGGCCGACCGGCATGTCGATGCGGCGCTGGCTGCCCTGGACGCCGCCGATCTCACCGAGCGCGCCGAGGTGCTGCGCTGCGCCGGCATCATCCGGCTGCGCCGCGGCGCTCCGCTGGACGCCGTGCAGACGCTGCTGGACCAGGCCCTGGTGCTGGCCCGCGCGCATCGGCAGCCCGACACCGAAGCCCGCACGCTCACGCACTGGGCGCTGATGCAGTCGCGCCGCCGGCGCGACCCTGCCGTCACCCTGCCGTTGTACCGCCAGGCCTTGGCGTTGTGGCGCCGGCACGGGCCGCGCACCCGTGCCACCTCGGGCCTGCTGAGCCTGGGGCTGCAGCTCGGCGGCAAACGGCGCGCGGCCGAACAGCTGCTGATGCTGGACGGCGTGCGAGCGCTCGCCACCCAGACCGGCCAGCGCCGGCTGCTGGCGCTGGCCACCAGCGTTACCGGTTATGCGCTGGCCGATCTGCGCCGTTTTGACGCATCGGCCGCCATGTACCGCCAGTGCCTGCAGATGGACTGGGAGCATGGTTTCTGGCGCGAATGGTTCTACGTGCTGTGGAACCTGCCGCGCACGCTGGCCTGCCAGGGCAAACCAGAGTCCGCTGCACGCCTGATGGGCTTTGCCGAGGCCTACTGCGCCGAACACTTCGGTGCGCTGGGCCCGGAAGACCTGCCCGAGGCGCGGCGCACGCGGCGCCTGATTGCACTGCGCACCGGCCGCTCGGACTGCCAGGTGCTGTGGCGCCAGGGCGCCGGCATGTCCATGGCCGAGGCCATGGCGCTGGCGATGGCCGAGAGCGCGCCCCGCCCGGGGGTGTAACGGTTGCCACGGGACCGGCGCAAACCACCCCGCGAACCAATGGCGCCCCCCCGGTTCGCGGGGGTGAAAACAGCCTCCAACAGCCGGCGCAGGAACGCCCCGCTAACGATTGACTAATGGTGGCTCGCCACAGTCGCGGCAAACAGCCATCACCGGAGTCTTCCCATGCGTGCCCGTCAACAGAACAACAAGTC
>JBBRCN010000073.1:0-21379 GCA_038204775.1 Burkholderiales bacterium | reverse complement strand
CGCGGAATGTGCTCGGCGCCCTGGTTGGTGCCGGTGATGGGCGGCGCGGTGAGTTTCAGGCCCTGCTCCACGCCGTGCAGGCCGGCGGCAATGACGGCGGCCATGGCCAGGTAGGGGTTCACGTCGGCGCCGGGGCAGCGTGTTTCCAGGCGCGTGGCCTTGGGTGAACCGGCAATGACACGAAAGCTGGCCGTGCGGTTGTCCAGGCCCCAGGTGGGTTTGACGGGCGCCCAGAAGCCGTCCACCAGGCGTTTGTAGCTGTTGATGGTGGGCCAGAACATCGGCGCAAAGTCCATCAGGCAAGCCACCTGGCCGGCGAGATAACTCTCGAACAGCTGGCTCATCTTGCGCGGGCTCTTGGCGTCGAAGAAGAGGTTGGTCTTGCCGCTTGTGCTCCTTGCCGTGCTCCTTGCCGTGCTCCCTGCCGTGCTCCCTCCCGTGCTCCCGCCTGTACTGCCATCACTCAAGCTTTGGTGGATGTGGCCGCTGCAGCCCGGCAAAGTTGCGCTCCACTTGGCCATGAAGCTGGGCATCACGCCGTGCTGCTTGCCGATTTCGCGCGCGCCGGTCTTGAACAGGATGGCGCGGTCGGCCTGTTCCAGCGCCGGGCTGAAGGCGATGGCCGCTTCGTAGACACCCGGTCCGGTTTCGGTGTGCAGGCCTTCGATGGGCACGCCGAAAGCGGCCATGTCGTCCATCAGCGCGTTGAAGAACGCGCGCTGGTCGGCCATGCGCAGCAGCGAATAGCCGAACATGCCGGGTGTGATGGGCTCGGGGCCGACGCCCTTCTTCGCCGCCCAGCTCTGCGGCGTTTCCGCGAAGTTGAACCATTCGAATTCCATGCCGGTCATGACCTGCAGGCCCAGCCTTTCAGCGCGCTTCAAGACCCGCTTCAAGGTCTGGCGCGGGCACACGGCATAGGGCGTGCCGTCGGCGTTCACAAACTCGCCCAGGAAAAACGGCACGCCGCCGTCCCAGGGCACGTGGCGGGCGGTGTCCAGGTCCAGCCGCGCCAGCGCGTCGGGAAAGCCGTGCTGCCAGCCGGTGACCTGGGCGTTGTCGTAACAATGGTCGCTGCTGTCCCAGCCAAAGACGACGTCGCAAAAACCGAAGCCGCCGTCGGGTGCGGGCTGCGCGGCGCCGAAGAACTTGTCGCGGTGCAGGTACTTGCCACGCAAGATGCCGTCGATGTCGCTGACGGCCACCTTCACCTTGCCCGCGTCGCTGTCGCGTATGGCGGCCACGGCGGGGTGTTCGGTGGCGGCGCAACTTGTCACGCGGGGTGAGGCGCCAGGTGCGGCGCGAGGTGTGGCAGTCTCTCTCTTGCGGGCCATATGCATGCTCCGGTCAGGGGCGCCGATGCCGCCGGCGGCATCGGCTGTCCAGGCGGGTGAGTGTGCCGGGAGGGGGGATGATGCGCGAGAGATCCATGGCGGTGGTCTTCAGCTTCGACCTGTCGTGGCTGAGCCCGCTGCTCAGCTTCACCGGCGTGGTGATGTTCATCAGCCGCCAGAACAGCACCTCCGGCCACATCGGGCGTGTGCTGATCGGCCCGGGCCTGATCACGCTGGCGCTGCGACTCATCGTGGCTGCCACCAGGCCGCCTCGCACATCTGCAGCATCGCCTACCCCATTCTGGAGTAGGCCGGCGTGTTGTCGGCCACTCGCATCCGGCAAAGCCAGCTGGGTGCGCTGGACGAAGCCAGCCAGCGCTGAAAACGCAGAGCCCACAATCCGCCGCACGCACACAGCAGGAAAGCGGGCGCCAGATGGCAGACACCGTGCTCGTATCGGGGGGCAGCGGCTATATCGCCGGCTTCCTCATTCGCCAATTGGTGGCCGAAGGCTGGCAGGTGCACACCACCGTGCGCAGCCTGGCCAAAGAAGCGGCTGTGCGTGAACTGCTGCAGGTGGACAACAGCCGCCTGAAGTTTTTTGCCGCCGACCTGAACGCCGACGCCGGCTGGGCCGAGGCCGTGGCCGGCTGCAGCCACATGGCGCACGTGGCTTCGCCCTTGCCCATGCGGGTGCCCCGACACGCCGATGAACTGGTGGTGCCGGCGCGGGACGGCGCCTTGCGTGCGCTGCGTGCAGCCCAGGCCGCCGGGGTGCAGCGATTTGTCATGACCTCGTCGGTGGCCGCCATCGCCTATGGCCGCGGGCGCGGGGTGCACCACTTCACCGAGGCCGACTGGACCGACCTGTCCCAGCCCGGCATCACGCCCTACGTCCAGAGCAAGACCGTGGCCGAGCGTGCCGCGCGCGACTGGATAGCCCAGCACGGCGGCAGCATGGAATTTGTCAGCATCTGCCCATCGGTGGTGCTGGGCCCGGTGTGGAGCCGCGACTATTCAGCCTCCGTGGTCATCGTGAAGAAGCTGCTGGACGGCAGCCTGGGCGCCTGCCCCGACATCGGCTTTGGCGTGGTCGACGTGCGCGACGTGGCCGACCTGCACGTGCGTGCGCTGAAGGCGCCGGGCCTGGCCGGTGAGCGCTTCATCGCATCGGGCCGTTTCATGAAGCTGCGCGAGATGGCCGACGTGCTGCGCGCAGAACTGGGCCCGCAGGCGCACCAGGTGACCACACGCAACGTGCCCGACTGGCTGGTGCGCATCGCGGCCCGGTTCAGCCCGATGGCACGCGCGGTGGTGGGTGAGCTGGGCTCCGTCCGCAATCAGAGCCCGGCGCATGCAAAAGAGGTGCTGGGCTGGGCCACCCGGCCGGTGGAGCAGAGCATCGTGGACAGCGCGCGCAGCTTGCTCAGCCTGGGTATCGTCAAACCTTTAAAGTGAGCGGTGAACATGACTCACGACAAAACCTGGTGGATGGTTCTGCGGTGGAAGACCTTTGTCGCCGGGGCGCGCAGTGGCTGCAGGGCGGTGCACTGCTGCGCTAGTGCGCTGATGCGCTGAATCTAAACTCGCAGGCATGAATTCACCGCATGCATCGACCGTGGCCTTCATCGGCGGCGGCAACATGGCTTCGGCCCTGATCGGGGGCCTGCTGCGGTCGGGCGCGTCGCCTGACCGCATCCTGGTGGTCGAACCTTTCGACGCCCAGCGCGACAAGCTGGCGTTGACCTTTGGCGTGCAGGCGCAGTCCGCACCCGACGCACGGCTGGCCGCAGCCGCCACAGTGGTGTGGGCCGTCAAGCCGCAGCTTTTTGCACAGGCCGCATCAAGCTGCGCCGCGTTCGTCGGTCAGGCGCTGCAGCTCAGCGTGATGGCCGGCATCCGCAGCGACGCCTTGGTGCAGGCCAGTGGCAGCGAGCGCGTGGTGCGGGCCATGCCCAACACGCCGGCGCTCATCGGGCAGGGCATTGCAGGCCTCTATGCACGGCCGGCGGTGGACGCTGCGGCGCGGGCCGAGGTGCAAGCCTTGTTCGTGCCCACGGGCGCATCGCTGTGGGTGGACCGTGAAGACGACCTGGACGCCGTGACCGCGCTGTCGGGCTCTGGGCCGGCCTACGTTTTTTACTTCCTTGAAGCCATGGTGCAGGCGGCGGCCGAGATGGGACTGTCTCCCGAGCAGGGCCGCGTGCTGGCGCAAAGCACCTTTGCCGGCGCTGCTGCGCTGGCCCAGCAAAGCCCGCTGACGCCGACCGCGCTGCGCGAGCAGGTTACGTCCAAGGGCGGTACTACCTTTGCTGCCATCACGTCGATGGACGACAGTGGCGTGAAAGCCGCCTTCGTGAAGGCGCTGCACGCGGCGCGCGACCGGGCGGCCGAACTGGGCCGCACCTGAAGGCGAGTGCTCGGCGGTTCAGCGGTTCAGCGGTAGAAGGCCTCGACCTGACCCTTGAGCTTGATCAGCAAGGGGTTGCCCTTGCGGTCCACCGATTTGCCGGCCGGCACTTTGATCCAGCCTTCGCTGACGCAGCACTCGGCCACGTCGTTGCGGTCCTTGCCGTTGAAGCGGATGCCGATGTCGTGCTCAAACACCTGGGCGTCGTAGAACGGGCTCTTGGGGTCGGTGCACAGGCGGTCGGGGATGGAGGGTGCGGCTTCGGTCATGGCGTGGGGGGTAGCGCTCAGGGTTTGTGGCGGCGAATATCGCACAGCGCCGGGCGCCTAAACTGAAGCGCGCACCGGCATTGATTGGCTGGCGCACCCCACCTCACGTCCGAACTCTGGTACCCACTGTCCCATGCTGACCTGGCTGTTCAAAAAACCCGCCGCATCCCCGTCAACGGCCGCCCCCGCTGCGGCCGCCCCCGCTGCGGCCCCACCCGCGGTGGCCCACACGGCGCCGGCGGTGGACTGGGCTGCACAGCTGACCACGGCCCAGGGTGACGAGCAGGCACTGCTGCGCCTGGCGCAGTCCGCAGCGCCGCTGGCCACCAAACTGGCCGCCGTGCAGGCGCTGCAGGGCGAAGAGGCGCTGCGCCAGGCCGAACGTGAATTCCGCAGCCACGACCGCAAGGTGCACCGCCTGGCCAAGCAGCGGTTGGAAGCCACCGTGGCGCAGCGCGAGGCCCGCGCGCGCGCGCGGGCCCTGCTGCTGCAAGCGCAGGCGCTGGTGACCGACCCGCAACTGCCCGCCAACTGGGTGGCCCAGATGGACCGGGACTGGGCGGCCCTGCCCGCTGCACGGCTGGAAGCCGCGCACCTGAGCGAATTCGAGGCCCTGCGGGCCCGCCTGACCGTGGTGTTGCGCGAGCAGGCCGACACCTTGCAAATCCAACAGCGCTGGAAGGCCGAGGCCCAGCGCTGCCTGCAGCAATGGCCCGCAGAGTTGCGCCTGACCGCCGAGCAAGGCAGCAGTGCCGACGTCTTCACACTGAGCCAGCCGCTCAGCGAATTGCTGCAGTCACGGCCCGACGTGCCCGCCACCGCGCGTCTGGCCGCAGACCTTGAACAGGCGCTGCAGACTGCGGCCTGGGTGCAAGCCCAGCTGGCCCAGCCCCCATCCGATGAAACTGCCCCCACCCCGGCAAGCAACCCGGCAACCCCATCAGCATCTTCACCAGCACCTGCTATCGACCCCGCATTGGCCGGCGCGTTGAAGAAGCGCATCGCCGAGCAGACCCGCGCCAGCCAGCCGGCCCCTGCGGCCAGCCCAGCCCGCGCCGAGCCCCGCGCCACCAAGCCCAGAACCGAGGCCGCGGGCCCTGAACAGCTGCAGCAGGCCGAAGCCCTGTTGCAGCAGGCCGAAAGCGCGCTGGCCGAAGGCCAGTTGGGCGCCGTGCAGCAGCATCTGCAGACACTGCAGCCCCTGCTGACCCGCAAACACACCAGCTGGCCCGATGCCTTGTGGGCGCGACACCAGGCGCTTTGGCTCGAGCAGGCGCGTCTGAAAGATTGGCAGCAGTGGGGTGGCGCGCGGGCGCGCGACGATCTGGTTGCCCAAGCGCAGGCCCTGGCGCTGCAGGTGGCACCGGCCGCCGCAGCGATTGAACCGGCCGCAGCGACTGAGTCGGCTGAAGTGGCCGAAGCGTCTGACACGCCCGAGACCTCTGCTGCTGGGCGTCCCCTGAGACTGCCTGCTGCCAAGGCGCCCAGGAAGTTGAACCTGAAGGCGCTGGGCGACAGCATCCAGGCGCTGCGTCTGCGCTGGAAGGCGGTGGACCGTCAAGGTGCTGCAGCCACCCCCCGGCAGTGGCTGGCTTTCGACCAGGCCCTGCAAGTGGCGCACGGTCCAATTGCCGCGCAGCACGCAGCCACGCAATTGGCGCGGCAGGAAAACCTGGCCGCGCGTGAAGCGCTGCTGGGCACCCTGGAAGCGCTGGTGGCGCCTAGTGAAGCGCCTGTAACTACCGCCTCAGCCGCCTCAGCGGCCTCAACTGTCACCGACCGGCGCGAGTTGCAGCGCCAGCTGTTCAACTTCCAGGCCGCCTGGCGCAAGCTGGGGCCCACCCAACACACGGCACCTGCCGCATCGCGCCGAGGCCTGGAACAGCGACTGCAGCAAGCCGTGGCTCGCCTCGAGGCACCGCTGCGCGCGCAGCAAGACGCGGCGGTGGCCGAACGCGAGCGGCTGATCCGGCTTGCACAGGCCTGTCTGCCGGGTGAGGGCGCGGCATCACACGCCGACGCCGCCCGCCAGGTGCGCGAACTGCAGGCCGACTGGCAGCACCAGGCGCGGGGCCTGCCGCTGCCGCGTGGCCTTGAAAACGCGCTGTGGACCCGTTTCAAGGCCGCCACCGACGCGGTGTTTGAGCAGCGTGAGGCCGCCCTGGGCGCACGCGATGCAGAACGTGCAGCCCACCTGGCCGCTGCTGAAGCGCTGGTGCAGCGCCTGGTGGCCGCCGGCACCGACTTGGCGCTGGACGACATCGGCCGCACCCTGACCGAAGTGGACCGCGCCTGGCGCCAAGGCGGTGCGCTGCCGCCTGGCACCGTCGACGCGCTGCAGGTCCGCTACCGCAGCGCACACGCCGCCGCCGTGCAGCGGCAGAGCGATGGCCAGCGCCTGCAATGGCAGGCCCAGTGCGATGCCTTGGCGGCCCGTTTGCGCCAGTGCGAAGCATGGGAAGACGCGGGCGCCCGCTTGGCGCCTGCTGCCGACGAGGCCGGGTCAGAAACAGCCCCGACGGCGGCCGATCAGAACCCCTTGCCCAGGGCCTGGGAACAGCCGCTGGCCCAGCGCCGGTCGCGGGCCGTGGGCAGCGGCCCGCTGCCAGCCAGCGACGTGGACGACTTGCTGCTGCGCCTGGAGATTCACCTGAACCTGCCCGCCGCCCCTGAATGGCAGGCGTCACGCCAGCAACTGAAGCTGCGCGCGCTGAAAGATGCCATGGAAGGCAGCCAGCCGCCCGCCCACGCTCAGCCTGCCGAAGGGCTGCGCGCGGCCTTGATGCAAGCGGGCCTGAGTCCGGTTCAGCGCCAGCGGCTGCAGGTCCTGGTCGCGGCCCTGCGCGAGCGAATATCAAGGGATTTCCCTTAGACAGGTTCTATCGCCTGCTTAGCCAAAGCAAATTGGCCTGAGTTGATAAATACAGAGAAACTATCGTTCGTTGGTCGGCAAGAGCCGCGCTCTAACAGAGCCGGCGCCGACGTCCCGGTTTTTCTCTTCTTTCAACCTCAGACCTGCGAGACCCCACATGTCGATCATCAATACCACCGTCCAGCCCTTCAAGACCACCGCCTTCCACAACGGCAAGTTCGTTGAAGTCAGCAATGAAAGCATCAAGGGCCAGTGGGCCGCTTTCATCTTCATGCCCGCCGCCTTCACCTTCAACTGCCCCACCGAAGTAGAAGACGCAGCCACCCACTACGCTGAATTCCAGAAGCTGGAAACGCAGGTCTACATCATCACCACCGACACGCACTTCTCACACAAGGTGTGGCACGAAACCTCGCCCGCCGTGGGCAAGGCGCAGTTCCCGCTGGTGGGCGACCCCACACACACGCTGACGCGCATGTTCGGCGTGCACATCGAAGAAGAAGGCCTGGCGCTGCGCGGCACCTTCGTCATCAACCCCGACGGTGTGATCAAGACCGCCGAAGTGCACTCGAACGAAATCGCCCGCGACGTGAAGGAAACCCTGCGCAAGCTGAAGGCTGCCCAGTACACCGCCAAGCACCCCGGCCAGGTGTGCCCTGCCAAGTGGAACGAAGGTGCGGCCACGCTGACGCCGTCGCTGGACCTGGTCGGAAAAATCTGATTCGACCCGGCTCCGAAGGGAGCCCGCCAGGCGGTGCGGGCGCGGCCCAACAAGTCGCGCCTGCTCACCTTTTCCGAAGCCCGGTTTCGGAGCCCCATTCAACCAGCAGGACCCACCATGCTAGACGCCAGCCTCAAGACGCAACTGCGCGCCTACATGGAGCGCATCACGCAACCGGTGGAGCTGATCGCTTCACTCGACGAACGCCCGGCATCGGCCGAGATGCGTGCCCTGCTGGAAGACATCGTGGCGCTCAGCGACAAGGTCACGCTGCGCACCGATGGCGCCGACGCGCGCCGCCCGTCGTTCCAGATCACCCGCGCCGGCCACGACATGGGCCTGCGTTTTGCCGCCGTGCCGCTGGGCCACGAATTCACTTCGCTGGTGCTGGCGCTGCTGCAGGCCGGTGGCCACCCGCCCAAGATCGACGCCGAGACCATCGAGCGCATCCGCGGCCTGGACGGCGACTACCAGTTCGAAACCTGGATGAGCCTGACCTGCCACAACTGCCCCGACGTGGTCCAGGCCTTCAACCTGATGGCGGTGCTGAACCCGCGCATCCGCCACACCGCCATCGACGGCGGCCTGTTCCAGGAAGAAGTGGACCGGCGCCAGATCATGGCCGTGC
The DNA here is from genome assembly GCA_038204775.1 of Burkholderiales bacterium. Lineage (GTDB taxonomy): Bacteria > Pseudomonadota > Gammaproteobacteria > Burkholderiales > Burkholderiaceae_C > Rubrivivax. Next base: position 13,145 of record JBBRCN010000073.1, on the reverse strand, counting down.
CGCTGGTGTTCCTGAATGGCGAAGTGTTCGCCTCGGGCCGCATGGACGTGGCCGAGATCGTCGCCAGGCTGGACACCAATTCCGCCGCGCGTGACGCGGCCAAACTGGCGGCCAAGGAGACTTTCGACGTGCTGATCGTCGGCGGTGGCCCGGCCGGCGCTGCGGCTGCGGTCTATGCCGCGCGCAAGGGCATCCGCACCGGCATCGTGACCGAAAAGGTCGGCGGCCAGACGCTGGACACGATGGGCATCGAAAACTTCGTGTCCGTGCTGGAAACCCAGGGCCCCAAGTTCGCGGCCGCGCTGGAAGCGCACGCCAAGGCCTACGACGTGGACATCATGAGCGGCCAGTTGGTCCAGGCGCTGATCGCCGACCCGGTCGACGACACACAGCCGGTGCAGATCAAGCTGGCCAACGGTTCGGTACTGCGTGCCCGCTCGGTGGTGTTGGCCACCGGCGCGCGCTGGCGCACGGCCAACGTGCCGGGCGAAGCCGAGTACAAAAACAAGGGCGTGGCCTACTGCCCGCATTGCGACGGCCCGCTGTTCAAGGGCAAGAAGGTGGCCGTCATCGGCGGCGGCAACTCGGGTGTCGAGGCCGCCATCGACCTGGCCGGCGTGGTGCAACACGTCACGCTGGTCGAGTTTGCCGAGCAGCTGAAGGCCGACGCGGTGCTGGTGAAAAGGCTGCACAGCCTGCCCAACGTCACCGTGCACACGAATGCGCAGACGACGGCGATCACCGGCGACGGTCAGAAGGTCAGCGCGCTGAAGTTCAAGGACCGTGTCAGCGGCATCGAACAGCAGGTGGAGCTGGCCGGTGTGTTCGTGCAGATCGGCCTGGTGCCGAACACCGAGTGGCTGCGCGGTGCAGTGGAACTCAGCCGTTATGGCGAGATCGTCGTCGACGGCAAGGCGGCCACCAGCGTGCCGGGTGTGTTTGCTGCGGGTGACGCGACGACGGTGCCGTTCAAGCAGATCATCATCGCTGCGGGTGATGGCGCCAAGGCGGCGTTGTCGGCCTTCGACCACTTGATACGGCACGCCGCGCCGCGCTGATTTCAGGGACGCTGTTCCGCGATCCAGGCCGCCATGCGCATCTCCAGCGCCGCCAGCGGCACCGATCCGGTGGCCAGCACCGCGTCATTGAAGTCGCGCAGGTCGAAGCGTGAACCCAGCTCACGCTCGGCCCGTGCGCGCAGTTCGCTGATGCGGATCTGGCCGATCTTGTAGGCCAGTGCCTGGCCCGGCCAGGCGATGTAGCGGTCGATCTCGTTGACGATGTCCTGCTCGGTCTTGGCCGTGTGGGCGCGGAAGTAGTCGATGGCCCGTTCACGGCTCCAGCCGAAGGTGTGCATGCCGGTGTCCACCACCAGGCGCACGGCGCGCCACATCTCGTAGGTCAGCTGGCCGAAGCGGTCGTAAGGGTCGTCGTACAGGCCCATGTCGTGGCCCAGCTGTTCGGCGTAGAGCGCCCAGCCTTCGCCATAGGCCACGAAGTAGGCGGTCTTGCGGAACATGGGCATGTCCGGCAGTTCCAGCGCGCGCGCAAACTGGAAGTGGTGGCCCGGCACGGCTTCATGCAGGGTGAGCGCCATCATTTCCCAAGTTGGGCGTGTCTCGGGCCTGTACAGGTTGACGGCGAAATAACCGGGCCGTGAGCCGTCGGTCGCAGCGCCCATGTAGTAGGCGGTGGTGGTGTCGGGTGCGATGTTGTCGGGGATGGCCTTCACGCCATAAGGCAGGCGCGGGATCACCTTGCTGATCTTCACCAGCTCGGGGTCGATTCGCTTGGCCACCACCTGGTAGGCCTGCAGCAGCTCTTGCGGCGTCTTCTTGAAGAAACGTTCGTCGGTGCGCACAAAGGTGAAGAAGGCCGCCATGCTGCCGCTGAAGCCGGTTTCGACCTTGACCTTTTCCATTGCCGCCTGCAGCCGCGCCACTTCCTGCAGGCCGATGTCGTGGATCTCTCGCGCCGTCAACGCCGTCGTCGTGAAGCTCTTCACCAGCAGTTCATAGTGCGCCGCACCGTCGGGCTGTGCGCTGGCCGCGATGGTGTCGCGTGTGTACGGCAGGTAGTCGCGTTCGAAGCTGTCCTTGAGCTTGCGGTAGGCCGGCACCACCGCTTGCTGGATGAGTCGGCGAGCCTCGGCCTCCAGCGCCGCACGTTCGGCTTCGGGCAGCGTGGCAGGCATGCGCTTGAAAGGTGCGTAAAAAGGGCTCTGCCTGGCGTCGTCTACCAGCTGCGTGGCCATCTGCGCCGGCACGCGGTTCATCAGCACCCGCGGCGGCATGCGGCCCTGGCGCCGGCCTTCCTGCATCAACAGCAGCGTCTGGTCCACCAGCGCGGAGATGCCGGCCAGCCGCGCCAGGTACTGCCGGTAATGCAAAGCCGTGCTGAAGGGCGTGGTTTGCTGGATGGTGTTGAGCGTCTGCACGCCGCCCTGGTGGCCGATGGGCTGCAGGTGTTCCTTGAAGGCCTGGCGCTGCACGGCCAGTTGCAGCTGCCATTCGAAGGTGTCGAAGTGCAGCTGATCGGCGGCATTCAGCGCCTGACGCGGGATGCCGCGCAGGCGCTGCAGCGCGGTGCGGTCGGCGGCCTGGCGGGCCTCGATGGCGGTCAGGCTCATGTCGGTCCAGCGGTCGTTGTAGCGGATGTCGCCCTGGTAGCTGGCCCGTTCAGGGCGTTCGCGCAGGCCGCGCTCCCACTCGTCGGCAAACAGGGTGTGCAGGGTCTGCGACGGGGTCGGGGAACTGGTTTGTGCTTGGGCCATCGTCATCGTCACTCCCAGGGCGCAGGCGAGCAGCCGCAACCGCCCCTGCTTGATCAGCACAGCGTGTGTCATGCCACAAACAGGTCCAGCGCCACGCCGGCAAACACGGCAAAGCCCAGCCAGTGGTTCAGGCGAAAGGCCTTGAAGCAGCCTTCGCGTTGGCGCCCCCGGATCAGGCTGAAGTGCCAGCTGGCCTGCGCCGCCGCGGCCACGATGCCCAGCAGGAACACCGGCCCCAGGCCCAGCGCGCGCCCCAGCAGTGCCCAGCTGACCAGGTACACGGCATAGAAGGCCATCACGGCTGCCACGTCGAAGCGGCCCAGCGTGATGGCGCTGGTCTTCATGCCGATGCGCATGTCGTCGTCGCGGTCGACCATGGCGTACTCGGTGTCGTAGGCCAGCACCCAGAACAGGTTGGACAGCAGCAGCAACCAGGCGTGCGGCGGCACGGCGGCGTGGATGGCGGCCAGGCTCCATTCCGTGCCCCCCTGCGCCGCGGCAAAGGCCATCGGGATGCCAAAGCTGAAGGCCAAGCCCAGCACGGCCTGCGGCATGCTCAGCACGCGCTTGGCGTAGGGATAGACCAGGGTCACGGTCATCGCAACGAAGCTGAGCAAGATGGCCGGTGCGCTGGTCGTCAGCACCAGGCCAAAGGCCGCCAGGGCCAAAACCGCGCCCAGCAGCAGCGCTTCTTGTGTCGACACCGCACCGCGTGTCACCGGCCGCCCGGCCGTGCGCTTGACGTGTTTGTCGAAGTCCTTGTCGGCTACGTCGTTGAAGCAGCAACCGGCGCTGCGCATCAGCACCGTGCCGGCGGTGAAGACGACCAGCAGGTGCCAGCCCGGCCAGCCGTCGGCGGCGATCCACAAGGCGCTGAGCGTGGGCCACAGCAGCAGCAACCAGCCGGCGGGGCGGTTCCAGCGGATGAGGTCCAGATAGAGGGCCAGCCGCGTGGGCGCGGCATGAGGCGCGGGCCGAGGCGCGGGCCGAGGCGCGGGAAGGGGGGCGGGAGGGGGGACGGGAGAACTCACGGCTCGATTATCGGCAGCGGCCATTGAACCGTTTGCGGCCGGTGGCGCACACACGGTCGTCGGGCCCGGAAAGACACCTGGGTACCGCGCCGTTCACCGTTCAACTCCAGGAGCCCGTATGCACCCTTACCCCCACATCGACTGCCCCGCCTTTCGCCCGCTGGCCCTCGCTTTGGCCAGCACCTTGGCCGTGGCGCTGGCCGCCTGCGGCGGTGGCGACGAAACCACCGCCAGCGCCGAGCTGCAACCCGCTGCCGGCTACGCCGTGGTGCAGGGTCAGCTCACCGACAGCAGTGGCGCGCCGCTGGCCGGGGCCCAGGTACTGGCGCCCTTCGGCGACGGCCAGGCCTGGGCGGGTGACACCGACGCGCAAGGCAAGTTTGCCTTCCAGGTGCGTGCTGCCGACTTCACGGGAGTGGACCCGGTGGCGGTGGTCATCCACAAGGCCGGCTACCGCCCGGCCACGGTGTACTTCGCGGGCATCCAGCAGGGCGCGCGCTACCAGGTGGCGGCCAATGCCGGCAGCTCGCCACGTGCCCTGGCCACCGGTGAATACCTGGCGCAGGGACTGGTCGGCCTGCTGCACCTGGGCGACGACGGCTTCAGCGGCAGCATCAACTCCAAGCTGCAGACCGGCACACGCGGCCGCCTGGCCGACTTCGCGGTCACCACCTGGACGGCCGAGCACAAGGCCACCTATTCGAAAGCGGTGGTTGAATTTGTCGGCCGCGGCATTCAGGGCCTGATGTGCAACACGCAGTTTGGCCTGGCCGCCGTGGGTGCCGACATCGGCGCCGGCATCCCGCGCTACGCCAACCCCGGCAACAGCGATGCCAACGGTGGCTTCACCCGCTTTGCGTTGCGCCTGAACGTGGCCGATTTTCCGGTGGGCGCGCAGGTGCGGCTGGTGGCCATCGCGGGCAACTGTTCGCCCAGCGACCTGGACGACTTCGAGTTCACCGAAGCGCTGGTGCGCTTCGAGCGTTGAAGCCGGTGCGGTGGCGATCGACGAACCCCCGACTGTCGATATGAAGACGCTTCGTGTGCTGCAGAATGCATCACGACCCCCGGGCGTGACGCAACGCCCCGCCAACGCAACGCATGCAGCCGCTGATCGACGACACCTTAGCCCGCCAACTGCTGCAACGCTGTGCCCAGCGGGACGAACGTGCGCTGGTGGAACTGCATCGGCTGCTGGCGCGGCGCATCCACGCCTTTGCGTGGCAGCGCCTGCGCAATGACGAAGAGGCGCAGACCGTGGTCGTGGACACCCTGCATGAAGTCTGGAAAAGCGCGGCGCGTTTTCGCGGCGAATCGCTGGTCACCACCTGGGTGCTGGGCATTGCACGCTACAAGTCGCTGGAACAGGGCCGCCAGCAGGCGCCCGATGCCGATGACATCGACGACCATGCCGACACGCTGGCCGCCGACGTCGACGACGGCGAAACGGCGCTGTCGCGCTGGCAGCAAGCCGAGCAGGTGCGTCTGTGCCTGCAGCAGCTGAACGCGGCGCAGCGCGAATGCATGCAGCTGGTCTACTACGAAGGCCTGGGCCTGGCCGACGTGGCGTTGGTGCAGCAGGTGCCCGAAGGCACCGTCAAGACACGGCTCTTCCATGCCCGGCGCCAGATGCGCAGCTGTGTCGAAGGTGCATCGGCCACCGGCCCCGCAGGAGGTGCCAACCATGGCTGAAACCGGCACCCTGAACGCGACCGAGCGGCAGCGCTTTTTGCAGGCCCTGCCCTGGCACCTGAACGGCACGCTTGACGCCGAAGAACAGGCCTGGATGACCAATGCGCTGTGCCGTTGCCCCTGGGCCGCGCGGGCGCTGGTGCGTGAACAGGCGCTGCTGAACAGCATCGCGGCGCCGCAGCCTGCCGATGCCGACCTGGGGCTGCAAGCCTTGCTGTCGCGGGTGCGGCCGGCGCGTGCTGCAGCGGCGCCGAGCCAGCCCTCATGGACGCAAACGCTGTGGGCCTGGCTGGCCACGCCGCAACTGGGCGCGGCGATGGCGGCGTTGGTGCTGGCGCAGGCGCTGCTGATCGGCTGGATGGTCAGCTCACCGCCGGCCGATACGGGCATGCGGTCGACACCCGTGACCGAAGTGCGCACCCTGCGTGTCACCTTCGTGCCCGAGGCCACCGAGGCGCAGTTGCGCACGGCCTTGCGCGCCGCCGGCGCAAAGGTGGTGGGCGGTCCGACGCCGTTTGGTGAGTACTGGCTGGCATCAGAGCAGCTGTCGCTGGACGAGATGAGGGCCTTGTTGCTGGCCAGCGGGCTGACCCGCAGCATCGATGTGGACCTGGCGGGGCCCCGTGGACAGTGAGCGCTTTCGTGTCAACGCTGCGCCGCGTCAGCCCACGCGGCGTGAGGCGCTGCACCAATTGCTGGGCCTGGGCGCAGGTGCGGCAGTGTGGCTGCCGGCGGCTGCGCAGACCCGGAGCACAAATGCCAGCACAAGCACAAGCACAAGCGCAAGCGCAAGCCCGAGCACGGGCCCACGCTCGGCCTTGATCGTCGGCAACGCGGCCTATCCCGGCGCGCCGCTGAAGAATGCCGGCAACGACGCACGCCTGATGCAGTCGGTGGCGCAAGAGCTGGGCTTCCAGGTCACGCTAATGCTGGACGCTGACTTGCTTCAGCTGCTCGAGGCCATCAGCAACTGGGTGTCGGCGACGCCGGGCGCTGGCACGCGCCTGTTCTACTTCGCCGGCCACGGCGCGCAGTACCGTGGCCGAAACTACCTGATCCCGGTGGACGCCGAGTTGCGTTCCGAAGACGATTTGCTGGGCCGTGCGCTGGACGCCACCGGCCTGACCGAGCGCCTGTCGCGCAGCGGCTCGGGCGTGAACCTGCTGGTCTTCGACGCCTGCCGCAGCGCGCCCATGGTGCGTCCACCGCCTGGCAGCCGCTTGCGCACCCAGCCCGGCAGCCGCCCGCCGCCGGGCCTGGCGGCGGCGGTGGCGCCGCGCGGCACGCTGGTCGCCTATGCCACGGCGCCGGGTGCGCTGGCTGCCGACGACAGCAGCGGCCGCAACAGCCCCTACACGCGCAACCTGGCGGCGCAGCTGCGCACACCCGGACTGCCCATCGAAACCGTCTTCAAACGCACCCGTGCGGCGGTGCTGCAAGAAACCGGCGGCACCCAGGTGCCGTGGGAGACCAGCAGCCTGATCGGCGACCTGTGCCTGGCCGGCGGCGACACGCGGGTGTGCGGCGCCGAGCCGCCGCGCTGAGGACCGGCTTGCCTGCAGCCGCAGCACCGTCAAACGGTCGTTGGCTGGCCTGGGCACGGGCTGCGGGCTGGACCCTTTGCCTGCTGGCCAGCCTGGCGCGCACGGCATCGGCACAAGTGCCGTCAGAACCGCCCCAGGCCACCGAAACGCGGCTGTTGCGGGCCGCAGAAGAGGCCACAGCCCGCCATGGCGAGCTGTCGCCCGAGCACTTCGTGGCCCTGGCCGCACTGAACGACCACCACTACTTCCTGCAGAACAACGCCAAGTGGGTGGCGTTGACGCAGCGCCTGGTGGACCTGCGCGCCCGCGCGCACGGCCCTGACCACTTGTGGGTGGCGCGGGCCTGGCTCAATCTGGGCGCAGCGCACATGAGCAACCGCCAGCCCGACCTGGCGTTGCAGCCCCTGCAGCGCGCCTTGGCCATCCGCGAACAGCAGCTGGGGCCGGAACATGTGGACGTGGCTTTTGCGCTGACCAACCTGGGCGGTGTATATCTGCAATTGGCACGTTATGCCGAAGCCCGCGCAGCACTGGAACGGGCGCTGGTGATGCGCGAAAAACTGCTCGGGCCCGAGCACCTGTTTGTGTCGTGGACGGTCAGCTTTCTGGGCCAGGTGCACATGGCCGTGGGCGACCCCGCCACGGCCCTGCGCCTGTTCCGTCGTGAGCTGGCCATCCGTGAACAGCAGCCGGCGGCGACCCGGCACGGCAGCCTGGACCGTCTGATCGCCGAGAGCCTGTCCAACGTGTCATCGGCGCAGCGCGCGCTGGGTGACCTGGATGGCGCGCGCGCGTCGGCGCGGCGCGACCTGGAATTGGCCACGCGCAACGACGGACAAGCCGGCCCCACCTTGCGCGGTGCACTCAACGACAACGGCCTGCTGGCGCTGAGCATGGGCGAGTACGGCGAAGCGCTGGCTCTTTTGCAGCGTGCGCTGGACATGGCGTTGCAGATCGACGGACCGGCGCACCGCAATGTGGGCCACCAGATCAGCAACCTGGGGCTGCTGCTGCACCGCGCCGGCGACCCGGCACGTGCCGTGCCCATGCACGAACGTGCGGTGGCCATCGACCAGGCCGCGCTGGGCAGCAGCCACCCGTTGGTGGCTTTGCGCCAGCGCCGCCTGGCCGCAGCGCTGGCTGATCTGGGGCAACTGGACGCAGCGCGCCAGCAACTGCGGGCCGCACGTGCCATCACCGTGCACAGCCAGGCCGCCGACCACCCCGAGCTGGTCGACACCGACATCGAACTGGGCCGCGTGGCGCGCCTGGCCGGCGACCTGCCGTCGGCGCGCCAGCACCTCGACGCGGCCCACGCGCTGCTGCTTCGGCGTCAGGATGCGGGCCAGGCCGCCGGCACATCGGCATTGGCCGGTGTGCTGCTTGAACAGGCCGACCTGGCACTGGCGGGCGCCTCTGCCGCCGAACGCAGGCCGCAAGACGCCCTGCAACGGGCTGCCGCAGCGCTGCCTCTGGCCCTGGCCGGCCGCAGCCCCGATCTGCACGCACGGGCGCTGGACCTCCTGGGCAGCGCCAGCGAAGCGCTGGGCCAGCCCGGCGCAGGCCTGTTCTGGCGCAAGCAAGCCGTCAACCGCATCCAGTCGCTGCGGCCGGGTGCCAGCCAGGCGCCGGCTGACTTCCAGCGCCGCTTCCTGGCCAGCCGGCGTGCCAGTTTCGTGCAGCTGGCCGACCGGCTGGCTGCCGCCGGGCGTGTGGCCGAAGCCCAGGCCGTGGTGGCGATGCTGAAAGAAGACGAGCTGCACGAGTCCATCCAGCGTGATGGCCCGCAAGACCCGCGCGCCACCCGCGCCCGTTTCGGCGGCCCGGCAGAAGCCGAAGCCGACACCACCTACCGCCGCGTCGCCGAACGCCTGGCCTTGCTGGGCGCACAGCGCAGCCAGGTGCAGGCGCGCGTGCTGCTGGGCGAATTGGCGGCGGATGCAGAACCTGCACGCGACGCGGCCCAGCAATGGACCGACGCCGTGGCGCAATGGCAGGCGCTGGTGGCGCGCCTGGCGCTGTCGCTGCCCGACCCGGCGCTGGGTCGCGCCGCTGCAGCCGGTGCGTCGGCACCCGACCCCGCACTGCGCCAGATGCTGGCCCAGGTGGGGCCCCGAGCGGCGCTGCTGCACTACGTGGTCACGCAGCAAGGGCTGCTGATCATGCTCACCACGGAGACGCATCAGCGTGTCTGGCAGCTGCCGGTGGCGCCGGCCCTGCTGAACCGCGAGGTGGCGGCGCTGCGGCGCGCCATCCAGCAGCGTGAACCCTATCTGCCGCTGGCGCAGCGCCTGCACCAGCTGCTGCTGCAACCGGTGGTGGCTGAACTTCAGGCCGCAGGTGTGCAGACCTTGCTGCTGTCGCTGGACGGCAGCCTGCGTTACCTGCCTTTTGCCGTGCTGCACGACGGCCATCGCTTCCTGGTGCAGCGCCACGCGCTGGCCATCTACAACCCGGCAGCCGCAGCCCACGTGGCGCGTGCACCCAGCCCACGCTGGACCGCCACGGCCATGGGCGCCACACGCGGCAGCGGAACGCTGGCGCCGCTGCCAGCGGTGCACACCGAACTCGAGCGACTGCGCACCGGCCGCCTGCCCACGGCGGTCTACCAGGATGAACGCTTCACGTCGCAGCGTCTGCAACTGGCGCTGGACGGCCGCGACCCGGTGCTGCACCTGGCCAGCCACTTCAGCTTCAGGCCCGGTGCGCTGGCCGATTCCTATCTGCTGCTGGGCGACGGCAGCCGCCTGACGCTGCAGGACGTGCGCCGCCGCCAGCTGAACTTTGCCGGCATCGAACTGCTCACGCTGTCGGCTTGCGACACGGCGCTGGGCGGCGGCCTGGACGAAAACGGCAGCGAGGTGGAGAGTTTTGCCGCCCTGGCCCAGCGCCAGGGTGCACACGCCGTCCTGGCCACCTTGTGGCCGGTGGAGGACGGCGGCAGCGCGGACTTCATGGGCCGCTTCTACGACGGCCCCCGTGGCGCCGCCACGCTGCGCCGCCAACCCAAAGCGCTGGCGCTGCAAGCCGCACAGCGGGCCTTCATTGAAGGGCGGCTGGGTGGGCAGACGCTGCCATCGGCCAGCGTGCGCGACCTGTCGCACCCCTACTTCTGGGCCGCCTACGTGCTGATGGGCAACCCGCGCTGAACTTTTTTTCGCCGGCCTTGAACCGTGCGGCCCGCAGCCCGCACACACGACATGTACGCACTTCAACCCCCGAAGGAGATGTCATGTTCAAGACCCGTCGCAACCCACTTTTTGCCACCTTGTGCCTGCCCGTCCTGAGCCTGGCGCTGGGCGGTTGCGCCTTCATGGGTGACCCCGCCGCAGACCCGGGCGGCCACCAGCGCATGGCGCAGATGCAGATGCTGTCGCAAGCCATGAGCGGCGTGTTGGCTCAGCGCACGCCCTACACCGCGCCGCAGCTGTCGCCCAGCGCGGGGCGCAAGTCTCCGTACGAGCCGCAACGCGTGCGCTGCCGCAGCCCCGAACTGGTGGGCCCGGGCGCCGACGCGACCCCGGTTTGCCGCTGAGCGGCCGTGGCACCTGCCCTGTCCTGCGCCAGAAGGAGGTATCGCCATGAACCTCTTGAGACTTTTCACCCTGCTGCTGGGGGCCCTGTCTGTTGTCGGCGCCGACGCCCAAAGCGCACAACAACTGGAAGCGCAATTTCAGCAAGTCTGTTCGCCCAGCAACCTGGCGCGCCACGCTGACCTGCGCCCGCAGTGCGACACGATGCGGCACACGCTCGATCAGATGCGCCAGTCGGCAGCCCCCAAGCCCGGTCGCGCGCCAACGCTGTCTGAACAGCTCGACAACACCACCCAGTGCGCCTGCACCCGGAAGCTGGGCCGGTGCTCTGCCAGCGCTCACGTGTCGGGCCAAGACATTGGTAACAGCGGCAATGGTCTGTCGTCGCGTGTGGTGGTGCGAATCAATCCACCGGCTGGACAGTGCGTGGAAGTCACCGCCTTCCTGCAGGAGACGGCCCTCTTCGGCGCCCGTCTGCAACGCACCGGCCATCCGCTTTACGCCGTGCTGCGCGGCCCCACCGATGTGGAGTGGCGCAACCTCAGCACACCGGCCAGCCAGCTGCAGTACGAAGTGCTGAGCGCCGACACCGAATGCCATGTGTGCGATGCCAAGCGGGGTGGCAGCACACCGCCCCCAGACGACGCAGCGGCAGAAGCAGAAGGTGCAGCGGCAGCAAGGGCTGATGTTCGCGCGGCAGGCGAAAAAGAGTGGCGCAGTTGCATGGCTGGCACGGGCGATCTTTACCGCCAGATGGCGCCCAGCATGCGCTTGGCTGCCTGTGCCTGGATTCGCAAAGAAGTCGACCAGCTGCCATGAGCTCGACCAAAGCCCAGACCTGAACTCACGAAGCCCGGGAGACCCGACATGACGGATATCCACCTCAGCACCCTTCCGACTCGGCGCCAGCTTTTGCGCGCAGCCCTGGGCGCCACCGCTGGGCTGACGGCCGGCCCGCTGCTGACCGCCTGCAGCGACCCCTACGTCGAGGTCGACCGGGACCCGCCCACGGTGACTGGCAGCACACCCGCGGCCAGCGCCACCGGTGTGTCGCGCACCGCAGCCATCGAGATCGACTTCTCGGAATCGGTCACGGCCGCAGACGGCGCCATCACGCTGACCGGCCCGCGTGGCCCGGTGGCGGCCACGGTGGTGGTCAACAGCAACCGCGCCACGGTTACGCCGACGCGGCGGCTGGGCTCTGGCGAACGCTACACGGTGGCCGCCGGCAGTGGTGTGCGCGATCGTTCGGGCAATACCCTGACCAACACCAGCCTGAGCTTCACCACGCAGCCGCGCAACACGGCGATCGCGCTGGGCGGCATCGTGATGGACAGCTACGTGCGAAGGCGCTGGAGCAACCCGGCCAGCAATCCCTGGAACCCGATGGCCCAACTCGTGGACAACGGCTTCGAATGGCTGCGTGTGGCCGTGATCACACAGTCGCTGCCCGAACTGCGCAGCACCACGGCCTGGCACTCGCTGCCCTGGCGCAACGAATATTGGTCCAGCCTCGAAGTCTCGGGCGCGTTGCTGCGCGATGGTGCCGACCTGGCATGCGGCTGCACGCGGTGCTGTTTCTCAGCCACGAAGCCGCTCGCTGGGGTCTGCAGAAGCTGCCACCGGCCTGGGTGGGGCTCAGCGATGCCGACTTGGCGCAGCGGGTGGAACAACACGGCCGCGTTGTGGCGCTGTACTACCAGTCGCTGGGCCTGAACATCGAGGTCTTCGAGCTGGGCAACGAGATCGACGCGGGCGTGCTGGGCCTGCTGCTTTGGGACACGGTGACGGTGCCACCCGGCATCGACGCGCTGAACGACCCGGTCTGGATGCGTGACAACCTCTGGGCCCGCGCAGCGCCGCTGCTGCAGGCAGCGGCGCGTGGTGTGAAGTCGGTCTACCCCGCCGCCAAGATCATGTTGCACGTGGCGGGCTTCGGCTACAGCCGCGACGAACGGGCTGCCAGCGCTTTCTTTGAATCGATGCAGGCGCTGAACGTGCCCTTTGATCTGGCGGGGCTGAGCTTCCCACACATGAACTACGAACAAGGTCTGCCGCAGCCCTTCTTCAACGCACCGTCCTTCAGTGGCGCGTTGGACCGCATCGCTGCGCTGGGCCGACCGATCCAGATCGTGGAATTTGGCTACAACGCCAAGCCGCAAGGCACCGTGGCCGTGCCGGCGCCAGCCTATCCGTACACGCCGCAAGGCCAGGCCGCCTTCATCCGCGACTTTGCGCTGGCCGTGCGAGGCCGTGTGCAAAGCCTCATCGCCTTCTACCCCGACTGGCACGATGGCCAGGACGCGGCCGCGCCTGAACTCGAAGGCCTGGGTCTCTTCAGTGCACCCGGGTTGCCGCGACCGGCGCTGGAAGTGTTCAACGCAATCGCGGAAGGGCGATTGTTGGCTTGAGGGCCGGCTTACCCGCTCAGCTGCTTCTGAAACACCAGCCCCGCATGCTCGCGCAGCGCGTGGAACTTGATCTTGGGCCAGTTCTCCTGCATGGCGCGCAGTTCACCGGCGTATTCCAGCAGCACGGTGGGCGCGTCCACCGCGTCCAGCGCCACGCGGTG
>JBBRCN010000072.1:0-21419 GCA_038204775.1 Burkholderiales bacterium | reverse complement strand
TTGCGGTTGCCACCGCCAAAATTGCCACGGCGTGGGCCGCGGTCAGACATCATGTCAACGCTGGTACGCATGGGGTCGGGTTGGCCACCTGCGCCGCCGCGTGATGGGCCTGCACCCGGATTGACCGGGCCACCGTAACCGCCACCGTTGCCACCGCCATAACCACGTGCTGGGCGCTGGCCGGGGCCGCGAACGGCTTGTTCAGCGGCTGACAAGTGGCTGCGCGGCTCGGCTTCACGGCCACCGCCAGCATTGCCGAAGTTGCCTTCGTTGGTATGGCGACCTTCACCGCCATAACCCCCACCATTGCCACCCCCAGCGCTTCTGCCGCCACGGCTGCCACCACGTCCCGCGGGTGCTGGGCCACGATTGCCACCGGGCGCGGGGCCTCTGCCGCCACCGCCATTGCCGCTGCGCGCGGCGCCCGGGCCTTTGCTTTCCCGCACGCGGGTCAGCATTTCGGTACGGGATGATTTGGCTGCCGCCATCATCACTTCGCGGCTCGGCGGTTTGCCTGCGCCGCCCCAGATGGTCTGGCGCCCCATGGCGATGGGCTCGGCCTGTTCACCCGACTCGGGCATGAATTCCGCGATGATTTCCACCGGAATGTCTTGTTTGGTGTAGCGCTCAATGGCTTGCATGAAGCCTTCCTCGTCCAGGCTCACCAGGTTCACTGCTGTGCCATCGGCGCCCGCACGACCGGTGCGACCAATGCGGTGCACATAGTCCTCGGTCACATTGGGAATGTCGTAATTCACCACATGCGGCAGGTCGTCAATGTCAATGCCGCGTGCGGCAATGTCGGTGGCCACCAGCGCGCGCATCTCGCCGCTCTTGAATCCGGCCAGCGCTTGTGTGCGGGCGGACTGGCTCTTGTTGCCGTGTAGCGCCATGGCAGTGATGCCGTTCTTTTCCAGAAACTCGGCCACGTTGTTGGCACCAAACTTGGTGCGGGTAAAGACCAGCACCTGGCTCCAGTTTTTCTCCTGGATGATGTGGGCCAGCAGGGCTTTTTTCTTGCCGCGACCGACCGGGTGAATCACCTGGGTGATGCGCTGCACGGTGGTGTTACGCGGCGTGACCTGCACGCTTTGTGGGTCTTTCAGAAGGCCGGCGGCCAGTTCACGGATTTCGTCGCTGAAGGTGGCCGAGAACAACAGGCTTTGCTTGTCCTTGGGTACGGCGGCCAGCACTTTCTTGACGTCATGGATGAAGCCCATGTCCAGCATGCGGTCGGCTTCGTCCAGCACCAGCATCTCGATGTTCTCGAGCACGGCCTTGCCGGCGCCCAGATGGTCGATCAGGCGGCCGGGGGTGGCGATCAGGATGTCCAGCGGGCCGCGCAGGGCCTTCAGCTGCGCCGGGTAAGGCACGCCGCCGACGATGGTGGCCACGCTCAGGCCCGGCACGTAGCGGCCGTAGTCCATGGCCGCCTTGCTGACCTGCATGGCCAGTTCACGCGTGGGGCACAGCACCAGCACACGCGGACCGCGCGGCTTGGTGTACTGGCGCGGGCCTTCGTTGCGCTGGTCGCGGGGATCACGTGTTTCGCGGCTTTCACGCGGCTGTTGCGGCTGGTGTTGCGGCTGCTGTTGCGGCGCTGCGGCACGCTGTTGTTCACGGGCCTTCATCACCAGCGTCAGCGCCGGCAGGATGAAACTGGCCGTCTTGCCGCTGCCGGTGCGGCTGCTGACCATCAGGTCCTTGCCAGCCAGGGCGGCGGGAATGGCTTCCGCTTGCACGGAGGTGGGTTCGGTGTAACCGGCGGCGGTCAGGGCGCGGGTCAGGGGCTCAATCAGGCCCAGGGTGTCAAAGCTCATCTTCGGTTCTCTCAAACATCTTGGCGCGCAAACAGACGCACCAGCGCGGCCAGGGGTGTGTGGCCACGTGGGGTGAAGTCGCGGGGGTGTCCGGGTCTGGACGTGCGACGGCATCGCCGCCGACCCGAAATGTTGCGCACGCCTGACAAATCTCAGCTGACTGATGTCGGCTGACAGATACCGGGGTGGCCGAGGCCGAAGGGGATGATCGAAAGACTCCCTTTCGGAAGTCAGCCTCAGATTCTAACCCGACTTCGGGTTTTCACGCGCGCGTCGTTTGTCCAGCGGCTGCAGGGGCCGATGAAGCCGGGCGGTGGATGCGGTCTTGCAGTGCGTCCCACACGGGCCGCAGCTTGCCCGGCAGGTCGGGCAGCGAGCCCAGATCGACGCGGCTTTCCGTGGGCGAATGGAAGTCGCTGCCGCGTGATGCAAAAAGGCCGAACTCCTGTGCTGTGTCAGCGTACTTCAGCTGTTCGCTGTGGCTGTGGCTGCCGGTCATGACCTCGACACCTTCACCGCCGTGGGCGATGAACTCGGTGAAGAGAGCGTACTCCTCGGTGGGCGTGAAACGGTAGCGCGCAGGGTGTGCGATGACGGCCATGCCGCCAGCACCCACGATCCAGCGCACCGCGTCGCCCAGCCGCGCCCAGCGGTGCACCACGTAACCCGGGTGGCCCTGCGTGAGGTAACGGCGGAACACGCTGTGCGTGTCGCTGCACACGCCGCTGTCGACCAGAAAGCGCGCAAAGTGGGTGCGGGAGATCAGATCGGGGTTGCTGACATAGTGCAGCGCTCCTTCGAAGGCACCGGGGATGCCCACCCGCGCCAGTCCGTCGGCCATCTCTTGCGCCCTTTGGCGCCGGCCGGCGCGGGTTGCGGCCAGCCCTTCTTGCAGCGCCACGTTGTCCACGTTCACGCCCAGACCCAGGACGTGCACCGTCTCGCCGGCAAAGGTAACCGAGATTTCGGTGCCGCAGAGATAGCCCATGCCCAGCGCCAGCGCGGCGTCACGGGCTCGCTGCTGGCCGCCCAGTTCGTCGTGGTCGGTCAGCGCCCAGACCTCCACGCCGTTTGCATGGGCCCTTTCAGCAAGGACTTCTGGTGCCAGCGTGCCGTCGGAGACATTGCTGTGGCTGTGCAGGTCGGCGTTGAGCAGGTGCATGCCACATTGTCGTGGGGCGCGGACTTCCCGAGACTGGCAGGGTCTCACCCCCCGGTTCGAGGGGTGCCATCAGGCGTCATGACAAACGATGACGGAACGGTGGCCTGCGAAGGTCGCGGCATCGTTCAATCACACGTGAGGGACACCCCATGAAAATCAGCACCGTCGCCCGGGCCAGCTTGCTGGCCCTCACCGTCACCGCCGCCACCACCGCCGGCGCCGCGGAGGTGCCCATCGACCTGAGCAGCTGGGAAAAGCGTGGCGTCGCCGCCAACGGCAACTGGGTGGTGGCACCGGGTGGCAACTCCGTGCTGCAGACCATCAACGGCGACCCGACCTTCTTCGTCAGCCCCACCGACCAGATCAACACCACACTGCGTGGCAAGATCAAGGTCGAGACCACCAGCGACGACGACCTCATCGGCTTCGTGTTCGGTTTCAACGGCCCGGTCAGCACGGGCAACGACATGGACTTCCTGCTGTTCGACTGGAAGCAGGCCAACCAGGCCTCGAGCGGATTCACGGCCTTCGAGGGTTTTGCGCTCAGCCGCGTCAACGGCTCGATCACCAACTACATCCCCGGCTTCTGGGGCCGCACGGACAGCGCCGGCTTCGACAACCTGGCCACCAACTACGGCACCGACCTGGGCTGGCAAGACAACGTCGAATACGACTTCACGATGCTGTACCAGGACAACCGCATCAAGATCGATCTTGCCGGCGGTGCCTTCGGCGCTGGCACCACCATCTTCGACATTGCGGGCACTTTCCAGACCGGGCGTTTCGGCTTCTACAACTACTCTCAACAGAGCGTGCGCTACAGCGGCCTGACCGAGGAAGACACGCCGCCGCCGCCGGGCCCGACGCCAGTGCCTGAACCCGCCACCCTGGCGCTGTCGGTGCTGGCCCTGGGCCTGATGACAGGCCTGCGTCGACAGCCGGCCCGGGCCGCGATCAAGGCTTGAGGCGCAGCTGCAGCACGGCTTGCACGGCCTCGCCCAGCGGCCGTGCGGCACCGGTGGTCCAGGCGGTCTGCGCGGCCTGCGGGCCCAGCAGCACGTGCACGAAGCGACGCAGGCGCTTCAAGTTACGGCGGTCGCTGGCGTCGAACTCGCCGAAGCGCTGCCGCCACTGGGTCTGTGCTGCGGCCATGGTCTGTGCGGCCAGTTCGCCCTCGCGCAGGCGTGCCAGAACGGGCGCCACGTTCCACAGCGCATAAACGGCAGCCTGCACCTGCATGCCGTCCCAGGCCACGACCAGGGCTTCGCGCAGGCTGGCCCAGGCCTCGGGCCAGCGGCGCAGCGCCAGCAAGGCGGTGCCATGGGCTTCCAGCGCGCCTGACGCCAGGTCCCAGTCCTGAAGCTCGCGCCCTTCGCTGGCCAGCGCAGACAGTTCCACCAGGGCATCGGCTGGGCGGCCCGCCTTCAGCGTCGTGACCGCCATGTTGTAGCGGCCGGCGTTGATGAGGTGGCGGTTGCCCGAGCGCTGCCACAGCGCCAGTGATTGCTGCGTGAACTCACCGCCGCGGGCGGGGTCGCCGTCGACCACCGTGATGAGGTGCCCCTTCAGGCTGAGCAGGGAAGCCTCGGTATTGGGCCGCTGAACCTGCTGCGCCAGCGGCAGGGCTTGTTCGATCAGCTCGCGGGCCTTGGGTGCATCACGGTCCACACGCCAGACGAGGCGGGCTGTGCGCGAGAGCAGGGACACCCGCAGCAGCGGGTCGGGGCAGGGCTGGGTCAGCGCCTGTTGCAGGTGCCGGCGCACGTCGTCCAGGCGCCCGGCATCGTGGCAGAAGGTGGCGGCCAGGGCATGGCCGCAGGCCCTGCGCGAGCTGTCGACGCCAGGCGCAGCCAGCAACAGGTGCAGTGTGTCCAGCACCTCGGCCGGCACGGCAATCTCGCCCCACGACGACTGCAGCATCAGCACCAGCAGCACCGCGTCGTCGGCTCGGCCGTCGGCCGGTGCGCGGGCCAGCGCGAGCGCGATGTTGGGCAGTTCGTCGCGCACGCTGGCCAGTGGCGGCGTGGGCGGCATGCCGCGGGTCCAGTCGAGCAGCCAGTTCAGCAACTGCTGGCGGTGTGAGCGCAGGACCTGCCCGTCGTCCATCGACAGGCCGTACTCGCGCACCGGCTCGAGCGGCGCGTAACGCCACTGGCCGTCCTGCCCCAGACTGACGCGAAGCACCGATTGCGCCACCAGGTCGTCCAGCACGGTCTGCGCCTGAGCCAGTGACCAGGCCTTGTTCCCGTGCGCGCCCAGTGCGGCAGCGCAGCGCAGCGTGGCACCTGCCGGCAGCAGGCACAGGGCCAGCAAGAGCTGCTGGTGACTGGGCTCGAGCAAGCGCCAGGTCCAGGCCACCACCTCCAGCATCGAGGCGTGTCGCAAGTCGCTGCCGCCGCGTGTGCCGCGGCGTGCCAGGAAAGCCAGGCTGCCAGCGCCTGCGCGCGGGTCTGCGCGTGCCGCCTGCAGCACCGCCAGCAGTTCTGCCGGTCCGAGTGTGCGGGTGTGTGATGCCGCCAGCTCGATCGCCAGTGGCAGGCCGTCCAGCCAGCGCACCAGCGCAACCAGGGCCCGGTGGTTGCCGGCGCCGACATGAAAGTCGGCACGGTGCGCGCGCGCACGATCGACAAACAGCAGCACGGCGGCGTTGAGCGCAACTTCAGGCAAAGGAGCGTCGGGTGCAGGCAGCTCCAGCGTGTCCAGCACGAACTGCTGCTCACCGTCCAGGCACAGCGGGCGGCGCGAGGTGACCAGCCAGTGTGCATCGGGCAACTGTTCGGCCAGTCGGGCCAGCGTGGTGGCCGCGGTGTCGTCGAGCTGCTCGCAGTTGTCCAGCACCACCAGCAGCGCGCGTCGGTCCAGCACGCCCAGCACCTGTGCCATGGGGTCGGCGCCGGTGTCGACGCGCAGGGCCGCACACAGCCGGTCCAGCAGTCCGGTGGCGGTGGTCACGCCGACCAGCGAAACGAACACCGGCCTCTCGAAGCGCGCCCGCGGTCTGCCCGGCACCGCTTCGCACATCACGCGCGCCACTTCGATGGCCAAGCGCGTCTTGCCGCCGCCGCCTGCGCCCAGTACCGACACGAGGCGGTGTTCGGCCACCAGTGTCTGCAGTCGGGCGCCTTGCACATCGGCGCCGATCAGCCGCGTCAGGTACTGCGGCAAGCGGCTGGCCGGGTGTGCGGGTGGCGGCGGTGTGGCAGGCGGGGTGTGCGTCGCCTTGAAAGTCTGGACGGGCGTCGGGGTGGCGGCCTCGGCATCTCTGGCTTCGCCCAGCCGTTCGTGCAGGGCGTGCAGGCGGTTGCGCTCGTCCAGCACCCACTCGTCGTAGAAGCCCGGCAGCAACTCACCGCCGTACAGCGCAGTGGCCACGTCGGCCTGGCGGCCGCGTGCGGCTTGTTCAAAGGCCACCACGTCGCACCACAAGGCCCCCACGACAGCACGTACCACACGGCGGTCGGCCAGCAACACCACCGGGCCGCCAGGCGGCTCAAGAACAGCCTTCAGCATCGACAGCGTCTGACGCAAACGGTTGCGGCCGGTGGGGGCATCGGCCTCGGGCCACAACATCGTGGCCAATTCTTCGCGCGAATGGTCGCGGTCGGGAGCCATCGCCACGCGGGCCAGCAACGCCATGGCTGCGCGGCTGCGCAGGCGCGACAGCCGGTGGGTGCCGTCGTCGATCTGAAAGGCCCCCAGCAGGCGCACATGCCAGACCGCTGCATCTGCCGGGGTGGCAGGCGGGCTGGATGTCGCAGTCCGGGTTGCGGGGCGCTGCTGGGTGACAGGGGTGACAGTCATACGGCAGCGGCGATGGTGCACCAGCGTGCTGGCCGCTGCACACCGCAATCCCGGGGGTAAGCCGGGCCTTTGTCGCGCTGGGGGCGCTTCTGGCTACCGATCGAGGCGCAAGGTGCTGCCACAGCGGGCGGCCAGCGTTTCATCGTGCGTGACGACGACAAAGGCGGTTCCATGCTCGCGCGCCAGTTCGAGCATCAGCTCGAACACCGCACCGGCGGTGCTGCGGTCCAGGTTGCCGGTGGGTTCATCGGCCAGCACACAGGCCGGCCGCGTCACCAAGGCGCGGGCAATGGCCACACGCTGCCGTTCGCCGCCCGACAGCTGCGCCGGGTGATGCGCCAGGCGTGAGGCCAGGCCCACCTTGGCCAGGATCTGGCCGGCCTGCGCACGCGCCTCGTCCACCGGCAGGCGACGGATGCGCAGCGGCATGGCCACGTTGTCCAGCGCGCTGAACTCGGGCAGCAGGTGGTGAAACTGGTAAACGAAGCCCAGGTGCATGTTGCGCCAGCGGCCCTGTTCTGCGGCGTCCATGCTGGCCAGGTTGCGGCCCATCAGGTCGACACGGCCCGAGCTGGGTGCGTCCAGCCCGCCCAGCAGGTGCAGCAGCGTGCTCTTGCCCGAGCCCGAAGCGCCCACGATGGCCAGCGTCTGGCCGCGCTGCACCGCCAGGCTCACGCCGCGCAGCACGCTCACGTCCAGCGCATGTTCGCCACGGCCTTCGACGAAACGTTTGTGCAGTTCGGTGGCGCGCAGCACGGTCGCGTCGGTGGCTTCACTCATAACGCAAGGCCTCGGCCGGGTTGACGCGGCTGGCGCGCCAGCTGGGGTAGATGGTGGCCACGAAGGCCAGCACCAGCGAGATCACGACCACCGGCACGATGTCGCTGGCCAGCGGCTGGCTGGGCATGCGGCTGATGACGTAGATGCTGCCGGGCAGGAAGGCCACGCCCAGCGCCCGTTCGATGGCCGGCACGATGACATCGACGTTGAACGCGATCAACAAGCCCAGCGCGCAGCCGGCCAGGGTGCCCATCACACCCGCCGCGGCGCCTTGCACCATGAAGATGCCCATGATCGAACGTGGGCTGGCTCCCAGTGTGCGCAGGATGGCGATGTCGGCCTGTTTGTCGGTCACCGTCATCACCAGCGTGCTGACCAGGTTGAAGGCCGCCACCGCGACGATGAGCGTGAGGATGATGAACATCAGCCGCTTTTCGATCTGCACCGCGTCAAACCAGTTGGCGTTGGTGCGCGTCCAGTCGCGCACGAAGACGTCCGGTCCCAGGCTCATCTGCAGGTCTTGCCCGGCGGCGCGTGCGCTGTGCACATCGGCCAGCCGCAGCTGCACGCCGGTGGGGCCTTCGACACGGAACAGGCGCGCCGCGTCTTCGACGTGGATCAGTGCCAGGCCGCTGTCGTATTCGTAGTGCCCGGCCTCGAACACACCCACCAGCGTGAACTGCTTCAGGCGCGGCACCACGCCGGCAGGTGTGACCTGGCCGCCCGGCGCCACGATGGTGACCTTGTCGCCCACACGCGCGCCCACCAGGCGCGCCAGTTCGATGCCCAGCACGATGTGCCATTCACCCGACTTCAACTGCGCCAGCAGCGGGCCTTGTGTGCGCGCCAGATCGGTGACCTTGCCTTCTTCAGCAGGGTCGATGCCACGCACGATGGCACCGCGCAGCTCGTCGCCACGCCCCACCAGAGCCTGGGCCACGACAAAAGGTGCAGCGCCGATGACGCGGCGGTCCTTCAGCGCCGCCCCGGCGGTGGCGCGCCAGTCGGGCAGGGCACCGCCGGAGGCATCGCGCACCTCGACGTGGGCAATGACGCTGAGCATGCGGTCGCGCACTTCCTTCTGGAAACCGTTCATCACGCTCAGCACGATGATCAGCGCCGCCACGCCCAGCGCGATGCCCAACATCGACACACCGCTGATGAAGGAGATGAAGCCGTTGCGCCGGCCGCTGCGGCCGGCGCGTGTGTAGCGCCAGCCGACTTGCCATTCAAACGGAATATTCATGGATGCGCACGGGTCATGGGGCGACGATGCTACCGGACCGAACAAGGCCCGTCGGTGTGGCCGGCCTGCGGATAATGCCGCCATGCACCTGCTGATCCCGTTTGCCGCGCCCCTGTCCGAAGCCGGGCGCGGCGCGGCGCAAAGCCTGGTGCTGCCCACGCTGACGGCGCTGCTGCGCACCTTGCAGTTGCAAGGCCGCGACGAAGGAGACGAGTGGAGTTTGTCGCCGCCGCACGAAAGAGCCCTGGCCCGAGAACTGGCCTGGGCCGGCGCCGATGGCGCGCTGCCCTGGGCTGCACGCGCTGCAGCCGCTGATGGTGTGGCTGTGGGCGACCTGGCCTGGGGCCAGCTGACACCGGTGCATTGGCACCTGGGCACCGAGCAGATCAGCCTGATCGACCCCGTCGGCCTGATGCTGGACGAGACCGCGTCGCGCACCTTCTTTGATGCGGCAAGCGAGCTGTTCACCAGCGAAGGCTTCGTGCTGGCCTACGGCTGCGCTTCGCGCTGGTATGCCGCGCACAAAAGTTTGAGCGAACTGCCCTGTGCGTCGCTGGACCGCGTCATCGGCCGCAACGTCGACCGTTGGCTGGGCAGCGACCCGGCCGCGCGGCGCTTGCGGCGTTTGCAGAGCGAGGTGCAGATGCTGCTGTACACCCACCCGCTGAATGACGAGCGGCAGCAGCGCGGCCTGCTGCCCGTCAACAGCTTCTGGCTCAGCGGCTGCGGCCTGGCGCAGCCCGAAGCCACCCACGACACGCAGGTGGACGACCGTCTGCGCGCCCCGGCCCTGGCCGACGACTGGGCCGCCTGGTGCAAGGCCTGGGACACGCTGGACGGTGGGCCGCTGGCGGCGCTGCTGGCTGCCGCGCAGGCGGGCCAGCCAGCCCGGCTCACGCTGTGCGGTGAACGATCAAGTGCGAGCTGGGCCGCACCGTCGCGAGGGTGGCTGGACACGCTGCGTGCCCGCTGGTCGCGACCCGATCCCCACACCCTGCTGGAAAGCCTGTGATCCTGCACACCCGCGACGTGCCGCCCCGCGTGAGTTTTGCGCTGGAACAGTCCGGCGTGCACCCGCTGCTGGCGCGCCTGCTGGCGGCACGCGGTGTGCGCAGCGCCGACGAACTGGACGACAGCCTGGCGCGCCTGCTGCCGCCGTCGGCGATGAAGAGCGCGCTGGAAGCGGGGCAACTGCTGGCCGACGCCATCCAGGCGCAGCACCGCATCTGCATCGTGGCCGACTACGACTGCGACGGCGCCACCGCCTGCGCCGTGGCGCTGCGCGGCCTGGCGCTGCTGGGCGCGGCACGCGGCACGGTGAACTACGTGGTGCCCGACCGCGCGGTGCACGGCTACGGCCTGACGCCTGCCATCGTCGACCTGGCGCTGCAGCAGCTGCCGCAGGTGCTGGTGACAGTGGACAACGGCATCGCCAGTCATGCTGGCGTGGCACACGCACGCGCCTGCGGGCTGCAGGTGCTGGTCACCGACCACCACCTGCCGGCGCTCATCGATGGCGCCGTTTCGCTGCCCGACGCCGATGTCATCGTCAACCCCAACCAGCCGGGCTGCTCGTTCGAAAGCAAGTCCATTGCCGGTGTCGGAGTGATGTTCTACGTGTTGATGGCCACCCGTGCCGAATTGCGCCAGCGCGGGGCTTTTAAGGCCACGGCGCAACCCAAGCTCGACACCTTGCTCGACCTGGTGGCCCTGGGCACCGTGGCCGACGTGGTGAAGCTCGACGCCAACAACCGGCGCCTGGTGGCGCAGGGCCTCAAGCGCGTGCGTGGCGGTCGTTTGCAAGCGGGTCTGCGGGCGCTGTTCAGCATCGCCGGGCGCGACCCGGCGCGTGCTGCGGGCTTCGACTTCGGTTTTGCGCTGGGCCCGCGCATCAACGCCGCCGGGCGTTTGTCGGACATGACGCTGGGCATCGAGTGCCTGACCACAGACGACCCGGCACGTGCCAGTGAACTGGCGGCGCAGCTGGACGCCATCAACCGCGAAAGGCGCGAAGTTGAGACTGGCATGCGAGAACTGGCTGAAGCGGCGCTGGCGCGCCTGATGCCCGAAGAAGCGGACGCGCCTGCGGCGGTGGCGCTGTTCGACGAGAGTTTCCACGAAGGCGTGGTGGGCATCGTCGCCGGCCGCGTGAAAGACCAGTTGCACCGGCCGACGTTCGTCTTTGCGCGCGGTGCCGACGGGCAGCTGAAGGGGTCGGGCCGCAGCATCCCGGGCTTTCATCTGCGCGACGCACTGGACCTGGTGGCCAAACGGGAACCGGGTCTGCTGCTGCGCTTTGGCGGCCACGCCATGGCCGCAGGCTGCACGCTGGCCGACCCGGCCCAGGGCTTCGACCGCTTCGGCCAGGCCCTGCGCCAGGTGGCCGGCGAGTGGCTGGATGCAGCCACGCTGACACGCACGCTGCGCACGGACGGCCCGCTGGCCGTGGAGTGGTTCAACCCCCAGACGGTGGCGCTGCTGGACGCGCAGGTGTGGGGCCAGGGCTTCGAGGCCCCGGTGTTCTGCGACGAGGTGCAGGTGCTGCAGCAGCGCCTGGTGGGTGAGAAGCACATGAAACTGCGCCTGCGCCATGCCGGGCAGGAACGTGATGCGATCTGGTTTGGCCACGCCGATCCGCTGCCGGCCACCGTCAAGCTGGCTTACCGCATCAACCTGGACGAATGGAACGGCCGGCAGCGCGTGCAGATGGTGGTGGAAGCGGCAGTCTGATTTCTCGCCTGTGCTTGGCCCCTGCGGCGCTGGGGGCGGGCGGTTTGCAGGCATGCTGTGGCTCATGAAGATGCCACGCCCGACCTTGATCTGTTCCCTGCTGGCCTTGGCGCTGATCGGCAGCGGACCGGTCGCCGCGCAGACCCTGCGTGCCGTGCCCGTGGTCAAGGGCCTGCAAGACGCCTGGGCCATGGCCTTCCTGCCCGAGGGCCGCATGCTCATCACCGAAAAGGCGGGCCGCTTGCGCCTGGTCACTGCGACTGGTCAGGTGTCTGAGCCGCTGGCCGGTCTGCCGGCTGTTTCTGCGGGTGGCCAGTGCGGCTTGCTGGACGTGGTGCTGGACCCGGCATTCGCCAGCAACCAGCGCATTTTCTTCACCTTCGCCGAACCGGCGGCCGCTGGCGAATCGGGCAACAGCACGGCCGTCGGTCGTGCCCGCCTGGTGAACCACAAGCTGGAAGAGGTGCGCACCATTTTCAGCCAGAAGCCCAAGATCAGTAGCCGCAACCACTGCGGCAGCCGCATCGTGTTTGATCGCAGCGGCCATCTGCTGGTGGGGCTGGGCGACCGCTTCAGTGGCAAGGACGAAGCGCAGAACCTGGCCAACCACATCGGCAAGGTGATCCGCATCGATGCCGACGGCCAGGCGCCCGCCGACAACCCCTTCATCGGCCGCGCCGGTGCCGCGCCCGAGATCTTCAGCCTGGGTCACCGCAACATCCAGGGCGCCGCAGTGAACCCGGCGACGGGCGAGATGTGGGCCACCGAACACAGCCCGCAGGGCGGTGACGAGGTCAATCGGGTGCAGGCGGGGCGCAACTACGGTTGGCCGCTGGTCACCTTCGGCCGCAACTACGGCCTGGGCACGCGCATCGGTGAAGCAGGCCCCAAGGCCGGCTTCGAACAACCCTTGCGCCACTGGTTGCCCACATCGGTGGCGCCCAGCGGCCTGGCTTTTCTGAGCAGCGACCGCTACCCGGGCTGGAAGGGCAACCTCTTCATGGGCACCTTGCGCGGGCAGACCTTGATCCGGCTGACGCTGGACGGCAACGCCGTGACCGCAGAAGAGCGCCTGCTCGAAAACCTGGGCGCACGCATCCGCGATGTGCGCCAGGGCCCCGACGGTTGGCTGTATGTGCTGACTGACGGCAGCGAAGGACGGGTGCTGCGCCTGCAGCGCTGATCCCACCGTGCGCCTGCGGCGCGTCGGAACTGGGGATGTGTTTGTTGCGGTGTGCGTTCGATACTCGCGCGCCACCGAGTGAACCCAGGAGAGCCTCATGCCCGATCCGCTACGCGACGTACCGCAAGAAGCCGTCGACCTGATCAAGAGCTTCGAGGGCATACCCGACGGCGACCCGAGCACCGTCAACATCGACGCCTACCTGTGCCCGGCCAATGTGTGGACCATCGGCTGGGGCCACGCCATCGTCGACGGAGGCGTGCAACTCAAAGGTGCCGCGCACTTGGCCAAAGCACGTGCCTTGTACCCGGGTGGCATCACACGCGGGCAGGCCGAAGCGCTGCTGCGCGGTGACCTGGTGCCACGTGCCGCGTCGCTGTCGCGGCTGCTGAAGGTGGCGCTGAACGACGCGCAGTTCGGGGCGCTGATCTCGCTGCTGTTCAACATCGGCCTGGGCAACCTGTCGGCATCGACTTTGCTGCGCAAACTCAATGCCGGTGACAGGGCCGGCGCCGCCGATCAGTTCATGGCCTGGGACAAGGCTCGTGTGAACGGCGTGCTGCAGGCACTGGCCGGTTTGACCCGTCGCCGCAAGGCTGAACGTGCGATGTTCCTGGGCCAGGACTGGCGTGCCGCATCGGCCACCCGCAGCGGTGGTGTGCCGGCGGTGTTGCCGGTGCCGGAGATGCCGGCCGAAGACGTGGCCTGGCTGCGGGCCGCAGCCACAAAGGTCAGTGCGAAGCCGGTGGTGAAAAAGCCCGCTCCGACAAAGGCGCCCGCAGAAAAGGCCGAGGTCAAAAAGTCAGTCGTCAGAAAGTCGGCCGCCAAGAAGCCGGTGGCCAAGAAGCCGGCCGCGAAGAAGCCGGTGGCCAGGAAACCAGTGGCCAAGCGGGCCGTGGCGAAAAAGACGGTGGCCGCGCCGCGCAAGGTCCGCGGCCGCAAGTGACGGCCGCAAGTGACGGCCCCAAGTGACGGCAGCAGCGGCGCAGGACCGCTGCGGGCGCGCCGCCTTCAGGTCTTCAGGCCACGCGCCCGAACCACCACACCGACAGACCGGCTGCGGTCACCGACAGCAAAACGCCCAAGGCGGCGAAGAGCGCGCTGATCTCGGTCTCCTTGCGCTCCACGACCATGCGGCTGGACAGCCCTTCGTAGACCTTCACCAGGTCTTCGGCCGTGCCGGCATAGAAGTACTCGCCGTGCGTGAGCACCGAAATGTTCTTCAGCGTTTCTTCGTCCAGCCGCACCCGCATGCTCCAGCCTTCGAAACCGATGGTCTCGCCACTGGTGGTGCCGATGCCCACGGTGTAGACGCGGATGCCCCGTTCGGCGGCCATCTTGGCGGCGTCCAGCGGATCGGGGCCCGTGGTGCGCTGGCCGTCGGTGAGCATGATCACGGCCGCCGAGTTGTAGCTGCCAGGTGGCACGGGTGTGAAGTCGGGCTTGTCGGGTTTCTTGATGTCACGCGAGCCACCCGGAAAATTGCGCTGCCCGGTGACGTGCTGGATCTCGATGCCGTGGTCCGGGAACAGCGTGGCCAGGCTCAGGATGATGCCGCTGCCCGTGGCCGTGCCGCGCTGCAACTGAAAGCGGTCGATGGCGGCGATGACGTCGTCGCGGCTGGTGGTGGGCGCCTGCACCACGGCTGCAGTGCCGGCGAAGGACACCACGCCCACCTTCACCTCACGCGGCAGGTTGTTGACAAAGCTCTTGGCCGCTTCCTGCGACGCCACCAGGCGGTTGGGTTTGACGTCTTCGGCCCGCATGCTGCCGCTCACGTCCATGGCCAGCATGATGGTGCGTTCGGACAGCGGCAGCGTGATGGTGGCCGTCGGCCGCGCCACGGCAAAAAGGCCGGCTGCGATGGCCAGCAGCATCAGCACTGGCGGCACGTGCCGGCGCCAACCGGGTCCGCTGCCCAGCGCCAGCTTGGCCACCTGCACACTCGCCAGTCGCACCGTGGTCTTGCGCTTCTTGCGCAGCAGCCACCCATACAGCAGTACCAGCAGCGGCAGCAGCGCCAGCAGCCAGAGCATGGAAGGCCAGATGAATCTCATGCTTGTCTCATGCGCGTGTCGAGCGGTTTTCAGGGGCAGGCGACGTCGGCAGCGACGTGGCCCGTTTCAGATGGGTCGGCGCACGCACCGGCGACTTCACGCGGGCGCGCTGGCGCCGCAGGTCGGACAGGCGCAGCAGCGCCTGCAGCAGGTCGTCGTCGGTGGCCAGTTCGATCACGTCGGCGCCCGAGCGGCCCAGGCCTTCGATGAGCTCGGCTTCCTGCTCTTCGGCGATGGCGGCGTAACGTGCGCGGAAGGCCGGGTCGGCGGCATCGATGAACAGCTGCTCGCCGGTTTCTGCGTCTTCCACCGTCACCAGGCCCACGTCGGGCAGTGCCATCTCCATGGGGTCCCACAGGCGCACGGCCACCACCTCGTGGCGGCGGGCCAGGCGGGCCAGTGATTCTTGCCAGCCGGGCTGGCTGATGAAATCGCTGACGACAAAAACCAGAGAACGCCTCTTGATCACGCCGTCGGCGGTGCGCAGCAGGTCTGCCAGCGAAGTGCCGACGCCGTTGTCGCCCGCAGCACTTGCCGCTTTGGTGCCTTTGTGGGGCACGGCCTTGGGTCTGGGCTGGCTCATGCGTTGCAACAGGTCCAGCACGTGGGTACGTGAGGTCTTGGGCGGCAGCACCGCGTCCACCTGCTGACCGTACAGCACCGCACCGACGCGGTTGCCATGGCGGGTGATCACCCGCGCCAGCGTGGCCACAAAACCCGTGGAGACATTGAGCTTGGTCACGTCGGCCGAGCCGAAGTTGACGCTGCCCGACAGGTCAAGCAGGAACCAGGCGGTGAGGTCGCGGTCTTCGAGAAACTGGCGCACATACGGGGTCTGCAAACGCGCGGTGACGTTCCAGTCGATGTGGCGCACGTCGTCGTGGTGCTGGTATTCGCGCAGGTCCGCCAGGTCGACACCACCGCCGCGAAACAGCGTGCGGTAGTCGCCCTGCAGCAGGCCGTCCAGGCGGCGGATGACCGTCCATTCCAGACGGCGCAGCAGCGCGTCAGGGCTGCTGACTGCGGGGGCGGCTTCAGCCATGACTGGGTTCAGGCAGCAGGGTGTTGCAGCGGCTTGTCGGGCGCCGCGATCTTCTTCAGCACACGCTCGATCAGGCTTTCGGGTGTGATGCCTTCGGCCAGCGCTTCGTAGCTCAGCACCACACGGTGGCGCAGCACGTCGGGCACCAGATCGGTGATGTCCTCGGGCAGCACGTAGCGACGGCCGCGCAGCATGGCCAGCGCCTTGCCACCTTCGATGAGACCGATGGTGGCGCGCGGGCTGGCGCCATAGGTGATGTACTTGGCCGCGTCGGCCATGTCGTACTTGGCCGGACGGCGTGTGGCGGCCACCACCTTGACGGCGTACTGCATCAGCGCCGGGTCGCAGAAGACGGCGCGGCACTCGCGCTGCAGCGCGGCCAGCTGGAAGGTGTCGGCCACCGCGTAGACGTCCACCGGCGCGCCAGTGACACGTTCGGCGATGACAAATTCTTCTTCTTCGCTGGGGTAGTCCACCAGCACCTTCATCATGAAGCGGTCGACCTGCGCTTCGGGCAGCGGGTAGGTGCCTTCGGTCTCGATCGGGTTCTGCGTGGCCATCACCACGAAGGGGTCGGGCACCTTGTGGGTTTCACCGGCAATCGTGACCTGCCGTTCCTGCATCACTTCCAGCAGCGCGCTCTGCACCTTGGCCGGCGCGCGGTTGATTTCGTCGGCCAGCAGCAGGTTGGCAAACACCGGGCCCAGGCTGGTGCCAAATTCGCCGGTTTTCTGGTTGTAGATGCGGGTACCCACCAGGTCGGCTGGCACCAGGTCGGGTGTGAACTGAATGCGCTTGAAGCTGCCGCGCACCGTGCGCGCCAGGGTCTTCACCGTCAGCGTCTTGGCCAGGCCCGGCACACCTTCGACCAGCAGGTGGCCCTGGGCCAGCATGGCCACCAGCACACGTTCAAGAAAACGGTCTTGACCGACCACGACGCGCTTGACCTCGTAGAGGATGCGTTCCATCAGTTCGGCGGTGTTCTGGGCGGGTTCCTGCATGGTGGTGGGTGTCTGTGGGTTCAGAAGGGCGGCATGCCGGCGGCTGCAGCGGCGTTTTCGATCGGCACGGCAAAGCCGATGCCGATGAAGGTGCGCTGCTCGCTGGGGTTGAGGATGGCGGTGACCACGCCGACCACCTGGCCGTCCATGGTGACCAGCGGGCCGCCGCTGTTGCCGGGGTTGGCGGCGGCGTCAAACTGGATCAGGTTGGTGAGCGTCTTTTCGCCTTCGGGGCTGCGGAACTCGCGCTTCAGGCCCGACACCACACCGTAGCTCACGCTGGGCCCGATGCCAAAGGGGTGGCCGACGGCGATGACGTGGTCACCGGGCTTCAGGTCACCGGTGGACCGCATGGTGGCGGCCTCCAAGTCGTCGGGCAGGCTCAGTGCTTTCAAGACCGCAAGGTCGTTTTCGGGCTGTGCTCCCATCATCACGGCTTCGCTTTCATGACCATTGGCAAAACGCACGCGGATCTTCTTGGCGCCCCACACCACGTGCAGGTTGGTCAGGATGGTGCCGTTGTCGATGATCACCACGCCCGTGCCCAGGCTGCGCTCCATGGCCCGCTGTTCGGGGCTTTGTTCGCCCGAGTCGTTTTCGTCCATCAGGCCGATGACACGCACCACCGAAGGCAGGATGGCTTCGTAGGCCTTGGTGGCCTGGGAAGGCAAGGGCTCTTTCTCCAGCGACTGGCGCACGGCTGCGTCGATGTCGTCTTGTGTCACCGGGCGCTGGCCGGGGTGGAAGCGCAGCACGGCCAGTATGGCCAGGGCCGCCAGCAGCGCACCCAATAGCGCCCAAGTGGCGGGGCCCAGGCGGTGTTGCCAAGACCGGGCGTGGGCTGCCGTCAGTGCCGTCGAAGTTGCATCCGAGCCGGGGTTTGCAAGCGGGCCCACAGGCGGGCCCACAGGCGGGTCCACAGGCGCAGCCGCTTCTGCAGCAGCCGCTGAGGGCAGTTCGCGACGGGGCGAGCGGCTGTAGAGAGGGGCCTTCTTCATTCGCGCAGCGGGCAGAGTGAAAGCACAGTATCACGTTGTGCGCGCCCTTGCATCTGGCGGAACGGGTGGTGCGCCATCATGCGGGCATGTGGATCGACACCCATTGCCACCTGGACGCCCCGGAATTTGACGCCGACCGCGACGCGGTGGTGCAGCGTGCGCGGGATGCAGGTGTGTCGCAGATCGTGCTGCCGGCCGTGGCTGCCGCGCACTTTGACACCGTGCGCCAATTGGCCCACGCTCATGGCCTGGCCTACGCGCTGGGCCTGCACCCGCTGTGGCTGGCTGATGCGGCAGAAGAAGACCTGGACCGGCTGCAGCAGGCGCTGCAACAGCACCGCGACGACCCACGCCTGGTGGCGGTGGGCGAGATCGGCCTGGACCACTTCGTGCCCGGGCAAGACCTTGCGCGGCAGGAACGTTTCTACATGGCCCAGCTCAAGCTGGCGCGCGACGCCGGCCTGCCCGTGATCCTGCATGTGCGCCGGTCGGCCGACGCGCTGCTCAAGGGCCTGCGACGCGTGGCCGTGCCCGGGGGCATTGCACATGCCTTCAACGGCAGCCTGCAGCAGGCCCGGCACTTCATGGCGCTGGGTTTGTGCCTGGGCTTTGGCGGCACCTTGACCTTCGAGCGTGCCCTGCAGATCCGCAGCCTGGCCACGACGCTGCCCGACAGCGCCCTGGTGCTGGAAACGGACGCACCGGACATCCCGCCGCAATGGCTTTACCGCACCGCGGCCGAACGTGCTGTGCAGCCCGGCCAGGGGCGCAATGAACCGGCCGAGCTGCCTGCCATCGCGGCTGTGCTGGCGGGACTGCGAGGTGTGTCGGTGCAGGCCTTGGCTTCACAGGCACGGGCCAACGCGCGGGCGGCGCTGCCACGGCTTGCAGCGCTTTCATGAACGACGAGGCTGCCCTGAAAGTGCAGGAACGGCTGCAGGGACTACCCCCTGTGATCGCCCGCCACAGCCGCCTGGTGATCCTGGGCAGCTTCCCGGGGGTGGCCTCGTTGCAGGCGCAGCAGTACTACGGCCATCCACGCAACCAGTTCTGGCCCCTGCTGGGCGCGATCTGGGGAATCGACCTGCTCGCGCTGCCCTACCGCCAGCGCCTGACCGAACTGCGCCGGCGCGGCCTGGGTCTGTGGGACGTTTACGCCTGTTGCCGTCGCCAGGGCAGCCTGGACAGCGCCATCCAGGACGCCCATTTCAACGACCTGGCCAGCCTGAAACGCCGTGCCCCACAGCTGCGACTGGTGGCGCACAACGGCGGTGAATCGGCACGGGCCATGCAGCAGGTGCTGGCCCTGGGCCTGCCGGTGCTGAAACTGCCTTCGTCCAGCCCGGCCAACGCCAGCTGGTCCTTCGACCGCAAGCGGGCCGCCTGGCGAGCCGCTTTCCAACAAGCCGGACTGTGTTGACGATGACCCGAACCAAGAGCCGCCAGGCTGTCGATCTGCCCGAGGTGACGCTGTCTGAAGCAGACGGTGTGCGCTACCTGCACCTGGGCACCGTCTGGATCCAGGGTGGCATGCGCATCAAAAAGCCGCAGGTGGTGGAAATCGACTACGTGCAGCGCATGCTGGCCAGCCTGCTGTGGTTGCCCACGGCCGGGCTGGGTGAAGGGCAGGCGGTGCAGCTGGGCCTGGGCGCCGGCGCCATCACCCGTTTCACGGCCAGGCAACTGAAGATGGCCACCACGGTGGTCGAAATCAATCCGCAGGTGATCACCCTCAACGCCGCCTGGTTCCACCTGCCCGAACAAGTGGAGGTGGTGCGCGGCGACGCCGCCGACTGGTTGCGCCAGGCTGAAGGCGCCAGCGTGCGGCTGCTGCACGTGGACCTGTACGACCATGAGGCCGCAGCACCCGTGCTGGACGACGTGGACTTCTACAGCGCCTGCCATTCGGTGCTTGAAGATGGCGGGCTGATGAGCGTCAATTTGTTCGGTCGCCACGCCAGCTTCCATGACAGCATTGCCCGCATCGCTGCCGCTTTTGGCACCGACCCGGTCTGGAGCCTGCGGCCCACGCGTGAAGGCAACACCGTGGTCGTGGCCGGGCGCGGCGTGGTGGTGCCGTCGCGCGAAGAATTGATCCAACGTGCGGCTGCCATCGAACAGCGCTTCGGCCACCTGAACCTGCCGGCGCGCAAGTGGCTGCGCATGGTGCGGCCTTACACACCCGGTACACCCGCGCCTTAAGCCATGAACGCCGCCACCACCAAGCCCGCAGCTGCTGCGGCGGCTGCCGTGTCGCCGGCCAAGCCGGCTGCACTGTCGCCAGTCGCTTCGCCCAAGGGCAAGCTGGAGTGGCCACTGCTGCTGGGATGGCTGCGCGATGACGGCTGGATCACCGCCGACGACGCCCAGCGTGTGACCGCACGTTTTCGTGCCGGGGCCTCCAGCCTGCATGCGCTGGTGCGCTTGGGTGGTGCCGGCCTGCTGCGCAAGGGCAGCACGCAGTCTTTGGACACAGAACACCTGACCGAATGGCTGGCCAGCCGCTGCCGGCTGCCCTATCTGCGCATCGACCCCCTGCGTGTGGACGTGGGCCGGGTGGCCGACGTCATGAGCGTGCAGTACGCACAAAGCCGCCTCGCGCTGCCGGTGTCGGTGTCGCCCACCGAGGTGGTGATTGCCACCGCCGAGCCGTATGACACGGCCTGGGTTTCCGAGATCGAGGCCCACACCCGCCGCCACGTCAAGCTGGTGGTGGCCAACCCCGACGACCTGCGCCGCTACACCACCGAGTTCTACGCCCTGGCGCGCAGCGTGCGCGCGGCGGCGAAGAGCGGTGAAAACGCCACCAGCGCCAGCTTCGAGCAGCTGGTGGAGTTGGGCAAGACCAGCAAGACGCTGGACGCCAACGACCAGGGTGTGGTGCAGGTGGTGGACTGGCTGTGGCAGTACGCCTTCGATCAGCGCGCGTCCGACATCCACCTCGAGCCGCGCCGCGACATGGGCGCCATCCGCTTCCGCATCGACGGCGTGCTGCACACCGTCTACCAGGTGCCGCTGACGGTGATGAGCGCCATGACCTCGCGCATCAAGCTGCTGGGGCGGATGGACGTGGTCGAAAAGCGCCGGCCCCTGGACGGTCGCATCAAGACACGCCGGCCCAGCGTCACCGAAGGCGGTGTCGAGAAGGCGGGCGGTGAAGTGGAGATGCGCTTGTCCACGCTGCCCACCGCCTTTGGCGAGAAGATGGTGATGCGCATCTTCGACCCCGAAACCGTGGTCAAGGGCTTGCCTGCCTTGGGCTTTGGCGAACACGAAAGCAAGGTCTGGCAGGAACTGATAGCCAGGCCGCACGGCATCATCCTGGTCACCGGGCCCACGGGCAGCGGCAAGACCACCACGCTGTACAGCACGCTCAAGGCGCTGGCGTCCGACGAGGTCAACGTCTGCACCATCGAAGACCCGATCGAGATGATCGAGCCCAGCTTCAACCAGACCCAGGTGCAGCCGGCGCTGGACATGGGCTTTGCCGAAGGCCTGCGCGCGCTGATGCGGCAGGACCCGGACATCATCATGGTGGGCGAGATCCGCGACCTGGCCACCGCCGAGATGGCGATCCAGGCCGCGCTGACCGGCCACCT
>JBBRCN010000071.1:0-21938 GCA_038204775.1 Burkholderiales bacterium | reverse complement strand
CTGCGGCGTTGGCGCTACGCTCGATCAAGGCATCGGCAAAGTCCGCACTGCCGGCGCTGAAGCGCTGCAATGCCTGGGTCACGAGGTCGGCACGGTCCACCAACAGTTCCTTGCTGCGCAACAAGGTGTCCAGCACCGTTGAAACCTGCGTGCGGTCGAGCGCATAGCTGCCAGCCAGCACCCACACCAGTTCCACCAGCGCCACCACCGGCCCGAAGCCGGGCTCTTCGGCGCTGAGAGATTCGATCAGCCGCGTGGCCCGGGGCGACTGGCGAGGGTCGTCTTGCATGACGTAGCGCACCAGCACATTGGTGTCTAGACCAATCATTTGGCGCGCCCCGCACGGGCGCCGCGTTCGGCGATCACAAGATTCATCTCGGCGATGGACACCTTGCGATCAGGCTTGCCGAACAGGCCCTTCAGTTCACGCACGGAGCGCGTGGCCGCGACGAGCTCGAAGCGGCCGGGCCCGACCTGCACGAACTCCACCCGGTCGCCAGTCTGGACGTTGAGCAAGCGACGCACGTCGGCAGGGATGGTGATCTGGCCTTTGCTGGTGAGCGTGGCGGTGGACATGAGGCTGGCTCCAGGGTTCTCCTTACATGATCGTAAGGAATGACTGCGCGGTCTACAGGGGAATATTGCCGTGCTTGCGCCACGGGTTCTCGATCTTCTTGTCCTTCAACATCGCCAAGGACCGGCAGATGCGCTTGCGCGTTTCGTGCGGCTGGATGACGTCGTCGATGAAGCCGCGGCTTCCGGCCACGAAGGGGTTGGCGAAGCGGGCCTTGTATTCCGCTTCCCTGGCGGCCAGCTTGGCGGGGTTGCCCTTGTCCTCGCGGAAGATGATCTCCACCGCGCCCTTGGCGCCCATCACCGCGATCTCGGCGTGGGGCCAGGCAAAGTTGACGTCGCCGCGCAGGTGCTTGCTGCTCATCACGTCGTAGGCGCCGCCGTAGGCCTTGCGCGTGATCACCGTGACCTTGGGCACCGTGCACTCGGCATAGGCATACAGCAGCTTGGCGCCGTGTTTGATGATGCCGCCGTATTCTTGAGACGTGCCCGGCATGAAGCCCGGCACGTCGACGAAGGTGATCACCGGGATGCCGAAGGCATCACAAAAGCGCACGAAGCGCGCAGCCTTGATGCTGCTCTTGATGTCCAGGCAGCCGGCCAGCACCTGCGGGTTGTTGGCCACGATGCCCACTGTGCGCCCGGCCATGCGCGCCATGCCGATGACGATGTTCTTGGCGTAGTCGGACTGCAGCTCGAAGAAGTCGCCGTCGTCCACCGTCTTGAGGATCAGCTCCTTGATGTCGTAGGGCTTGTTCGGGTTCTCGGGCACCAGCGTGTCCAGACTCATGTCCAGCCGCTCGGCCGGGTCGCCGCTGGGCCGCACCGGCACGCCGTCGCGGTTGTTCAGCGGCAGGTAGTTGAAGAAGCGGCGCAGCATCATCAGCGCTTCGACGTCGTTCTCGAATGCCAGGTCGGCCACACCGCTCTTGCTGGTGTGCGTGCCAGCGCCGCCCAACTCCTCTGCCGTCACTTCTTCGTGTGTCACGGTCTTCACCACCTCGGGGCCGGTGACAAACATGTAGCTGCTGTCCCTGACCATGAAGATGAAGTCGGTCATGGCCGGCGAGTACACCGCGCCGCCTGCACAGGGGCCCATGATCAGGCTGATCTGCGGGATCACGCCGCTGGCCATCACGTTGCGCTGGAAGACCTCGGCATAACCTCCGAGTGACGCAACCCCTTCCTGGATGCGTGCACCGCCGCTGTCGTTGAGGCCGATGACCGGCGCGCCCACCTTCATGGCCTGGTCCATGACCTTGCAGATCTTCTCGGCATGGGCTTCGCTCAGGGCACCACCGAAGACGGTGAAGTCCTGGCTGTACACAAACACCAGGCGGCCGTTGATCATGCCGTAGCCGGTGACGACACCGTCGCCAGGCACCCTGTTGTCCTGCATGTCGAAGTCCGTGCAGCGGTGCTCGACAAACATGTCCCACTCTTCGAAGGTGCCTTCGTCCAGCAGCAGTTCAAGCCGCTCGCGAGCTGTCAGCTTGCCCTTGGCGTGTTGGGCCGCGATGCGCTTCTCGCCTCCGCCCTGGCGTGCAGCGGCACGCTTTTTTTCCAGCTGTTCGATGATGTCGTGCATGGTGTCCTCGATGTCGGGGTGCGCTTGTTCAGTTCATCAGGTCCAGCAGGCGACGGGCGGCCACGGATGCCGCCACCTGGCCTTGAAGGACCTGTTCGCTCAGGGCCGGCAGAGCCTGCTGCACGGCGGGGTGTTGGCGGAAACGCTGGCGCAGGCCGGCTTCGATGCGTTCCCACATCCAGGCCTGGTCCTGGTCATGACGCCGCTGCGCGAAGCGGCCTTCGGCCTGCTGCCGCTGGCGGAAATCGGTCACCGCTTGCCAGAAGGCAGGCAGCCCCGTGCCCTTCAGCGCGCTGAGCTGCATGACGGCGGTGGACGTGTGGCTGTGCGGGCCCAGAAAGCGCATCGCGCTGGCGATCTGGGCGCGGGCCCGGGTCGCGGCGTCTTCGTCCAGGTCGGCCTTGTTGATGACCACCAGGTCGGCCAGTTCCATGACGCCCTTCTTGATGGCCTGCAGGTCGTCCCCGGCGTTGGGCAGTTGCAGCAGCACGAACATGTCGGTCATGGCGGCCACCGCCGTTTCGCTCTGACCCACGCCGACGGTTTCGACGATGACGATGTCGTGGCCCGCAGCCTCGCACACCAGCAACGATTCACGGGTCTTCTCGGCCACGCCACCCAGGGTGCCGCTGGCCGGGCTGGGTCGGATGTAGGCGCGTTCCTGCACGCTCAGGCGCTCCATGCGCGTCTTGTCGCCCAGGATGCTGCCGCCGCTCAAGCTGCTGCTCGGG
Organism: Burkholderiales bacterium; assembly: GCA_038204775.1. Taxonomy (GTDB): domain Bacteria; phylum Pseudomonadota; class Gammaproteobacteria; order Burkholderiales; family Burkholderiaceae_C; genus Rubrivivax. The sequence continues at coordinate 19,046 of JBBRCN010000071.1, read as the reverse complement.
TCCACGGCGAGCACCGCCACGCGGTGGCCCTGTTCGATGAGGTGCAGGCCCAAGGCTTCGATGAAGGTGCTCTTCCCCACGCCCGGCACACCGCTCAGGCCCAGGCGAAAACTGTTGCCGGTGGCAGGCAACAAGGCGTTCAGCACTGCGTCGGCACGCAGGCGGTGATCGGCGCGAGTGGACTCCAGCAGCGTGATGGCCTTGGCCATGGCGCGGCGCTGCGCAGGGCCGGGCGCACCCAGAACGGCATCGACCAGCGACCGGTCCTGTGCCGACGGGCCTGCACTCATGCCGTGCGCCATCCGGGCATGCGGTGAATACCGGGAAAGCGTTGCGCGCCGCGCCAGGCCGGCGGCTCTTCGCAAGTGGCCCACAGCTCCTGAGCGTGGGCAATGCGGCCGTTGCGCACGCGCACGGTGGTCTGGACCAGGAAGTGCCCCGGCGGGTGGTCGACGCGCGCCATGGACAGCACGCGCCCGTCCTGCAGCGCCTGCGCGTCCAGCAACTGGATGGTCCAACCTTCGGGGTACTCGGCGTTGACGGCGATGAAGGTGTCGCCACCAACCAGGCACTCGCCGGTGGCCGGCCAGCGGATGACCGCGTCGTCGTGCACCAGCTGGCGTGCAGCGGCCCAGTCGCGGGCCTGGAAGCGGGTCCAGAGTTCACTGACCACGGCCTTCGGATCGGCCGTTGGCCCACGCCGGTAGTCGATGTCGAAGTCGCTGCGGCTCACTTCAACGAGACCGTGGCGCAGGTAGAAGCGGTTGGCATCGCTGCCTTGCAGCGCGGCCAGTTCCAGCGGCTGCTGGCGCAAGTCGGCCAGCGAACAGGCGCAGTCCATGACCCAGGCGCCCAAGCCCTGCCGTTGCGCGTCGGGCTCGATGTACAGGTGGTCCATGCGCAGCGCCGCCGGCTTGGGCCGCAGCGACACACAGCCCACGCGCTGGCCGTCCAACAGAATGTGCTGCATGTACTCGGGCAGGAAGGTGCTGGCAAAACGCTCTCGCGCGCGGTCGGGGTCGAAACGGCCCAGCGCCTGCAGACTGGGCTGCATGGCACGGATGCGCAGCGCCAGCAGCGTGTCGAAGTCGGCGGCCACCACCTGCTGCAGCGCCAGGCGTGTGTCGGGCACCGGCCCCATGTTCAGGCCTGCGCCGCCTTGATGTGTTCGAGCACGTCCTTGGCGCTGACCGGAATCGGCGTGCCTGGGCCGTAGATGCCCTTCACGCCCGCGTCGTACAGGAAACTGTAGTCCTGCTGCGGAACGACACCGCCCACGAAGACGATGATGTCGTCTGCGCCCTGCGCCTTCAGCGACGCAATGATGGCCGGCACCAGCGTCTTGTGCCCCGCCGCCAGGGTGCTGACGCCCACGGCGTGCACGTCGTTTTCGATGGCCTGGCGCGCGCACTCTTCAGGTGTCTGGAACAGCGGCCCCATGTCCACGTCGTAGCCCAGGTCGGCAAAGGCCGTGGCCACCACCTTGGCGCCGCGGTCGTGGCCGTCCTGGCCCAGCTTGGCGATCATCACGCGCGGGCGCCGGCCCTGCGATTCACCGAAGGCCGCGATCTCGGCCTTCAACTGGTCCCAACCCTCGGCACTGTCGTAGGCGGCTGCGTACACACCGGTCACCTTCATGATGTCGGCGCGATGGCGCCCGTAGACCTGCTCCAGCGCATCGCTCACCTCACCCACGGTGGCGCGGGCACGCATGGCTTCGATGCTCAGGGCCAGCAGGTTACCGCCTCCGCTGCGCGCCGCGTCGGTCAGTGCAGCCAGCAGCGCCGTCACCTTCGCGCCGTCGCGCGTGGCGCGAATCTGCTGCAGCCGGGCGATCTGCCCCTCGCGCACCTTGACGTTGTCCACGTCGCGGATGTCCAGTGCATCGGCCTTGGCCAGCTTGTACTTGTTGACGCCCACGATCACGTCCTTGCCGCTGTCGATGCGTGCCTGCTTTTCAGCTGCACTGGCCTCGATCTTCAGCTTGGCCCAACCGCTGTCCACCGCGCGTGTCATGCCGCCCATGGCATCGACCTCTTCGATGATGGCCCAGGCCTGCTCGGCCATCTGTTGCGTGAGCGTCTCCATCATGTAGCTGCCCGCCCAGGGGTCGATCACGCTCGTGATGTGCGTCTCTTCCTGGATGATCAACTGCGTGTTGCGTGCGATGCGGGCACTGAACTCGGTGGGCAAGGCAATCGCCTCGTCGAAGCTGTTGGTGTGCAGGCTCTGCGTGCCACCAAACACTGCCGCCATGGCTTCGACGGTGGTGCGCACGACGTTGTTGTAGGGGTCTTGTTCGGTCAGGCTCCAGCCGCTGGTTTGGCAGTGCGTGCGCAGCATCAGGCTCTTGGGCTTCTTGGCGTCGAAGCCTTTCATGATGCGGGTCCACAGCAGCCGCGCTGCGCGCATCTTGGCAATCTCCAGATAGAAATTCATGCCGATGGCCCAGAAGAAGCTCAGGCGGCCCGCGAAGTCGTCGACGTCCAGGCCCTTGGCGATGGCGGTCTTCACGTATTCCTTGCCATCGGCCAGCGTGAAGGCCAATTCCAGCGCCTGGTTGGCGCCGGCTTCCTGCATGTGATAACCCGAGATGCTGATCGAGTTGAACTTGGGCATCTGCTGCGCGGCATATTCGATGATGTCGGCCACGATGCGCATCGACGGTTCTGGCGGGTAGATGTAGGTGTTGCGGACCATGAACTCCTTGAGGATGTCGTTCTGGATGGTGCCGCTCAATGCCGCCTGGGCCACGCCCTGCTCTTCTGCCGCCACCACGTAGCCGGCCAGCACGGGCAGCACGGCGCCGTTCATGGTCATGCTGACGCTGACCTTGTCCAGCGGGATGCCGTCGAACAGGATCTTCATGTCTTCGACGCTGTCGATGGCCACGCCGGCCTTGCCCACGTCGCCCGTCACACGCGGGTGGTCGCTGTCATAGCCGCGGTGCGTGGCCAGATCGAAGGCCACGCTCACGCCCTGCCCGCCGGCGGCCAGCGCCTGGCGGTAGAAGGCATTGCTGTCTTCGGCGGTGGAGAACCCCGCGTACTGGCGGATGGTCCACGGCCTAACCGCGTACATGGTGGCTTGCGGGCCGCGAATGAAAGGCTCGAGGCCGGGCAGCGTGTCCGCCAGCGCCGGGTTGGGCAGTGCGGCAACGTCGGCAGCCGTGTACAGCGGCTTGATGACGATGCCTTCAGGCGTGACCCAGTTCAGCGCAGCCACATCACCGCCGGGCGCCGACTTGGCCGCGGCCCGTGTCCACTGTTCCAGGCTGGCGGGGCTGAACTCGGCTGGGGCTTCTTTCATGAGGTGTCCTCGTGTCGGTCTGGCCTGTCAGGCTGCATGACAGGCCATGCTGGGTGTTTACCTTTGCTGGTCTTGATGGGCGCTTGCCTGGACTTGCCGACAGCCCCGCATTATGCATAATTATGAATTCAAAACCTTCATCCGACTGACAGATCCCCCGTCTTGTCCGCCGCCGAAACAAGCACCCTGCCGCGCCGCGCCCTGTACCAGGACGTGGCCGAACGCCTGCGCCAGCAGATTTTTGCGCGCGACCTGGAACCCGGCAGCTGGATCGACGAAATGAAGCTCAGCGCCGACTTCGGCATCAGCCGCACGCCGCTGCGCGAGGCCTTGAAGGTGCTTGCGGTGGAAGGCCTGGTGACGATGAAGCTGCGCCGCGGCGCCTATGTCACCGAAATGTCCCGCGACGACGTGGCACAGGTCTACCGTCTGCTGGCGCTGCTGGAAGCCGATGCCGCGGCGCAGGTGGCGGCTGAAGCCAGCGACGAAGAAATCGCCGAACTGCGCGCCCTGCACATGCGCCTGGAAAAACAGACGCGGCAGCGCGACGCCTTTTTCACCGCCAACGAAAACTTCCACATGCGGCTGTTGGCGCTGGGCCGCAACCGCTGGCGCGTGCAGGTGGTGGCCGATCTGCGCAAGGTAATGAAACTCAACCGCCACCATTCGCTGTTCAAGCGCGGGCGGCTGGCCGAGTCGCTGGATGAACACCGTGCGCTGATGGCCGCCCTGGAAGCGCGTGACGCGCAGGCGGCATCGCGATTGATGCACGCACACTTTCAAAGCGGGCTGGAAGCAGCGGCCTGAGTCGGTGCCGGGTCGGCTCAGGGCCAGATCAGCGCCGCCAGTTCTTCGAAGCTGCCGGCTTGCTGCCAACCCGGCCACGCGATCTGCGCGTGCAAGTTGCTGTAGCGGTGCAGCAGCATCAAGCGCAGCAGTTGCAGGCGCTGGGCCGCGTCCGGTTGCACGCCGTAGCCTGTGAAAAAGGCTTCGCAACGTGCAGCATGGCCGGCGGCCAGGAAACACAGCGGCCCGAGCCAGTCGTACTGACGCGGACCGACAAGTCCGTCGCCGAAGTCGAACATGCCGGCCAGGCGTCCTTGATGGGCCAGCAGGTTCATAGGTGTGTACTCGCCAGTCAGGATTACTTCCGGGCCAGTGGGCAGATCACCTTGCACAAAGGCGTCCAGCCGATCCAGCAACTGCGGCGGCAGGCCGGTGCGCTGCTGTCGATGCCGGCAGCGCTGGCGCTGCGCGTGAACGAATGCGGCCCAGGGCTGCGACAGCGTGGACAGTTCACCCACGGGCAGGGCGTGCACCTGCGCTGCCAGTGCGCCCAGCGACTTCAGCAGAGCGCACTTTTGAGCTTCGTCCAACGTCGGCCAGACTGCCGTCAGCGGCTCACCCGACAGCTGCGTCATCACCACAAAGGGCCAGCCTTCGCGTTCACCGCTGGCCAGCAGCTTGGGCGTGGGAACCTGCAGACGGCCGCTGAGGCGCGGCAACGTCGCCTGCTCGAAGGCAAAATGATCGCGCAGAAACGGTGGATAGAGCTTGACCACCAATTCCTGCCCCACCAAGCCGACCAGCACGGTGCCTTCCGACATCTGCCGAACAGGCTGGCTGCTGTGTTCCGCTGCAATGGCCACGATCACGTCGCGCCAGCGCGGCGCGTCGTCGTGCAGCGCGTCAAATGCGGCCACGCTGATGGCCTGTGGCAGCGGCAAGTGGCTCAAGCGTTCAGCATGCTGTTGGGCAAGGCCAGCAGCGTAGCGCCACGGCAGAAAAAAGGCCACCGCAAGGGTGGCCGGGTCAGGCCGAGGGATCGACGCTTCAGCGCAGCTCGATCGGCTTGACGTCGCGCGCCAACGAACCAACATAGAGCTGCCGCGGGCGGCCGATCTTGTACTCCGGGTCGCCGATCATCTCGTTGAGCTGCGCGATCCAGCCCACCGTGCGCGCCAGCGCAAAGATGGCGGTGAACAAGGTGACCGGGATGCCGAGCGCGCGCTGCACGATGCCGCTGTAGAAGTCGACGTTCGGGTACAGCTTGCGGGCCACGAAGTATTCGTCTTCCAGCGCGATCTTTTCCAGCGCCATGGCCAGCTTGAACAGCGGGTCGTCATGAAGGCCCAGCGCCGTCAGCACTTCGTGGCAGGTTTCGCGCATCAGCTTGGCGCGGGGGTCGTAGTTCTTGTACACGCGGTGGCCGAAGCCCATCAGCTTGACGCTGCTGTTCTTGTCCTTCACCTGCTTGATGAATTCGCCGATCTTCTCCACGCCGCCATTGCGCTGGATGTCCATCAACATGCTCAGCGCGGCCTCGTTGGCACCGCCGTGCGCGGGGCCCCACAAGCAGGCCACGCCGGCCGCGATGGCGGCAAAGGGGTTGGTGCCGCTGCTGCCGCACAGGCGCACGGTGGACGTGCTGGCGTTCTGCTCGTGGTCGGCGTGCAGGATGAAGATGCGGTCGATGGCACGCACCAGCACGTCGTTGGGTTCGTAGTCTTCGCACGGCGTGCCGAACATCATGCGCATGAAGTTGGCACTGTAGGACAGGCTGTTCTTCGGGTAGATGTAGGGCTGGCCGATGCCGTACTTGTAGGCCATGGACACCAGCGTGGGCATCTTGGCAATCAGGCGGATGGCGCTGATCTCGCGGTGCACCGGGTTGTTGATGTCGGTGCTGTCGTGATAGAAGGCCGACAAGCCGCCCACCAGGCCCGTGAGCACAGCCATCGGGTGCGCGTCGCGGCGAAAACCGCGCAGGAAAAACTGCATCTGCTCGTTCACCATCGTGTGGTTGGTGACGAGTTTGGTGAAGTCCGTTTTCTGCGTCGCGTTGGGCAGGTCGCCCTTGAGCAGCAGGTAGCATGTTTCCAGGAAGTCGCAGTTCTGCGCCAACTGCTCGATGGGGTAGCCGCGGTACAGCAGCTCGCCCTTGTCGCCATCGATGTAGGTGATGGTGCTGTTGCAGGCCGCCGTGCTCAGGAATCCCGGGTCGTAGGTGAACTTGCCGGTCTGGCCGTAGAGCTTGCGGATGTCGATCACATCCGGGCCGATGCTGCCCTTGTAGATGGGCAGATCCATGCTGGGGCTGCCGTCGCTGAAGGACAGCGTGGCTTTCACGTCGGAGGGGGTCATCGTCTGAGGCCTTTCTGGGTGTCGTTCAGTTTGGACGGCTGCGCAGCTGATCAAGCACGTCACGCACTTCGGGGATGTCGCTGAGCTCTGCCAGGTCTTGCGGCTCCTTGCGGCGCAGCAAGAGGTCGAGCAGGTCGTTGTCGGCCAGGTCCATCAGGGCATTCAGCCCATCGGCCTGTCTTGTTGTGATCGTCTCTTCGAAGCGGCGGAAGAAGCGTTCGATGAACAGGTCGTTTTCCAGCAGACCGCGCCGGCAGCGCCAGCGCAGCTTGCTCAGCGACCTTGCGTTCAGCAAATCAGACGCATCAAGCAGCAGCCGCGGATCCGGCTCTGCCGGTCCGCTGGATGCGCCCCCCTGGGGGGGCGCGCCGAAGGCGCTCCGGGGGGGGGTCATACCGCGCGGCGGACCATCAGTTCTTTGATCTTGCCGATGGCCCTGGTGGGGTTCAGGCCCTTGGGGCACACGTCCACGCAGTTCATGATGGTGTGGCAGCGGAACAGCCGGTACGGGTCTTCCAGGTTGTCCAGGCGGCCGGCGGTGTCCTGGTCGCGGCTGTCGGCGATGAAGCGGTAGGCCTGCAGCAGACCGGCCGGGCCGACGAACTTGTCGGGGTTCCACCAGAAGCTGGGGCAGGCGGTGCTGCAGCTGGCGCACAGGATGCACTCGTACAGGCCGTTGAGTTCATCGCGCTCCTCGGGCGACTGCAGGCGTTCTTTCTCGGGCGGCTGCGTGTCGTTGACCAGGTAGGGCTTGATGCTGTTGTACTGCTTGAAGAACAACGTCATGTCCACGATCAGGTCGCGGATGACGGGCAGGCCCGGCAGCGGCTTCAGGACGATGGTGCCCGGCAGCGTGCGCATGTTGGTCAGGCAGGCCAGGCCATTTTTGCCGTTGATGTTCATCGCATCGGACCCGCACACACCTTCGCGGCAGCTGCGGCGAAAGCTCAGCGTGGGGTCCACGGCCTTGAGCTTGTTCAGCGCGTCGAGCAGCATGCGCTCGTTGCCGTCCAGCTCCACCTGCAGCGTCTGCATGTGGGGCTTTTCGTCGGTGTCGGGGTCGTAGCGGTAGATCTGGAAAGTGCGAAGGGTCATTTCTTACTGCCTCTGGTGTTCGCGAGACGGACCAAGCTTGCCGCCACGGAACCGGCTTCGCCGGGCTGTTGGCGGACATCCCCCCTGTGGGGCAACGAGCGAAAGCGAGCTTGGGGGCCCATCAGAAAGTGCGCACTTTGGGCGGCACCGATTCCACCGACAGTGGCTTCAGTTGCACCGGCTTGTAATCCAGGCGGTTGCCTTCGGAATACCACAGCGTGTGTTTCATCCACACCGCGTCGTTGCGGCCATTGGGGTGCTCGGGCGTGTCGCCGAATTCATTGACGGTGTGCGCGCCGCGACTTTCCTTGCGCGCGGCGGCCGACACGATGGTGGCTTGTGCACACTCGATCAGGTTTTCCACTTCCAGCGCTTCGATGCGCGCGGTGTTGAAGACCTGGCTCTTGTCCTTCAGGCCGATGCGCTTGACACGTTCGGCGATGGCCGCCACCTTGCTGACACCTTCGTCCATCATGGCCTGCGTGCGGAACACGCTGGCGTGCTGCTGCATGGTGTTGCGCAGGTCGTTGGCCACGTCCTGTGCGTATTCGCCATCGGTGTTGCTGTCCAGGCGCGCCAGGCGCGACAGCGACAAATCAGCGGCGTCGGCAGGCAGCGACTTGTGCGAGCGCGCCTTCAATCCGGAATCGACGATGTGATTGCCCGCAGCGCGGCCGAAGACCAGCAGGTCGAGCAGCGAATTGGTGCCCAGACGGTTGGCACCGTGCACGCTGACGCAGCTGCATTCGCCCACCGCGTACAGACCGTTGACCAGCGCGTTTGGATCGCCGTGTTTGGGCGCCACGACCTGGCCGTGGATGTTGGTCGGGATGCCACCCATCTGGTAGTGGATGGTCGGCACCACCGGAATCGGCTCTTTGGTGATGTCGACGTTGGCAAAGTTGTGGCCGATCTCGAACACGCTGGGCAGGCGCTTCAGGATGGTGTCACCGCCCAGGTGCGTCATGTCCAGGTTGATGTAGTCCTTGTTGGGACCGCAGCCACGGCCTTCCTTGATCTCCTGGTCCATGCAGCGCGACACGAAGTCGCGCGGCGCCAGGTCCTTCAGCGTGGGCGCGTAACGCTCCATGAACCGCTCGCCGTTCGAATTGCGAAGAATCGCCCCTTCGCCGCGGCAGCCTTCGGTCAGCAGCACACCGGCGTTGTGCACGCCCGTGGGGTGGAACTGCCAGAACTCCATGTCTTCCAGCGGGATGCCGGCACGTGCCGCCATGCCCAGGCCGTCGCCCGTGTTGATGAACGCGTTGGTGCTGGCGGCAAAGATGCGGCCCGCACCGCCGGTGGCCAACAGCGTGGTCTTGGCCTCGAGGATGTGCACCTCGCCGGTTTCCATTTCCAGTGCGGTCACGCCAAGCACGTCGCCCTCGGCGTCGCGGATCAGGTCCAGCGCCATCCATTCGACGAAGAAGTTGGTGCGCGCTTTGACGTTCTGCTGGTACAGCGTGTGCAGCATGGCGTGGCCGGTGCGGTCGGCCGCGGCGCAGGCGCGCTGCACCGGCTTTTCACCGTAGTTGGCGGTGTGGCCGCCAAAAGGACGCTGGTAGATGGTGCCATCGGGGTTGCGGTCGAACGGCATGCCCATGTGTTCGAGCTCGTACACCACCTTGGGTGCTTCGCGGCACATGTATTCGATGGCGTCCTGGTCGCCAAGCCAGTCACTGCCCTTGACGGTGTCGTAGAAGTGGTAGTGCCAGTTGTCCTCGGCCATGTTGCCCAGGCTGGCGCCGATGCCACCCTGCGCGGCCACCGTGTGCGAACGGGTCGGAAACACCTTGGACAGCACGGCCACGTTCAGGCCGGCCAGTGCCAACTGCAAAGAAGCGCGCATGCCGGAACCGCCGGCACCGACGATGACAACGTCGAACTTGCGGCGCGAAAGAGAAGAAGTCAGAGCCATGTTGTCTTTCAAAGGCGCCAAAGGACCTGCACGGCCCAGCCCATGCAGCCCACCAGCCAGACCATGGTGGCCACCTGCAGCACCAGGCGCAGGGCTGCCGGCTTGATGTAGTCCATCCAGATGTCTCGCATGCCCACCCAGGCGTGCCAGCCCAGGGAAATGAAAACGACGAAGGTCAGCAACTTCATCCACTGCGCAGAAAAGATGCCGGCCCAGCGGTCGTAGCCCAGCGGACCGCCGAACAGCACCTGGGCCAGCAGCACCAGGGTGAACAGCGCCATCAGCACTGCCGTGATGCGCTGGCTCAGCCAGTCGCGCATGCCGTAGTGCGCGCCTGTCACGACGCGCCGGCTTCCGTAGTTCACAGTCATCTTGAATGCCTCAGAACAGGCCGAACAGCTTGGCGCCCAGCGCCACGGTCAACACACCACTGGCCACCAGCGTGACCACGGCCGACTGGCGGCCGAATTCCTTGCTGACGTTGTGTGTGGCGTCCATCCACAGGTGGCGCACACCAGCGATGAAGTGGTGCAGGAAGGACCAGATCAGCGCCAGCATCAGCAGCTTCACCAGCCAGCCGGGCACGAAGCCGATGCCGGCCACGAAGGCGCTCTTGAAGACATCGAAAGAGATCTCCGAGGTCACGCTCATGTCGAACAGCCAGATGATCAGCGGCAGCAGGCCGAACATGATCGCGCCGCTGGCACGGTGCAGGATGGACACCACGCCCGCCAGCGGCAGCCGGTACTTCACGGCATCCACCAGCCTCATCGTGCCGGGTCTTTTTCTGGTGAGTTCGGTCATCTTGTTCTTTCGGAAACCGTATCAGTCCGCCGGAGTTTATTGCAACGCAACAGGCTTACGCGGAACTGCTAGAGACGCTGCCGACAGGGTCTTCAGCTGAGCTCGTTGCGGTAGTGATGTGCGGCAGTGTCATAAAGGCCGCGTCGAAGTTCGACCGGCCGGTCGCCATAGGTGAAGGACAGCCGCTCCACCGACAGCAGCGGGCTGCCCACCGGCACCTGCAAGAGTTCGGCTTCTTCGGCCGGCGCCGCCACGGCACGGAGCTTTTCTTCGGCGCGGATCATGTGAACCGAGAATTCGGCCTCGAAAAGCCGGTACAGGGGCCCGCGCCAGGCCTCCATGCGTTCTGCGGTCAGGCCTTTGAACGGCGTGCCAGGCAGCCACAGGTCGTCCAGCACCACCGGGCGCAGGGTGCCGCCGTCGGCGGCCAGCAGCAGCCGGCGCACCTGCACCGCCGCTTCACCGGCTTTCAGGGCCAGCAGGCGCGCCACCTCGGCCGGCGCGCGCATGCGGCGGCACTCCAGCAAGCGGCGCTGCAGCGGCGCGGCGTTGCCGTCGTCGGGCTGCAGCCGCAAGAAGCGGTACTGCGTGGACTGTTCGGCATGGGTGGCCACGAAGGTGCCCTTGCCCTGGCGGCGCACGAGCATGTTCTCCGTCGCCATCTCGTCGATGGCCTTGCGCACCGTGCCCTGGCTGACCTTGAAGCGGGCGGCCAGTTCAATTTCGCTGGGAATGGATTGACCCGGCAGCCATTCACCGGCCTGCAGGCCTTGCACCAGCAGCGCCTTGATCTGCTGATAGAGCGGGCTGAAGGAAGGTGTTGCCGCACCGCCTGGGTTGGCGGTCGCGTTGGCGCTGGCGTTGGCGCTGGCGGAGGCACTGGCAGAGTCGGGCATCGCTGCCATTGTCCAACAAGTCTTGCATAAGACATAAGAGTTCAGTCAGGCTTGGGTGACTAGAATCACGGCCTTCCGCCCCGGCCTTGCACCCACCGCGGTTTGCCAACTGCTCCCGAGGAGAACCCCATGACCAAGAAGCCCGTGCGCGTGGCAGTCACCGGCGCTGCCGGCCAGATCGGCTACGCCCTGCTGTTCCGCATTGCCAGCGGCGAAATGCTGGGCAAGGACCAGCCCGTCATCCTGCAGCTGCTCGAGGTGCCGGTTGAAGGCCCGCAGAAGGCGCTGAAGGGCGTGATGATGGAACTGGAAGACTGCGCCTTCCCGCTGCTGGCCGGCATGCAGGCGCACGGCGACCCGATGACCGCCTTCAAGGACACCGACTACGCCCTGCTGGTGGGCAGCATGCCGCGCAAGGCCGGCATGGAACGCGCCGAGCTGCTCAGCATCAACGGCAAGATCTTCATTGGCCAGGGCCAGGCGCTGGACCAGGTGGCCAGCCGCGACGTGAAGGTGCTCGTGGTGGGCAACCCGGCCAACACCAATGCCTGGATCGCGATGAAAAGCGCACCCAGCCTGAAGCGCGAGAACTTCACCGCCATGCTGCGGCTGGACCACAACCGCGCGCTGAGTCAGATCGCCGCCAAGACCGGCAAGCCTGTGGCCGCCATCAAGCAGCTGGCCGTGTGGGGCAACCACAGCCCGACGATGTACGCCGACTACCGATTCGCCACCATCGACGGCGCGAACGTGAAGGACATGATCAACGATCAGGTCTGGAACAAGGACACCTTCCTGCCCACCGTGGGCAAGCGTGGCGCAGCCATCATCGAAGCGCGTGGTCTGTCTTCGGCCGCCAGCGCCGCCAACGCCGCCATTGACCACATGCACGACTGGGCCCTGGGCACGGGCGGCGGCTGGGTCACCATGGGCGTGCCCAGCAACGGCGAGTACGGCATCCCCAAGGACGTCATGTTCGGCTACCCGGTGACCTGCGAAGGCGGCCAGTACTCGATCGTGAAAGACCTGCCGATCGACGAATTCAGCCAGGCCTGCATCGACAAGACGCTGGCCGAGCTGACGGGCGAACAGGACGGCGTCAAGCACCTGCTCTGAACGTGATCTCGCCACGCGAGGCGCTATTCGGCGCTGGCGAACAGCTGCCGGCGCTGCCGGTGTGCGACCACTACGCCGGCGTGGAACCGCGCATGCGCAAGAGCCTGCAATTGCAGGCCGAACTGTCCGGCCCCGGGGGTCCGGTGTTCGACGTCACGCTGGACAACGAAGACGGCGCGCCGGTGGGCGGCGAGGTCGAGCAGGCCCACCTCATCGTGTCGCTGCTGGCCGGCCCGGACAACCGCCATGGTCGCGTCGGTGTGCGCCTGCTGCCGGTGGACCACCCGAAGTTCGACGATGTGGCGCGCACGGTGCTGGCATCCAGCCGCGTGCCGGCTTACCTGATGTTGCCCAAGCCCGAGGGGCTGGCCGATGTGCAGCGCGCGGCGCAGGCCATCGATGCCCTGGGCGGTGGTGCCATCCCCTTGCACACCTTGGTGGAAACACATGGCGCCCTGCGCGACGTGTTTGCCATTGCCGCGCATCCGCGCATCGAATCGTTGTCCTTCGGCCTGATGGACTTTGTCTCGGCGCACCGCGGCGTCATTCCACAAAGTGCAATGGGCGGCGCGGGACAGTTCGAGCATCCGTTGGTGGTGCGTGCCAAGCTGGAAATCGCCGCCGCCTGCCACGCCTTTGCCAAGACGCCATCGCACTGCGTGTTCACCGAATTCAAGGACACGCAGGCGCTGCAGGCGGCTGCCGAGATGGCCTGCAAGCTGCTTGGCTACACCCGCATGTGGAGCATCCACCCGGCGCAGATCCGCCCCATCGTCGACGCCTTCTCGCCCACCGTGGCAGAGCTGGACCAGGCCATCGAGATCATCAGCGCAGCACAGGCCACGCAGTGGGCGCCCATCCGCCGCGCCGACACGCTGCACGACCGCGCCAGCTACCGCTACTTCTGGCACGTCATCGAAAGAGCGCACCGCACCTCGCTGGGTACGGGCATCCCGGCCGAACAACGGCTGGCCTGGTTTGGCGGCGGCACCAACGGCTTGACGACGCGGTGAAGGCGCCCAGAAGGGGCGCAGAAGGGGCGCAGAACGCGGGGCCGCCGCAGGGCGGCCATGCGCTCGAACTTGTTAGGCTGCGCACCTTTGCACCCAGGCTCAGCTCCATGACCCGCCCCCCCAGCCTGCTTGCGGCGATCACCGCCACGGCGCTGAGCCTGCCGCTGGCGCCCGCGCAAGCGCGGCAACTCAAGCTGCGCATCCTGGGCACGACCGACGCGCACATGGCGCACTTGGCCGGTTACCCCGACATCCGCCACGTCAAGGACAACGGCGACGGCACGGCGGTGTTCGAAGGGGCACCGTGAGCATCAGCCGCTGGCGTCTCCGGCCGCCGCGCCGCCGTGCGCGTGGCTTCGTCATCTCGGGCATGTTGCTGGTGTCGCTGCTGGTGGCGCTGCTGGTGGCGGCTGCCGTGGCGGTGGTCGCGGCGATGGCGCTGGTGGTGGCTGGCGCCTGGTACTGGAACGACCTGCCGCCGCTGGACAAGGCCACCGACTACAGGCCGCGCCAGCACCTGCAGGTGCTGACCTCGGAAGGCAACGAGATCGCGCAGTTCGGCACCGAGCGGCGCATCTTCGTGCCCATTGCGCAGATGCCGCAGATGCTGAAGCAGGCCGTCGTCGCGGTCGAGGACGCAGGCTTTTACGAACACAGCGGTATCAGCTGGCGCGGCGTGGCGCGCGCGGCCTGGTCCCACGCCACCGGTGGCATCGGCGGTGGTGCCAGCACCATCACGCAGCAAGTCTCGCGCACCTTCTTCCTGAGCACGCGCCGCACCGCCGAACGCAAGATCAAGGAAGCGTTGATCGCCTGGCGGCTGGAAGACGAGCTAAGCAAGGACGAGATCCTGGAGCTGTACCTCAACCAGATCTACTTGGGGCAGCGGGCCTACGGTTATGGCGCTGCAGCCCAGGCCTACTTCGGCAAGCCGCTGGCACACCTGACCCTGGCCGAAATCGCGATGCTGGCCGGGCTGCAACAGAACCCCATCCACGCCAATCCGGTGGTCAACGAAGCATCGGCCACCCGCCGCCAGCACTGGGTGCTGGCGCGCATGCTGCGCACCGGCGTCATCACGGCCGACCAGCACGACGAAGCCGTGATGGCGCGCCTGAGCTACCGCAGCCCCCGCTTTGTGGACGTGCAGGCGCAGCACGTGGCAGAGATGGCACGCCGCGCGGTGGTGGAACTGCTGGGCGAAAAGGCCTACACCGAAGGCGTGCGTGTGCTGACCTCGCTGCGCAGCGAGGACCAGCGCGCGGCCCACACCGCACTGCGCCGGGCCGTGATGGCCCACGAACGCAAGCAGCCCTGGCGCGGCCCGGAAGACCAGGAAAGACTGCCCGACAACGCGGCTCAGGCCGACCGCGCTGCAGGCCTGGCGCTGAAGGACGGGCGCGACGACGAAGACCTGCGCCTGGCCATCGTGATGCAGGCCAGCCCCCAGGAGCTGACGGCCAAGCTGGCCAGCGGCGAAACCGTCACCCTCGGCGGCCCGGCCCTGCGCTGGGTGCAGGCGGCGCTGCAAACCGGGGCCCGCAGCGACATCGCCATCCGGCGCGGCTCGGTCGTGCGTCTGGCCCTGTTGCCGTCGTCGGGCACAGGCAGGGCCCCGCAGTGGACGCTGGCGCAGTGGCCACAAGCCAACGCCGCCTATGTGGCGCTGGATCCGACCACCGGTCGTGTGCGGGCCATGGTGGGCGGTTTTTCTTTCGGCCGCCAGCAGTTCAACCGCGCCACGTCGGCGGCACGCCAGCCGGGTTCGGCCTTCAAGCCCTTTTTGTACTCCGCCGCACTGGAACACGGCTTGATGCCCGAAACGCTGGTCAACGACGCACCGCTGACGTCCTACGACGGCGGCACACCCAGCTGGAACCCGCAGAACAGCGACGGCAAGTTCGACGGCCCCATCACGATGCGCGAAGGCCTGGTGCGGTCCAAGAACCTGGTCAGCGTGCGCCTGCTGCAGCAGCTGGGCCTGCCGGCCGCACGCGAGTGGATCGCGCGATTTGGCTTCGACATGAAACAACTGCCGCAGGACCTGACACTGGCCTTGGGCAGCGGCAGCAGCACACCGGTGCAGATGGCGCAGGCCTACGCCGTGCTGGCCAACGGCGGCCATCGTGTAGCGCCGGTGCTCATCGAACGCATCCTGGGGCCGCAGGGCCAGGTGCTCTTTGAAGCGCCACCGCCCGAGCCGCTGGACGAAAGCAACCGCGTCGTGCCTGCTCGCAATGTGTTCTTGGTCAACACCCTGCTGCGCGATGTCACGGCCCGCGGCACGGCCGCACAAGCCCAGGCGCAGTTGAAACGGCCCGACCTGCACGGCAAGACCGGCACCACCAATGACGCCGTCGATGCCTGGTTTGCAGGCTGGGCACCCGGTGTGGTGGGCGTGGGCTGGATGGGGTTTGATGAGCCACGCAGCCTGGGCGCAGGCGAAAGCGGTGGCGGTCTGGCACTGCCGATCTGGATCGAGAGCATGGCGCGGGCCCTGCGCGGCGTGCCGGTGCAGGCGCTGGAGGCACCCGTTGGTGTGGTGCAGACCGGCAGCGACTGGCGCTATGTCGAATGGGCCGAAGGTGGCTTTGTGCGGCAGCTCGGTGTGCCCGAAGCGCCGGCGGCTGCACCCCTGCCGGGCGGCCCGCCGCCTGAAGCTACTGCCTCAGCGCCCGGCCGTTGAAGCGGCGCGCTGCTGGGCCTGCTGCGCGCAGAACGAGGCCAGCGCCTGCAGCACACGCTGGGTGGCCTGATGTGCGGCCTGCACACCACCCGCCGGGCTGTCACTTGGCGCGGCCACGCTCTCGTCGAACTCACGCCAGGCCACGGCCTGGCGGGTGACGGCGTCCACCAGCACGGCACGCAGGGTCAGGCGCACCTGACTGGGCTGGCTGCCAAAGTCCTGTTGCAGGCGTATCAGCTCGGTCTCCAGGCGCAGCGCCCCGGTGGCGCCGCTGGGCGCCAGCAGCACGACACGAAAGGCGCCGCTGTCCTGCAGCGCACGCACCATCAGTGGCGCCAGCATCTGCGCCGGCGTGTCCACCCATTCGTTGTGCGCGAAGGCCCGCAGTTCACGCGGCTGCTGCAAGTAGACCATGCGTGTGCTGTCGTGGCCCGGCGCCGCACGGGGCACGGCCACCACCAGCACGGAGGCCGCAGCAAGCGCGGCGGCCGGCGTGCGGCCAAGCGCTGCGGCCCCGCGCTCCACAGAGGCGCCATCGAGCGTGTGCCGAGTCGGCGCCGCCGGTGGCTTGGGCAACAAGGTGCCACTGCATGCCGTGAGCAGCCCCACCAGGAGGGGCAGGCCCAGGCACCAGCCCAAATGCGAGCGACGGGCCCTGGATGCGTCAGACACGTGCTGCGTCATGTTCATGGTCTTGCCCTTTCTCCGGGCCCCGGCTGTCGGGGTGGACCGCCCACCAGCAGACTGCTGGGGTTGCCAGTGGTCTGTTCGCTCAAGCGACGCAAGGAAGCGGCCAGGTCCTGCAATTCAGCCATCAGTCGCGACAGCTCGGGCAGCGTTTCACTGCCCACCTGCTGCACGCCGCTGGCCGCTGCATCGGCGGCCACAGCGGCCTTGGTGCTGGCCGATGACGCCACCACGGCCATGCGTTCGACGGCCAAGGCGCCGGCCGCCACGCGGTCCAGCGTGGGCTCCAGCTTCTGACCGGCTTGTGCCGACAGGCGTGTCGTGCGTGCAGCGTCGGCCAGTGCGGCGGCCAGCACCGGACGCTGGGCCGCCAGGGCCTTGGTCAAGGCAGCGGTGTCGGCCAGGATGGCCTTCAACGCCACGCGGTTGTCGTTGTCAAAAACCGCATTCAGGTTGTTGGACACCCGGTCCACGTTGGCCAGCACATTGGTGACCACGTTTTCCAGCCGCGCGCCCAGCGACATCTTGAAGGGGATCATCGGCGGCGGACCGCCAGCCCGCACCATCAGCGGTGGCGAACCCGCGCTGCCGCCGCTCAATTCAACGTAGGCGATGCCGGTCAGCCCCTGCGTCTTCAGCACCGCTTCGCTGTCCTGTTTGATGGGTGTGCCGCGGTCGATCAAGAACTGCAGGCGCACCTGGGCGGAATTGGCAGGGTCGATGCCAATGTGGCTGACCTTGCCCACGTCCACGCCCAGGTACTTGACCGGCGCGTCGATGTTCAGGCCTGCCACCGACTCTTTGATCACGGCCTGGTAGCGGTCCTTGGACTGTTTGCCGTCCAGCCCCGCCGCCAGCCACAGCACGGCTGCCACCAGCGCGGCGCCCAGCACCAGCACAAAGGCGCCGACCAACGGATAGTTGACTTTGTCGTCCATGCGTTTGTGCCCTATGCAGCTGCGGGCGCAGCCTGCGCGCCCCGTCGGTCGATGAAGTAGGCCTGCACGATGGGGTGTTCGTGCCGAGACAAGTTGTCCATCGTGTCCAGCGCCAGGACACGGCCTTCGCCCAGCACGGCGACGCGGTCGGTCACGCGCCACAGCAGGTCCAGGTCGTGCGTGACGACGACCATGGTGGGGCCCAGCAGCGCCTGCGTGCGTTGGATCAGCTCGTCAACGCCGGCTGAACTGGCCGGGTCCAGGCCCGAGGTCGGTTCGTCCAGAAACAGCAGTTCCGGGTCCAGTGCAATGGCCCGCGCCAGCGCGGCGCGCTTGAGCATGCCGCCACTCAATTCACCGGGCAGCTTCAGGCCCGCCTCGGGCGGCAGGCCGGTGAGGGCCAGCTTGTATTCGGCGATCTCGTCAATCAGCGCGTCGTCCAGGTTGGTGTGCTCGCGCAGCGGCAGGCCCACGTTCTGGCGCACGGTGAGCGCACTGAACAGGCCCCCGCGCTGGAACATCACACCCCAGCGCTGGCGCAGCAGCAGTGCCTCTTCGGCGCCCAGTGCCTGGATGTCCTGGCCAAACACACACACCCGACCGGCGCTGGGGCGCTGCAGGCCGATCATCTCGCGCAGCAGCACCGACTTGCCAGACCCGCTGCCGCCGGCCAGGCCCAGCACCTCGCCGCGCTTGACCACCAGGTCCAAGCCGTCGTGCACGGTATGGCTGCCAAAGCGGGTGCCCACCTGCTGCAGATCGATGACCGTGTTGTCGCCGTCCACCTCAAATGTCCAGCACGTTGAAGGCCACCGAAAACAGCGCGTCGGCCACGATGACCAGGAAGATGGCCTGCACCACGCTGACCGTCGTTTGCCGGCCCACGCTGTCGGCACTGCCGCGTGTGCGCAGGCCCTGGAAGCAACCCACCAGCACGATGATGAAAGCAAACACGAATGACTTGCCCACGCCAACCAGCAGCGCCGTGCCTTGCATGACACGGCCAAAGCGGGCGAGAAATTCGGCAAAGCCGATGTCCAGCTGCGTGCTGGCCATGACCATGCCGCCAAAGACGCCGGCGATGTCAGCAAACACGGTCAACAAGGGCAAGGCGATTGCCAGCGCGAGGATCCTGGGCCACACCAGCCGCTGCAGCGGGTCGATGCCGATGGTGCTGAGAGCGTCCACCTCTTCGTTGACCACCATGGTGCCCAGCTGCGCCGCATAGGCTGAACCCGAACGCCCGGCGATGATGATGGCGCTGATGAGCGGCGCAAACTCGCGCAACATGGCATAACCCACCAGTTCCACGACAAAGATGTTGGCGCCATAGTTGCGCAGCTGGTCGGCCCCCTGGTAGGCCACCACAACGCCCAGCAAAAAGGCCGTGAGGCCGATGATGGGCAAGGCGTCGAAGCCACCGATCTGCAACTCGTGCAG
>JBBRCN010000070.1:0-22158 GCA_038204775.1 Burkholderiales bacterium | reverse complement strand
TGAGCGGGCATGAACGAAAGACTCATGAGAAACAAAACCTTCCACATTGCGAAATGCACCGAGATCGGGTGTTTCTCCGCGAACAACGGGCGCCGCCAGGGGCCTGGGATGCTCTCAGGCTCTCAGACTTGAAAGCCTGGGCATGTGGCAAGCAAGGGTTGTCTTCTTGGTCTGGACACTGCGCGACGATGAGTCTGCGTGTTTGAATTCGTGCCGCTATGCCGATCGTAAAGAAACCGAAGACTACTTCTCGGCCCTTTAGCGCTGCCCAAGTTGCAGCTGCGAAGGCCGCAGCTGCCAGGGAGCCAACAGCCTCGTTGATGTTCGATCCAGACGAGATACGCACTGCGCATGTGCTGGCGAACAAGCCCATATCAAAGCAACCGCCCGGCCTGAACGACATGGTGCGTCGCATGGCCAATCTCGACGGCTTCCTGGCGCGCAAGGGTGACGGCGAGCCCAGCTTCAAGACCATCTGGATCGGCCAACAGCGTGTCACCGACTTCGCTGCAGCGGTACGCTTCATGCGGCTATCCGCCGGCACGCTGGGTTGTGTCTAATGAGATGCATTGGAGGGTGCGACGGTTTTTCACTCGCGCTGCATGGCTTGCGTGGGGTGGCCGTGCTGTTCGTACTCGTCTCGCATATCGGCACCGGCCTGCTGCCGTTCGCGCACCATGGCATTGGCAAAGTGGGCGTGTGGATCTTCTTCGCCCTCAGCGCCTTTCTGTTGACTCGCGGCCTGGTTGCTGCGTTGGCAACGCAAGTAGCGCCGTGGCGGGCGCTTGGCGCCTACTTCCTGCACCGCGTCTGCCGCATCTACCCCTTGCTTCTTGTCGTGTTGCTGCTGCACTGGGTCTTGGGGCAGATGACGGCCGCCGAGCTTGGCTGGCATGTTCTGCTGCTGGCTGGGCATGACGAACTGTGGGCAATACCGGTCGAAGTCGCCTACTACTGCGTGATTCCTTGCCTGGCGGTGCTGGCGCGACGGGTTTCGCGACTCCTGTTGCATGGGCTGGCCGCAGCCATGCTCGCGGTCTGTGTTGGTGTCGGGGTCGTGAACCCAGAGATCGTGTTCTCGAATGCGCTCGACCTCATACCCCGACTCGCGCCTTTTCTTCTTGGCAGCCTGCTCGCACTGCAGGTCAGCGGGCCGCAATGGCTGTGTTCCCGTGGCAGTGGACTGTGGGTGCCGGCTGCGATCTGGGTTGCCACGATGCTGTTGCACGCCGCGGCTTACAGAGGCCTCAGCTCCGGTCGCTTCCCGATCGAATGGGCGCCGTGGCTGTCGCTTGGCTTGGGGGCTACTGCTACTGCCGGCATTGCGCTCGGTCTGCAAGGCGGGCCGTTGTCGCGCGTCCTGGCTTCGCGCGGACTAGTTTTCGTCGGGCGTGTCAGCTTCAGTTTGTACCTGACGCACATGTTCGTGCTGGATGCATTTACGCAGGTCGGCTTTAGCGGTGGCGCGTTGCGCGGGTGGTCAGCGCTCGCAGTCTGCATGCTTGTCGCGGCTGTGGGCTGGCACGTCATCGAGCGTCCCGGCATCGCGTGGGGTCGGTTGCTCGGTGAACGGTTGCTTGGCGTCAGGTCGGTGGGCTAAAAGCTGCGCAGACGTGTTGGCCCGTCTGGTTGGTTTTCGAGCCAATCGCGTAGTTCCGAGTAGCTGGGCGCGCGCTTGGCGGCCAGCTGCGACAACAGGTCGCGTAGCAGGCGAGAGTTCAGCGCTTTCGCTGTGCTGTGTGCTGCGCCGTCGTCACGCTCGTCGATCTGGAGCAGGAAGGGCGTCGGTTTTCGAGAGACTGGTATGACCAGTGGCCGCCCGGCATCGAGCCAGTCCAAGCCGCGGAACCAATGGTCGGAGGTCAGCACGAGCCGATGGCCGTCGGCAGGGCGGTGGCGCTCAAGCAGCGTACGGACCTCGCCGAGCAGCCGATCGCATGCTTCGAGGTTGCCGACATAGGCCTCGAAGATGTCCAACCGGTCGACGTCGTTGGCGACCATCGATGGTGGGTGCGGGCAGGTCAGATGGGCGAATATGAGCTCACTGCGACCGGCTCGGATCAGATCGAGCAGGCGTTCGGTCTGTAAGGCCTGGATCGCTCCGATGCGGCGCAGTCGGTAGTTCACGGGGGCACCGAAGAAGGCACGCGAGTAGGCTTTCAGATCGGGCAACAGGTCGTCCATCCTCCATTGATCCCAGCGCCCGAGCACGCGACTGTGACCGCGCATCCACTCGATGAGCGGGACATACCGCCCTGGCGCACGGAAGGCGGCGTCGTCCCAGCACGATTGCAGGCCGTGGAACACGCTGCAGTAAGGCAGGTGCCAGCCGACCACATCGACCCGATCACCTCGCTGCATGGCGTCGGACAGCAAGGATCCGCTTTGCGACATGCGCAGCCAGTCGGTCTGGCCGGCTGGCAGCAGATGGATCTCGCTGCGCGTGTAGGCCGTGTACTCGTAGTCGACGCCGGTCAACATGCCCGGCAGGGACTCGGCGGTGTAGTTCGCCGGCGGGTACATCGCGCTGGCCGACAAGGCCGTGCGGCGCAGGGCTTGCAAGTTCGGCAGCCGGTCGGCATAGCGGTCGATCATGCGGCCGTCGAGTTCGTCCATCACCAGCACCAGCGTCAGCTGGCGCGCCTTGTTGCCGGCCGATGCGGTTGGCGGCGAAGCACCGAGACCGATCAGGTGGCTGACCAGGAAGACCGCCGGCAGGGACGCCAGCATCGTGACGCCCTGGCGAAGCCAGGCCACCGGCGCCCGCCAGCCGCGCCGCCAGACCAGGATGACGAGCAGGATTGCCAGCAGTGCCAGCGTGGCGATGGCCCAGAGGCGCACCGTGGCGTAATCGGCGCCGGCATGGACTTCGACCTGCGACTTCAGGTGCTGGACCAGGAACGCCGCAGTCTCGAAAGCCAGCAGCCCCATCAGCAAGATCAGCGCGGCGAACAGCAGCCCGCGCCAGCGTGACGCCGGCGTCGTCAGGGCCAGCAGCAGGCAGATCGTCAGGCCGATCGTCGCGCCAAGCACCTGGCCCAATGCTGAAGCGTCGCGCAGCGCCGGTGGCAGTGCCATCACCGCGTCCCATGCAGGCAGCAATGCGAGGGTGGCAGCGCCGACCGAGAAGGCCAGGCGGGCGCCGAATCTCACGTCGTGCGCCGCTTGCACCGGTACATGCTGCGCCGCCCTTCGATGATCTCGACATGCTCCTCGATCGTGAAGTGCGTCGTCAGCGCGGCCTCGAAGCTTGACGGGTCTAGCGCGCTAAAGTCGCGCCCGCGCTGGCGTGCAATCTCGGCGAACATTGGATCGCAGGGATCGACATACTCGATGATCAGCTCGCGGCGTGTATAGGCCGCCAGCTTGGCCAGCAACTCGGCCAGCGGAATGCCGCCCGCCACCATCACATGGTGCATCACGGCCAGCGCCATCACGGCGTCGAAGCGGCCGGTAGCGCGTGCGTCGAAGGATTGGCACTCAGCGCCGTTCCAGCCGGTGGCCGGGGTTGGCGCCGCAAGGTCGACGAGCAGATGCAGGACGTCGAGTCCGGCGTCGATTGCTGCACGTCGGGCGATCGCGAGCGCATCGACGTCGTTGTCGATCGACACCGTGTCGAAGCCCAGACGGGCCGCCATGTTGGAGAACTCGCCGCCGTTGGCGCCGATGTCCAGCAGCATGCCGGGACCGATGGCGCGCAGCATGCCTTCAACGACGCTGCGCTTGCGTGCCACCTGGTCTGTCGTGTAGTGCTGGCGCGACGCTTCGTAGCCTGCCCAGTGCGACGCCTCGCCGTCGACGCTCGCGCCGGCAGGTTCGAGCTGCCGAGCGATCGCCGTCAATCGACGTCGATTCGAACGCACCGTCGCGTCGACCGCCGCGCGCGCAACCTCGGGCGTGAAGGAGCGCGACTTCGCCTTGCCGCTGGCCCTTTGGCGACCGAGCCAGGCCGGCAGCGCGCAGAGCCAGAACACATGGCGGTTGCTGAAACGCGCACCACGCAGCGCGGCGTAGGCCTCGGCATGGGTGATGCCTTCGGGACGCGCCAGCAGGGTCGACGAGGGCGCCAGACTGCGCAACTGGTACAGCAGCAGCGGCAGATGCACATGGCGTTGCAACTGTCCGGCCGGCCGCCACACCGGCGTGCTGTCGTCGCGTTGCACGAAAGAGCCGAAGTCGACGAACACCGGTTGGCCGCCGCGAAAGATGATGTTGCGCGCATTGCCGTCCTTCAGATCCCAGCCGATCGCGCGCGCCTCGGCGGCGATATCCAGCGTGGCCTCGCCCGCGGCGGCGAGTTGCGCCGGCAGCCATTCGTGCGGGTAGTTGAGGAACGGCAGCCGTGCATGCTCGAAGGCCATCATGTCGCCGTCGCGCGGCAGCTCCGGCGCTTCGTCGGCAGCGAGCGCACGCGTCTGCGGCAGTCGACCCTCGGTGACCATCCGCGCTGCCAGCGGCGTGCGCAGGAATTTGAGCAGGCGTTGGCCAGCGGCGCGCGTCAGCAACCGCAGCACTCGGTCTTCGCCCAAGTAGACCGAGCCGTCCGGATCGTGGAACGAAGCCCGGGCCGCAGCCCCGATCATCGCGTGAAGCGGTCGCGGATCGAGCGTGCCATGGCCGCCAGCCAGTGGCGCACACGGTAAACCACTCCGATGCCGCCAGCGACCAGCAATTGCAGCAGCACGGCGCCGGCGCCCGGGTCGAAGTAGGCAAAGGCCGGCAGGGGCAGCATGCAAAGACCAACAATAAGTACAAGCGCACGGCTCATCGCGCGGGGTCCTCCGTGGGGCCGAGTATTCGGGCCGAATGGGTCTCGAATGGGAGCGCCGAGTGTACGCGCCGCCTCATCGCGCGTTCCGCTCGCTGCCCGCGGTGGTGGCCACAAGCAGTTCACCCATTCGCATGGCGAGGTGGTTGCGGTCATAGTGTTGCGCTGCCGCCAGGCAGTGCGCCTTGTAGGCGGCCACCGTTTCGGGATGCTCCCGCAGTTCGACCAGCGCGTCAGCAAGCTGGGTCGCATTCTCGGGCTCGAAGGTGCGGCCGACATCCTCGCGGCGCACGATGTCAGCCGACTCGCCCTCGACACCATGAAGCACCGGTATGCCCATGCCCATGCATTCAAAGAGCTTGGAAGGGATCACGGTCGTGAATAACGCGGTGCGGCGCAAGTGGATAATCGACAAATCGAGAATCGACCAGTATCGCGCCACCTCGTCCTTCGGCACCGAATCGACGAAGATCACATTGCGCAGGCCTAGCCGAGCCGCCTCAGTTTTCAGCTCCGCCTTGCGGGCGCCGTCGCCAAGCAACAGGATGCGGATGTCCTCGGCGCCGGGTCGCTGCGTCAGTTGCCAGGCGGTCTGCAGCAGGGTCTCCAGCGCATGGGCCATGCCATGGGTGCCGACATAGCCGGCGACGAAACAGTCCTGCAGGCCATGCCGCGCCAGCAGTTCGGCATCCTTCGGTCGCGGCGAGAAGCGCGCGATGTCAACGCCGTTCGTGATGACCTCGATTTTGCCGGTGTCGATGCCGCGCGCGCCTAGCGTTCGCTTGAAGGACTCGGTCACGGTCACGATGAGCGCCGCACGCCGGTAGAGAAACAGTTCGATGCGCTCGAGCATGCGGATCGCCGCAGAGTCCTTCATTGCACCGACCGCCTTGATCGATTCTGGCCACAGGTCGCGCAGCTCGAACACGAACGGCACGCGCTTGCAGGCGCCGACGAACCAGCCGGCGCAGGCGGTGAAGAACTGCGGCGAAGTGCCGACGACGATGTCGACGTGGCGCACGAACAGGCTGGCGAGGCTGGCGCTGACCATGTAACTGACGTAGTCGAGCACCCGGCGCAAGAAGCCCTCGTTGGCAGTGACATAGCTCCAGACGCGGATGACGCGCACGCCATCGATCATCTCCTGCTGCCACAGGCGGTTGCGGTAGCCCTCGAAGACCCGACCGGTCGGAAAGTTTGGCGCGCAGGTGATCACCGTGACCTGGTGCCCCAGTTGCACCCAATGGCGCGCATGCTCATGGGTACGGCTGGCCGGGGCGTTGACCTCGGGCGGGAAGTTGTCAGTCAAAAAGAGGATGTGCATGCGGATTCCAGGTCCAGCGCGTGTGCGCCTGGCCGTCGTTCAGGCGGACTTCGAGTTGCTGGTTCACCTGCAGGTCGCCAAAGCCGACCGGCAGCATGGCATCGACACAACGGCCGGCACCGGTCAGCACCTCGACGCGGGCGATGTGGAGATCGCCGTCGCGCACTGACCAGGTCGAGGCGCCTTCGGCATGCAATTGCAGGCCGGCTGCGAGAGGGAAGCGTGCCAAGGCGTCGTGGTCGGCATGGGCATCGACGCGGTCGACACGGTCGACGATGTCCAAGGAGGTGTCCGTCAGCTGCCAACCACGGCGGTGCAGCGGCGCGCCAGGCAGGTGCCGGTAACCATCATGGGCGCAGCGGATCCAGCCGTCGGCCAGCGTCAGCTCGAAGGGACGGGCGCGGCGGCCGACACGAAAGCCGCTCCAGACTTCGGACGAGTTCTGAGCGTCGATCTCGACTGTGCTGTGGCTCGCAGTGCCGCGCTCGCGCAAGCGTTCAATACCAGTGCCGTAGCGCGAAGTGCCACCATTGACGACCAAGCGCCTGCAGCCGACCGACAGTTCGAACGCCAGCGTGTCGGCATGGGCATGGCCGAGCAGGTAGTCCGGGCCGAGCGGCGCAGTGTCGGCCAGCAGCAGGGCGTCTGCGCGACGGTGGCGCAGGTAGCCACTGGCGTCCAGATGCATCATGCCGTTGGCTGGCGCCGGCGCGGCATGCACGCCGAGCGTCGTCGCGGCCCGCTCAAGCTCGGCGACGTCGGGTGCAACGCCGTCGGCGCCGTCGTTGAAGCGGCCGAGGCTGCCGTCGGCATGAACCATGCAGCGCAACCAGTGCAGCATGCGGCTGACGATCTCGCGCAGCCTTGGTTCCATCCGGCGTGCCGCTGAGCCCTGAGGTGCGCGTGCGACGATGACGTTGATGAGGTCGAGCAGATCCTCGAGCGCCAGCGCGTGGTACATCGGGCTGCGCTCGAACTGGCCACCATCGGCCAGGATCTGTTCGGGCAGTTCGCGCTCCAGGATGCGCAGGCCGCAGGCCAGCCAGGCTTCAGCCTCGGCGCCGTCGAAGTAGAGACCGCCGAATACCAGCGCCTTGGCGTTGACGAAGAGGTGGTTGCCCAGCAGATGCCACTCGAGCTTGCGCCGCAGCCAGCGCAACTGGGCGGCGAGGCTGTCCAGCCAGGCCGGCTGCGGGTGCAGGTCGGCGACAAACGCCTTGATCCAGTTCACGCTGCGCAGCGATACAGGGTAGGGGGCCCAGCCGGTGCCCTGTCCCGGCGGGTTGGCGCTGATCCAGTCGTCTATCAATGCGGCCTGGGCGTCGCGGCGCGCAGGCGCGTCAATCGCATTGAGGTCATCAAAGTAATGCTGGTTGTAGCGCCACAACAGATCCACTTGCGGCGCGTCCCAGCCGATCTCGTCGAGATCGCGTTCGACGTTCAACAGCCTGAGGCGGCGGGGCGCGACGAGCGCGCGTGCGCGACGCGCCGGCAGTTGCCAACCGCCAGTGGCGGCCCGCAGTTTGGGCGCTGGTCGAAGATCGGGGCGCGGCCGATGCAGGCGGAACCAGACCCGGCCGAGCAACTGCTCGGTGCGCAGATGACGCACCGTGCGCCAGAGCCGCGGCAGGGCCGCTAGTCGCACAGGCGCTCGTCCAGGATCTTCGCTATGCGCTCGCCGGTCTTGCCGTCCCAAAGCAATGGGATGCCGCCCTGCTTCCATTGGCCGTCGAACACGCGGTCAAGCGCCGGCTTCAGCGCAACCGGGTCGGTGCCGAGCAATTCGTTGGTGCCAATGCTGACTGTCTCCGGACGTTCGGTCGAATTACGCAGCGTCATGCAAGGAACGCCGAGCACGGTGGTCTCCTCGGTGATGCCCCCGGAATCGGTGATGACGGCGCGCGCGTGACGAACGAGGTGGTTGAACTCGAGGTAGGGTTGCGGTTCGACGAGCTTGATCGAGGACGGCAGGTCAGACAGGGCCTGCAGGGTCTTGGCGGTGCGTGGGTGTACCGGGAAGACCACCGGCATGCCGCGCGTCCCCGAGGCCACCGCTTCCAGCAATTGCATGAAACCGTCGGCGCGGTCGACGTTCGCCGGCCGGTGCAGGGTCATGACGAAGTAGGACTGCGGCTGCAGGCCGAGCTCGTCCCAGAACGCCGGCGCACGCAGCCGCTCGAGGTTGGCACGCAAGGTGTCGATCATCGTGTTGCCGACGAAGAAGATGCGTTCGTCGCCGATGCCGGCGCGCCGCAGGCTCGCGTTGGCGACCTCGCTGGTGGTGAAGAACCAGTTCGAGATGGCGTCGGTGACGAGGCGGTTGATTTCCTCGGGCATCGTCCAGTCGCCGGAACGGATGCCGGCTTCGACGTGGGCTACTGGTAAATGAAGCTTCTGGGCCGTGATCGCGCAGGCCATCGTCGAGGTGACGTCGCCGACGACCAGGCACAAGTCGGCGCGCTCGCGCAGTAGCAAGGCCTCGTAGCGCGTCATGATCGACGCAGTTTGCTCGGCCTGGGTGCCGGATCCCGACTCGAGATTGACGTTCGGGCGCGGGATGCCGAGCTGGGTGAAGAAGTCGCCCGACATGCGCTCGTCGTAGTGCTGGCCGGTGTGCACGAGGCGATAGCGTAGCTTGCTGCCGGCCTGGCGGCGAGCATCGATCGCGGCCAGGATCGGCGCGATCTTCATGAAGTTTGGGCGCGCACCAGCGATCACGTCGATCAGCGGTGAGGCAGACTTGGCGGGCTCGTTCATGCAGGACGCTCCAGCTCGAAGATCAGGACGCAGCGTGCCGGTGCCAGCCAGCCCATGCTGTTGACGAGGCGCTCGTAGAACCAGCCGACGGCGTAGCTCAGCGCGAAGATGCGCAGGTATTCGGGCCGCCCTTCGATGAAGTCGATGCGGCGCACGCGCAGACCGCTAACCGCCGCGTGGCGCTCGACATCGGCACGTGTGTTGACGCGGTACAGGGTCGGGAAGGTGTCGATCGACTCGCGCCCGCGCAACCCGTTGTAGTAGCGATGGAACCAGGTCGGTGTCACGCGCGCCAGAATCGGCATGTAGTGCCACTTGTTCGGCGTCTTGGCCAGCAGGCGGCCACCCGGCTTGAGGACACGGCGAATCTCGCCGAACACCGCCGCTGGATCGGCGACATGTTCCATCACGTTGTCGGCGAACACGACATCGAAGCGGGCGTCGGGATGCGGGATGACATTCGTCGTCACATCGAATACGGCGGCCTCGTCGAGAAAGGGGTTGTCGAACACCGCGTGCTCGGGGTCGATGCCGGCGACGACGGCAGCGTGGCCACGAAAGTTCATCTGCGTAACGTTGCCGCGTCCGGCGCCGTAGTCCAGGCAGATCGACTTGCTATCGATCTGTTCGAGCAGGCGTTTTCGGAACAGCACATCGTCCCAGTTGTTGGTGTGGCGCGCATACAGCACCCGGTCCATCCAGCGCGTCAGGCGCGACATGTGACACCTCCTTCGGCGAGCTCGATGCTGATGCGCGCCACTTCCAGCAGCTCATCGAGCGGGATCGGGGAAGCAGCGCCATCGCGCATCGACTGCACGACGGCAGCGGCGCAGGCGGTTTGGCCCTTGTCCTGGCGCCACAGGTTCATGGCGCTGAAACCCGGCCAGCCGAAGCCGCGCAGGCGGCGAAAGTTGTCGAGTTGCAGCACACGACCAGCGGCAAAGACCTCGAGGCGTTCCTTCGGGAAGGCCTTGCTGCCATGCGCCAGGTAGTGCACGGTTCCGATCGAGCCGTCTTCGAAGGCGAGTTGGATGGACAGGCTGTCGCGAGTCGGGCTGTCCATCACAGTCGACTGCGCGCTGCGGATTGGCGCTGCGGCCAGGAAGCGCAGCAGGTCGATGAAATGGCAGGCCTCGCCGATCAGGCGACCACCGCCAACCTGCAGGTCCTGCGTCCAGTGCGTGGCCGGGATCGCGCCGGCGTTGACCGTCATGATGAAGGCCTTCGGCCCCGGTGCGCCGGCCAGCAGCGACTTCATGCGCTGCACCTGGGGTGCGAAGCGCCGGTTGAAGCCGACCATCAGCCGCGGTGAGCCGGGCTGCTCGAAGGCAGCGCGGGTCCGGCTCAGTTCGTCGAGCGTCAGGCAAAGCGGCTTCTCGACGAAGACATGCTTGCCGGCCGCATGGGCCGCCAGTACATGTTCGGCGTGACTGTCGTGGCGCGTTGCGATAACGACAAGATTGGTCTGCGGGTCGGCGAACAGCGCATCGGTGTCGGTCGTGGCCTGCTCGAAGCCTTGGCGACGGCCGGCATGCACGCTGCTGACGCCGCTGGCCGAGGCCAGCGTCCGCATGCGCGCGCCGCTGGCGCGAAAGGCCGGGATCAGCACTGCACTGGCGTAATTGCCAGCGCCGACAAAGCCGATTGACACGGCCTGGCCTTCGACGGCCGGCGCCAGGCTGACGGTGCGCTCGGCTGCACGCGGCGTGCCGGCGCCGGGGTAGGCCATCAAGATGCCAAGCGAGGGTTCGGCGCCGCCGACCACGGCATAGGCTTGCGCGCAGTCGGTGACGTCGTAACGATGCGAGATCAGCGGCCTGACGTCGATGCGACCGTTGGCCAGCATGTCGAGCACGGCCTCGAAGTTGCGCTGCTCGGTCCAGCGCACAAAGCCGACCGGGTAGTCCTGGCCTTTGTCCTCGTAGTTGGGGTCGTAGCGCCCTGGGCCGTAGGAGCAGGAGACCTGGAAACTGAGTTCCTTCTCGAAGAAGTCGGCACGTGACAGTTCGAGCCCGGTGACGCCGATCAGCACGATGCGGCCGCGCTTGCGGCTCATCTGCGCGGCCTGGCGCATCGGTTCGTTGCTGGCGGTTGCGGCGGTGATCAGCACCGCGTCAACGCCGCGCCCGCGCGAAAAGGCATGCGCCGCAGCCAGCGGATCGGCGCCGCTGCCGAGATCGACCGTCTCGGCGCCCAGCTTGCGCGCCAGCGCCAGCTTCGATGCGTCGAAATCCAGCCCCAGCACGCGGCAACCATGGGCGCGCAGCAGTTGTACGGTGACGAGGCCGATCAGCCCGAGGCCAGTGACGACGACCGCTTCGCCCAGTGTGGGCTGCACGAGGCGAATGCCTTGCAGCGCGATCGCGGCCAGCACAGTGAAGGCCGCTTCGTCGTCGTCGACACCGTCGGGGACCTTGGCGCAAAGCAGGGACGGCACCGCCACCCGCTCGGCGTGGCGGCCGTTGGATGCCACGCGGTCGCCGACTCTGAAGCCGGTCACGCCGGCGCCAACGGCGACGACCGTGCCGACATTGCAGTAGCCTAGCGGTACCGGCTGATCGAGCTTGTGACGCACCGCTTCCAGCGTTGGCACCAGGCCGTCGGTGCGGATCTTGGACAGCACCATGCGCACCTTGTCGGGCTGCTGCTGCGCCTTGGCCAACCAACCAGCCTTGCCGAAGTCGACCAGCATGCGCTCGGTGCCTGCCGACACCAGCGTGCGCGAGCTGCGGATCAGCAGCTGGCCACGGCCCGGCGCCGGGCAGGGCACATCGGCCAATTCGACGTTGCCGGTTTTCAGGCTTTGCAGGATCTGTTTCAAGAGCGGTCCATGGGGTAGGTCGAGCCCGACATTCAGGTCTACGCGCGCGCAGCGGCGATCAGTTCGTCCTTGGCGGCACGATTCGGGTAGTTGATGAGAACGGCGCGGTACACGCCCTTGAAGACGAACAGGCTGCCGGCGGCGGCGCCGACGATGCCGAACTCGCGCACCAGGCCGGCCAGGTCCTGCACCGAACCAGCGCCGCCGAGCACGGTCATCGGCAGCGTCACGGCCTGGCGGACCCGGCGTGCCAACTCGAGGTCGTAGCCCTTCATCACGCCGTCGCGCTCAATCGCGTTGATGACGATCTCGCCGGCACCCAGGGCCTCGGCGCGATGTGCAAACTCGGCAGCGTCCAGACCCGTGGCATGACGGCCGTTGTGGGTGAAGATCTCATAGCCGCCGCGGCGGCCTGGCCGCACGTCGAGCACGACGACGATGCTCTGGCGTCCGACCTTGGCGGCAGCCTCGTTGATCAACTCCGGCCGCGCCACGGCGGCCGCGCTCAGGGCGACCTTCTCGACGCCGAGTCCGATGATGCGCTGGATCTGCGCCGCGCTTTGCACGCCACCGCCGTAGCACAGCGGCATGCGGCATTCGGCGGCCAGGTCGGCAATCATCTTGTAGTCGGGCTCATGCCCCTTGGCCGTGGCGTCGATGTCGAGCACGGTCAGCTCGTCGACTTCCTTCTCATTGAAGATGCGCACCGCGTTGATCGGGTCGCCGACATACTTTGGGTCGGCAAACTTGACGGTCTTGACGAGGCCGCCGTCGTGGACGAGCAGGCACGGGATGATGCGTGGTCGCAGCATGGTCACATCTCCGCGAAGTTTTTCAACAGTTGAATGCCCCACTGATGGCTCTTCTCGGGGTGGAACTGCACGCCATGGACGCGGCCGCGGCGCACGCCGCAGACAAAGCGGCCGCCGTAGTCGGCGCTGGCCAGCGTATCGTCTTCGCTCGCCGGTTCGAAGAAATAGGAGTGCAGGAAGTAGAAGCGCGCGTCGCCTTCCAGGCCGCGGAACAGCGGCTCGTCGATGCGCGGATGCACGTCGTTCCAGCCCATGTGCGGCAAGTGGGTGCGGCCGCTGAAGCGCTGGTCATCGAACAGGCGGACCTGGCCGCGCACCCAACCCAGGCCCGGCAGCTCGCCCTCATCACTGCGATCAGCCAGGATCTGCATACCGACGCAGATGCCGATCACGTCGCAGTCGCCAGCGCGCACCAGTGCGTCGAGCGGCTCGCGCATGCCAGACGCATTGAGCCGCGTCATCGCCCAATCAAAGGCGCCGACACCCGGCAGCACGATCTTGCGCGCGCCAGCCAGACCCGCAGCGTCCTGCGCCATCGTCACCGGGATATTGAGCCGCCGGTAGATGTTGGCGATGGCTTGGACATTGCCCAGGCCGTAGTCGACGATGGTGATCAACGCTTGCCTCCAAGCTCCATGCCGAGCATGCGCATGACCCGCGCGCCGACGGCATAAAAGCTCTCCTGCGACTTGTAGTCGCGGTAGGTCTTGTTCGGCGCGTCAAAGTAGCCTTGCAGTTCGGCCACCGAGATGCCGAGCTTGGTGGCGACGTACTCGAACTCCTGCTTGATGGTGTCGTCGTCCAGGGCCGGCGATTCAAGCTTCTTCAGCGCTTCCTCGCGGGTCATCTGGCCGGTGACGATCAGGCTCGCGAACTGCACCCGACGGGTGTCGTAGCCGAACTTTCTCGGCAGCCAGTAGCCCTCGTAAAAGCGCGTGAAGCGCGACTCGAAGTGCTTCTGCGGGTAGGGCTGCCAGCCGAACTTGTCGACCAGCAGCTTGACTGCGTCATCCTTGATGTAAGGCAGCAGGTTCAGCGGCCGAACGACCTTGATGCCCTTGACGTAGGGCAGGTAGACCTTGTGGCGAAAGATCGTCGTCAGCGGAAAGCGATTCAGCGGCCGGGTGCCAAACTGACGATGAATGTCGCGCACTTGGATCGAGTCGGACTGGTAGTACATCCACTCGAGTGGGTTGCGGATGCACTCGGTCGACAGGTTGGCGCCGGTCAGCACGTAGCGCACCTTGTGCTGCTCGGCAAACTTGTACATGGTGGCGAAGAAGGACATGTCCTGCGGCGTGTCGATGTGCGGCACGCCGGATTTGAAGAAGGCCAGTTGCAGGTCGCGCATCTCGGGCCAGTCGATGACCTCGGTGTAGAGGTCCAGGCCCATCTTGTCGACGATGCGCTCGATGTTGTTGACAGCCTCCTGCGAATTCCAGCCCGCATCGACGTGGAAGACCAGCGGGCGCAGGCCCAGCTGCTCCTTGGCGATGTAGGTCAGGTAGGAGCTGTCGATGCCGCCGCTCATGCCGATGATGCAGTCGAAGTCGCGCCCCTTGCCGGCGGCACGTATGTTGTTGGCCAGGGTCTCGAGTTCGCGCTTGCCGCGTTCGTCGGTGTGCCAGTTCGGCAGGATCTTGCTGAAGAAGGTGGCGCAGTGGTCGCAGACGCCGTTGGCATCGAAGCTGATCTTCGAATCGCTGGTGTCCATGACGCACTTGCTGCAGATGCGGTACATCGTCGGTTCCTCGGGCCGCTGGGCCTGGGTTCTAGGGTTTCGGTGGGATCGGGTTGAACTGGCGGTAGACACGGTGCGCGTCGCGCGACAGCTGCCAGTGCTTTCGCCCAGGGATCTTGCTGACGGAGGCGTGACTGACATGCTCAAGCCGGATCGAGGGCTCGTAATAGACCTTGCAGCCCTTGTCAGCGAGTTGCTTGGAGAGGAAGAACTCCTCGCCGAAAAGAAAGGTCGGCGCCCACAGTTGGCCGAACTCGGCAAAGAAGCGCGGGCCAAAGAGGTAGCAGGAGCCGTGGCCCTGAACGATCTCGCGGCCCTCGTCGTGCCGGTCCTCGTCGCCGCGGCGCATTGCGCCGCGCGAGTGCTTGACCAGCCACTTGATCGTCAGCGCCAGCGGGTAGCTAGCGTGGTACAGGTCGTAGACGCGCTCGCGCAGGTTCGAGATGCCGTCAATCACATGCGGGTTCTGGTGTTCACCATCCATCGTCACGATCGAAGGCGACACCACCGGATGGGTGTTGAACCGATCTAGCTGGCGCTCGACGGTATCGGCGAAGTCCGCCGGGAAGCGCAGGTCGTTGTTGCCGACTGCAGCGTGCAGGAAGTCTGGCGCCTCGGTCTGCAGGCGGGCCAGGCCGACATTGAGGCCGCGAAAGTAACCCAGGTTGACGTCGTTGAGGATCAGGTCGACTTCCGGCCGATTTTCGGCATAGCGACGCAGCAGCTCGACCTGGTCGTCGCGCGAGCGGTTGTCGACGACAAAACAACGGTAGGCATGGCGTGAGTTGGCCCGCAGCGAATCGATAGCGGTAATCGTCTCGCTGCTGTTGTTGAAGTTGGTGCAAACGTAGGCGAGCTTCATCGGCTGGACAGCTGTTTGTCGTGCGCAAGCGTAGACCGGAAGGCGGTGCTTGCATGAAGTTGATAGCGGTTCAAGATCAGAATCGCAGCCGTCAGCACGGTGACCAAATACGTCGTGTTCCAGATCAGTGCGCTGATGATGTACGAGGTGTAAAGGAACTGGATGAACAAGAACAGCAGTGCGACGCTTACGGTGGGATGAAGCGTCAGGAGCGCTCGACGGAATGCGGCGTTGCAGATGGCGCCAATGCCGTACATAACGACCAGGGAGCCGACGATGCCAAAGTCGGTCAGCAGGCCACGAAAAACCGTGTAGATGTTGCCAGGCGAGAGGTTGGCGACTGCTAGGTACTCATCGTAGACGCCGGCAGGAACTTCCTTGGCGCTGCCGAGAAGCTTGAATAAGGCGATCGATGTGTAGTAACCGAAGCTCAGCGGTTCCGGGGTATAGGCCTGCAATGACTTCAGACCAATCGAGAAGGTGAACCAGTCCGAGAACGTGTAGATGTGCAGAAAGGCGTACGAGGCGAGGTAAGCTTGGAGTCGCTGTACGATCAGATCGTTGTCGTCGATGGCGTAGAGGCCACGCGTCAAGAACGAGACCAGGATCAGTGGCGCGGCCAGCGCCAGATACTTGGATTGGCCAAGCAAGGCTGAAAAGTCGATGTGGGGCCGTTGGTCCCGTAGCACGCGGTGCACCCAGTGCGCGCCCAAGATGATGGCGATGGCGAGGAAGAACAGTCCCTTTGCCGACTGGACCAACATCACTAGCACCGCGGGTGTCATCGTGAGAAGCAGGACCAAAAGGCGCCCGCACCCAGGCCGATGTGCCGCGTGCAGCAGGCCCCCGAAGCCAATGCACAAGTAGGCAGCGATCAGCCCCCACTGGCCGAACGGGTTGACTTCAATGTCGCCGTCGTAGCGCTTCTCTAGGTAAGTATTCGAACTCTCGAAGAAGTTGAACACCATCTCCTCAAGCGAAATGCCCTGCACCAGCAAATCGAGCAGGATGAACAGCGTCGAGATCACGAAACTGGCGATGAAGATCTTACGGATCAGCGGGCTGTCGAGGTAGCCGGCACGCTGCGGCGCCAACTCGGCATTGCGCCGCAGCGCGGTACGCCAGTCCACACCGATCGCCGGCAGCGAGAAGGCCAGGCAGGCCAACAGGATGTAGCCTACGGCCAAGGGGTTCACCGGCACGAAGTACAGCGCCAGCAGCGGGATGAAGGAAAACAAGAACCAGAAGCCGCAGAACAGGCCTGCCGGCGTTGCCCAGGTGCCGCTCAGTCGGCGCAGCAGCAGCGCCAGCCCGAGGATGCCGCCGGAAAACAGCAAGGCCAGGATGCGTTCGAGCACGTCCATCGTGTCAGGCCCTCGTGGCGCCGGTGTCTGCCGGCCTCAGGTAGCGCGTCCACACGAAGACCGCCAACAGCACTTCACTCAGCACGAAGGCGGCGGCGGCGCCGGGCGCGCCGAAGCCGAGCGCCAGCGCCTGGCAGATCAGGATGTTGAGCGCGCCAACCGTCAGCAGGCTGAAGAACATGTAGCGCCGTTCTCCAAGGTGGTTCAACCCGACGCTGCCGAGCATGAAATTGCCCACACCGAAGAACACCGCCGGCACCATCGCTACGAGCAACGCGGCGATGGCCGCCCGCTCAGGCAGGTCGCGCAGCAACGGAACGCTGTCGGCGAACGCCCATGACGCCAGCGCCAACAGCGCCACCAGACCCGCCAAGGCCAACCACTGAGGCACCGTCAGGCGCAGCAGCACGCGCAGCGAGCGCCGGTCTGCTCGCGCCCCGGCTGGCCCCGCAGCCAGGGCGCTCAATGCGCCCAGTGCCTTCGGGAAAAAGAGCTGATTCAGCGGTCGCGCCGCAGCCTGCAAGCCCTTAATCAGCTTCTCCGCCATCGAATAAGCAGCCACCGCTGCGGCGCCAGCCCCAGCCGAGCCCAGCAGCACCACATTAAGATCGCGGTACATGAAGACCGATGCGTTGCCGAGGAAGATCGTGCGACCGCGCCTGAACAGGCCGGCGAGCTCGCTCTGCGGGACACGGCACAGCCGCAGGCCATAGGCAAGCCTCGCGTAGGTCAGCAAGCTGATCGCGCCCAACAGCGCCGTCACGCCGACGAACGCCGGCACGCGCAGAGAGTCATTAGGGCCGGTGACAAAGGCCAGAATCAGCACGATGCCGGAGATACGGCTGATGATCATCGCTGTTGCAATCGGCGCATTGCGCTCCAACCCCTGAAACATCCAGGCCGACTGCAGCACATGGCTCAGTGGCAACAGCAACCACCAGGCAAGTGGGACAACGAGTTGTGGCGCCAGCAAAGCGCAGCCTGACAGCGCCACCGTGGCACCGATGCTGAACATGATCAGGCGCGCGAGCAGCACGCCGCTGAAGGCGCGCGAGATTGCTGCCGTATCTCGCCCTGGCTGCAAACCGACGACGCGTTCCAGGGCATCGATGTCGAAGCTGTACAGCGCCACGGTCAGTACCGCCAATGCCAATGCTTCGGAAATCGCGATCCGCGCGTAGTGATCGTGTCCGGCCACACTCAGCAGGTGTGGGAAGACGATCAGTGGTAGCGCCGCATTGGCGCCCTGTACGCCGATCAGTGCGGCAAGGTTGCTCAGGTCGCGTGCGGCCATGGCGTGGGGTCGGCAGTGGAAACCAAGTTGCGGATAACGGCTTGCCCGCATCGGCCAATTCGGCCCGCAAGGCGGTGATGGCCCGCTTCAGCGCTTCGAACTCTGCTTCCTTGCGGGACAGCAAGCGGAGCGTCAGATTCAGCGTGGCGCACAGACCGCTGGGCGTCAGTATGTAGAAATGGGCCAGCTTGCGATTGTTGCCCTGGAAGTTGCGAACCTTGACCAAACCGCGATTTGGCACAGCGTGCATCACATAGTGCGTCTTGCCAAGGCTCAGGCCGAGCGCAGACGACAACTTGCGTTGCGATATTGCCCGCTGTACCGCCAGCAACCTCCAGACCGCCAAGTGCGCGCAGTCCTGATCGCTGAGGTCGGGATTGATCGAGGGCAAGGGAGTGTGTGTTCAACAGTTGTGCGCTAAATTGTACGGGCGGGCCTGTTCGCTTTGCGCACCGGACCCGGCTGGGTGTTAGCGATCGGTTCAGCGGTCGATTGGACGGCCAGCGACGGCTGCCTTCAGCCGATCAAGCTTGCGCGCCGTTCCCGGGTCTTTCAGCGCATGCCTCCAAGCATCTCGTCTGATGACGAAGATCGACAGAATGGCAAACGCGATCAAGGTCACCATGACGGCGGTCGAGCCTCGACGTGGCTTGCTCTTGACTTCGGGTGGCAGCGCCGGATCCACGATCTGAATGAGCGGCCCTTCACGCCTCTCATCGAGCCGTGCGCTTTCATACTGCCGTGAAAACAACTCGAACAGGGCTTCCTGATACTTGAACTCCCTGTACTTACCAAGGTAATCGGCGTCGGCGCCGCTGTCCTGGGTGCGTTCCAGCCTGGCAAGCTGGTCACGCACCGCCATCAAGGCGGCTTGCTGGCGCTGCACCTCGGGCGTGCTGTCTGCAAGCGCGCTGCGGAGTGTTTGAAGACGCACCTCGGCAGCGGTGGCTTCCGCTTTCAGGCGCGCATAGCCTTCCGCCGCAGCCTTTGGCTCGCCGCGCAGGGCGCTGGACGAAAAGCCACTGGCCTGCAGGGCAGCCTGAGCCTTGGCCAAACCTGCACGCGCCTTGGCCAGTTCGACCTCAAAGAACGCACGCCGCTGTTGCGCCTCAGTCACGGTCAGCACGCTGGTCATGCGGCGCAACTCTGTAACGTACTGGTTCGCAATGTCAGCAGCGCGCTGTGGGCTGTGATCGTCCACCTCGATGGAAATCAGACCGTCCTTCTTGCCAATGGCGATGCGTGTGTACTTCTCGAGAAGCATCCGCGCGTCTGATCCGAATTCAGTCTTGTAGACCTGCATCAGGCCGAACTTGTCGATGAGCCTGTCTTCGACCGTAACACTTTGCATCAGGGACACCAACTGGTCTGCCGGACTCTTCAGACTGGCAGCGGAACCCGCAAGCCCGGCCAATCCGCCAAGCGAAGCCAGCGCTGCCATGGCATTGCTCTGTTGCTGCTGCGGTGGCAAAAAACTCGTGCGTGCGGTGAAGGTTGGAGTGATGGCAAACGTGATGCCGAGTGCCAGGACACCAGCCGCCAACGAACCGAACAAAAGCAGTTTCCAGTGCAGGAGCAGCGGTAGCGCCAAGTCAAGCACCGATGTCGGCTCGGCGTCTTCGAGTGGGACTGACGTCTCGTTGGCAGTAGAGCGCAACTCGGTATCGCTCATTGCATTGCGCTCTTGATACCCGCCAATCCGATACCGAACTGGTAAAGGACCTGCGTCCAGTCCTTGGCCGACTGGACAAAGGTGGTCTTGTCCATTTCTTCGGGCACGAACATCGTGTCGCCAGGTTCGGCCTTGACAGTGCCGATCCTGCTGTCGCCCCCCCACCAGGAGTCGCCGCCGCTTTGCCGTCCGCTGATTACCTGCCCGTTTGCGCGCACAACGAAAATGCTGCCGCGGTCGGCGCCTTTGGTCGGTCCGCCTGCAAGGCGCAGATAGTCTTCAAGTGTTCGACCATCGGAGTAGAGGTAACTGCCAGTGTTGAAGACGCTGCCAAAAACCCCAACTGTCATCGGCTTTGGGGGGATGTACAGCCGGTCGCCGTCCTCCAAGACCAGCGCAGGCAGATCGACGGAGATCGGGGTCAACTGCAGCACCACTCGCCCGTTGGGTTGCAGCGCGCGCAGGCGGTCGATCAACCGTGCTGTACCCGTCGCCTGGGCCTGCATCAGCAGTGCCTGATCGGCACTGGACACCCGTTGGCTACTGGACGCCCGCGCGAAGTTAGTTTCCACGTCGCGCAACGCACGTTCATAGTTTTCCTGCTGGGTGGCTCGCACACTTTCGCGGGTGAACCGTGTGCCGTAGACGAACGCGCCAGCGCTGAGACCGCCGGCAGCCTTGATGGCGTCTTGCACGGTGCTGTCAGGACGCAACAAGTACTCGCCTGGCAGTTGCACTTCTCCATCCACGCGCACCCGTTTGTTTTTGCGCTGCGTCGACATGATGATCTCCGTCGCGCTGAACGCGCGCAACACGTCACCGTGGCCGAGGCTGGCGAGTTCGTCTTTCGGCAGCAACAGTTCGCTCACGCCCTGACCGGACCGCTCGCTCAGCCGTTCGATCCCCAGGCGGCTGCGATCGGCCACGGCCGAGAATCCTCCCGCCATTCGAAGCACATCGGCCACTGTTTCACCGGTTACCAGTTCGGCCACAACCGGCCGGTTGACGCTGCCGATCACGGCCACCTGGATGCCAACCGGGCCCACGTGCACCACATCGCCACCTTGCAGCAGCCTGTCTGCCGACCTGTCGCCGCGTAACAGCAGGTCATAGAGGTCGAAACGCGAGATGAGGGTACCGCTTCGGCGCAGTTCAATCTGCCGGAAGCTGCCCGATGCTGACGGCCCGCCGGCGTTCATTAGCGCCCCCACCACGGTCGACAGAGCAGAGACTGTGTACGCCCCAGGTTTCACCGCAAAACCGGTAACGAACACGCGAACTCCGTGCAGTTGGCCCATCGACACACTGAGCTGAAAGTTTTTGAACACCTGACCCACTCGCCGCTCGACCAAGCTGGTTAGATCACCGAAGCGGACGCCAGCTGTCTGGATTGCTCCCACCCGCGGCACGCTGATGCGCCCTGTTCGGTCGACCACCAGGCGCAGGTCGGCGTCAACTGATCCCCAGAGCAACAAGAGCACTTCGTCACCTGGTGCGATGACATAGTCGGACGGGACAGTTGCAGCAAAATCCGCCGAACGGCCTGTCAGTGTGCCGGCCACCAGCTCCGCGCCCAGGCGCTTGACGTTGCCACCCGACAGCCGCTGCGCAAAGCGTTCGAACTCGCCCGGCAGGTAAGGCGTGTCGGCCACCTGCGGATCAACGTCTTCTCTCGGCGTCTGCCGCTGCGCTGATGTCGGTTGCTGACCAAAGGCTGGTTGCTGTACGAGCCTGAGAGGGCCGCCTTGGTCGACACTTGTTGGAGCTGGTTGATTGCCGGCTCCAGCCTGACTCTGTGCGGTGCTGGTTCCTGCGAAAATCAGCAAGCCAATCGCGAGCAGGCCGCGCTTGAACTGCCGAAACCATACCTGGGGCGGCGTCGGGAAAATGATCATCGTGTGGCACCGCGGAAATGCATTGGGCTTTTGTCGCAAAGCGATTCTAAGCGCCCGTCAGTGGGGCCATCTGTGCCGGTCCCGCCGTGGCTAGGCCCCCGTGGTCCGCATGCAGCGCCTGGCAGGGCGCCGCGTAGGCTGCCGATAGAATCATGGCAATGCTGGTTCTAATTGTCGCTTTCGCGGTTTCCTTGGCGGTCAGTCTGTACGTGGTGCGCCAAGCCAAATCCGGCGCGCATCGCATGAAAGACCACGACTTGTCCGGTCCGCAGAAGTTTCACACGGTGCCTGTTCCGCGGATCGGCGGCGTGGCTATCGTTGCAGGTGTCGCCGTTGCTGTTTTGTCCTTCTGGTTGCAGCAGCCAGAAGTCGCAGTTCCCGCCAGCATGCTGCTATTGTGCGCACTTCCAGCGTTCGGATCCGGCCTGACCGAAGACCTCA
Organism: Burkholderiales bacterium; assembly: GCA_038204775.1. GTDB lineage: Bacteria > Pseudomonadota > Gammaproteobacteria > Burkholderiales > Burkholderiaceae_C > Rubrivivax. Next base: position 407 of record JBBRCN010000070.1, on the reverse strand, counting down.
CCAAGACGCAAAGCCCGCGGCGCCGGCTGTTTTTCACCGCCGTGTCTGCAGCCTTGGCTGCCTTCCTGATGGGGGCAGTGATCGACCGTACCTCGATCCCGGGACTCGATTGGCTGGTCTCAATTCCGGCGGTGGCAGTCATCGTGACGGTGTTCGTCGTCTCCGGCGTTGCCAATTCCTTGAACATCATCGACGGCTTCAACGGCCTGGCATCGATGTGCGCGGTGCTGATGCTGGTGAGCATCGGCTACGTGGCATTTCAGGTTGATGACATGCTGATCGTCTGGCTGGCCGTTGCAGGCGTCGGTGCTGTCCTCGGTTTCTTCGTCTGGAACTTCCCCGCCGGCTTGATCTTCCTGGGCGACGGCGGTGCCTACTTCCTGGGCTTCTTCGTGGCCGAACTGGCC
>JBBRCN010000069.1:0-22773 GCA_038204775.1 Burkholderiales bacterium | reverse complement strand
GCGCCAGCGAACTGCGCGCATTAGCATCGGTGCCCATGGACCCCAAGACCACCCACCCCGACACCATCGCTGCCCAGGCCCTGGGCTGGATCGACGAACGCACACGTGCCGTGACGCCGCCGATTCACGTGTCCACCACCTACCTGCGCGACCCCGACAACCAATACCGCTCGGGCCGTGTCTACGCCCGTGCCGACAACCCGGCCTTCGACCAGGCCGAGGCGGTGATCAACGCGCTGGAAGGCGGCCAGCAGGCGCTGCTGTTTGCCAGCGGCATGGCGGCGGCCACGGCGGTGTTCCAGGCCCTGGTGCCGGGAGACCATGTGCTGGCGCCCAAGGTGATGTACTGGTCGCTGCGCAACTGGCTGACCACCTTTGCTACCGAGTGGGGCTTGCAGGTCGAGCTGATCGACATGACCGACCCGGCCGTGGTGCAGGCAGCGGTGCGGCCCGGCCAGACCAAACTGGTGTGGATCGAAACACCGGCCAACCCGTTGTGGACGGTGACCGACATCGCAACCACGGCCCGCATCGCCCACGCCGCGGGTGCGCTGCTGGCGGTGGACTCGACGGTGGCCACTCCGCTGCTCACGCGCCCGCTGCTGCTGGGTGCCGACGTCGTGATGCACGCCGCCACCAAGTACCTCAACGGCCACAGCGACTTGATCGCCGGCGTGCTGGTGGTGCGTGAAGGTGCGGCGGACAGCGAACACTGGCAGCGTGTGCGCAGGGTGCGTGCGCAGCTGGGCGGCACGCTGGGTTCTTTTGAGTCGTGGTTGCTGCTGCGTGGCCTGCGCACCCTGCATCTGCGGGTGCGAGCGGCCTGCACGTCGGCGCAGCGCATCGCCGAGCACTTCCATGGCCATCCGCTGGTGGCCGAAGTGCTGTACCCGGGCTTGCCGTCCTGCCACGGCCACGAAGTGGCCCAGTTGCAGATGACGGGCGGCTTCGGCGGCATGCTGTCCATCCGCGTCGAGGGCGGTGAAGCTGCGGCGATCGCGGTGGCTGCGAACACGCAGCTGTGGAAACGTGCCACCTCGCTGGGCGGCACCGAAAGCCTGATCGAACACCGTGCCAGCGTGGAAGGTGCTGGCACGCCAGCGCCGACGGACCTGCTGCGCCTGTCGGTGGGCATCGAAGATGCCGGCGACCTGATCCAGGATCTGGAACAGGCCCTGGCGGCAGCTCGAGCCCGTTAGTGCCCTAAGCGCCTAAGCGCCTTACGCCTTGGCGGCCTTGTGTCGCCTGACGAAAAACGCGCCGCCCAAGCCGGCCAAAAGCAGCCCCAGCGTGCCGGGTGCGGACACGGCAGTAGGTACTCGCGTGATGGTCATGTTGCCCGTGTACGACGCCTGGGACGGCGAGTTGATGCCACGCACCAGCAGTTGGTAGCTTCCGGCGGCCAGGAACGTGGCGTCCAGCGAGTAGAACTCGTTCGCGTCGTCGCCCAGGTTGCCGGCGAAAGTGGCAATCAGGGTGGACAAGGCGTCGGTGATGGTCAGGCTGATGAAGTCCAGGTCTTGTGCCCCTACAGCGGCGCTGCTGGCGGTGGAACTGAGCAGGTAGCCGTCGGCCAGCGTGAACATGTAGGTGTCCATGAAGGTACCCATGGCGTTGTCGCGGCCGAAGCTGGCGTTGCCCGTGCTGAGGTCGATGGTGCTGACCACAGCGTCGGCAAAACTGGCGGATGCCACCAAGGCCAGCGTGGTGGCGGCGAGAGCTTTTTTCAGTGACATGGTGAGGTCCAATTCAGAAGGTTGAGCGACGGCCCGGAAGCGGAATTGCTTTCAGTGGCGGGGTTGTAAGTGGGTGTGAAAAGAGCGTCTGTGGCCCGCCGCACGGAGCCCCCCGGTTTCGGGGGGCGGGGGGGCAGGCGCTTTGTGCAGACACCGCGCCGAGCCGCTTCGTTGACCGCGTTTTGAAACTCCGGCATCATTGGCGATGTAACTAAATTACATCTCCATGTCCTTCGACCTTGTGCTCTTCGGCGGTACCGGCGACCTAACCTGGCGCAAATTGATGCCGGCCTTGTTCCAGGCGCACCGCCACGGCAAGTTGCCAGAAGGTGGCCGTATCCTGGCGGTGGCGCGCGACGAGCGCAGCGACGACGAGTACCGCAACTTCATCAAAGAGCGCTTTGGTGACGTCGAGGCCGACAAGCGTCCCACTGACGAAGCGTTTGCGCGTTTTGCGCAGTTGCTGCACTACCGGCGCATGGACCTGTCGCAGCCCGAGCACTACCGCGGCCTGAAACGCTGGCTCGACGAACCCACGGCCGAAGAGGGCCGGGCCGACGGCCGTGCCGACACGGTGGTGCTGTTCCTGGCCACCAGCCCGCACCTGTTTCCCGTCATCTGCGAACAGCTGGGCAGCGCGGCCCTGAACGGCCCGCACGTGCGCGTGGTGCTGGAAAAACCGCTGGGTCACGACCTGGCCAGCGCGCAGGAAATCAACCGTGTGGTGCGATCGGCCTTCAAGGAAGAGCAGGCGCTGCGCATCGACCACTACCTGGGCAAGCCGGCCGTGCAGAACCTGATGGCGCTGCGTTTTGGCAACGCGCTGTTCGAGCCGCTGTGGCGGCGCGAGAGCATCGCCAACATCCAGATCACGCTGGCCGAGGGCATCGGCGTGGGCACTCGCGGTGATTTCTACGACCGCACCGGCGCGCTGCGCGACATGATCCAGAACCACGCGCTGCAGCTGCTGACGATGATCGCCATGGAGCCGCCGCCCACCAGCGATGCCGATGCCATCCGCGACGAAAAGCTCAAGGTGCTGCGTTCGCTGCGGCCCTTCACGCCCGAAGGGGTGGCACGCGACGTCGTGCGCGGCCAGTACAGGGCCGGCACCGTGGACGGCAAGGCGGTGAACGGTTACCTGGACGAAGTGAAGGTGCCCGCCGGCAGCAGCCGCGAGACCTTTGTGGCGCTGCGCACCGAGGTGCAGAACTGGCGCTGGGCCGGCGTGCCGTTTTACCTGCGCACGGGCAAGCGGCTGGCGGCACGCGACGCACAGATCGTCGTCAACTTCCGCGAAGTGCCGCACCCCATCTTTCCGGGCACACGCCAGGCCAACAAGCTGGTCATCAAGCTGCAGCCCGAAGACGGGCTGGAACTGCACCTGCTGGCGGCCAAGGGTGGTGGCTCCGGCAGCCAGCCCGAAGTGCTGTCGCCGGTGAGCCTGGACCTGGACTTTGACCAGACTTTTGCCACCGAACGTGTGGGCGGCTATGAACGCCTGCTGCTGGACGCCCTCGCGGGCCGCCTGAACCTCTTTGTGCGCAGCGACGAGCAGGAACAGGCCTGGCGCTGGGTCGAACCCATCCTGCTCGCCTGGGGCCAGGACAGCGTGGGTCCGCGCCCCTACGCCGCAGGCAGCTGGGGCCCGGCGGCGGCCAGCGCGCTGGTGGCCCGTGACGGCTGCACCTGGGCCGAGGAGCAGTGAAGCGCCAGGCCCGGGTGACAGCCGCGACGCTGCTGGCCGCCACGCTGCTGTGCGGCCTTGCAGCACAGGCGGCGGTGCACACCGTGGCGCCCGGCCAGAGCCTGGCCGCTGCGCTGCGGCTGGCGACCGACGGCGACGAGATCCACCTGCTGGCCGGCGAACACCGTGCGCAGGTGGGCGTCATCGAACAGAAGAAGCTGACGCTGCGTGGCGTGGGCGGCCGGCCGGTGCTGCACGCCGCAGGCGCCAGCGCCGAAGGCAAGGCCATCCTGGTGGTGCGCAATGGCGATGTGCACATCGACAACATCGAGTTCCGCGGCGCCCGGGTGCCCGACAGCAACGGCGCCGGCATCCGCTTTGAACGCGGGCGTTTGCTGGTGACGCGCTGTGCCTTCATCGACAACGAAAACGGCATCCTGACGGCCAACTTCGGCGACGCCGAACTGACGGTGCAGGACAGCGAATTTGCGCAGGCACCCGCGGGCACGCAGTTGCCGCACCTGCTGTACGTGGGCGGCATCGCACGTGTCACGCTCACCGGCAACCGCTTCAGCGGTGGCGCCGAAGGCCACCTGGTGAAGAGCCGGGCCCGTGAACACCACGTGCGCTACAACCAGCTGGTCGATGGCGCCGGTGGCCGCGCCGCCTATGAGCTGGAGTTTCCCAACGGCGGCCTGGCCTTCGTGGTGGGCAACGTCATCGGCCAGAGTGCCGGCACCAGCAACCCGGCGCTGCTGTCGTTCGGCGCCGAAGGCTCTGATGGCCGGCCGCACGCGCTGCACGTGGTCAACAACACCTTCATCAACTTCGGTCTGCGGCCCGCGATTTTTGTGCGCGTGCACAAGGACAAGCTGAATGGTCAGGTGGATCAGCGCCTGGCCAACAACCTGTTCCTGGGCCTGGGGCTGCCCGATGCCCAGTTGTCAGACCTCTTGCTGGGCAATTACCTGGCATCACCTTCGGTACTGCAGGACGTCGAGCTGGGTCAGTTCACGCTGCACCCGCAGAGCCTGCTTCGTGGTCGCGGTGTCGATCCCGGCCGCGCGCACGGCGTGGACTTGCGCCCCGCCTTCGAGTACGCAGCACCCGTGGGCACACACGCGCTCAAACCGCGGTCGAGTTGGTCGCCCGGCGCCTTCCAGCCGCAGACACAGGAATAGCCATGCTCGACCGCATCCGTGCTTCCATCCCCGCGCTGCCACCGGCCGAACAGCGGGTGGCCAAGCTGCTGCTGTCCGACCCGCGCAGTTTTGCCACGCTGCCCGTGTCCGAGCTGTCCGAACGGGCGCAAGTGAGCAAACCCACCGTGGTGCGCTTCTGCCGCAGCGTGGGTTACGACGGGCTGGCTGATTTCAAGCTCAAGCTGGCCGGCAACGTTAACGAAGGGGTGCCCTTTGTGCACCGCTCGGTGGACGACGACGACAAGGCGGGCGACATCGTCGTCAAGGTCATCGACAACGCCGTGGCGGCCATGCTGCGCTATCGCAACGCTGCTGCCGGGCCGGCCTTCGAGCGCGCGATACAGGCGCTGTCCGAAGCCGGCCGTCATTCGGGCCAGGGCCGGCGCATCGAGTTCTACGGCGTGGGCAATTCCGGCATCGTGGCCCTGGACGCACAGCACAAATTCTTTCGCCTCGGGGTGACGGCGGCGGCGGTGAGTGACGGCCACATCCAGGTCATGAGTGCCACCATGCTCAAGCCCGGCGACTGCGCGGTGCTCATCAGCAATTCCGGCCGCAGCCGCGACCTGCTGGACGTGGCCGAGATCGCCCGCAAGCGCGGCGCCACGGTGATCGTCATCACCTCCAGCGGGTCACCGATGGCGAAGGAAACACGGCATGGCACGCAGCACATCCTGCTGGCAGCCGACCACCCAGAAGACGCCGACCGCTACAGCCCCATGGTGTCGCGGCTGCTGCACCTCTTGATCATCGACATCCTGGCCACTGGCGTGGCGCTGCGCCTGGGGTCGGCCCAGCTGCGCCCCATGTTGCAGGCGATCAAGAAAAACCTGCGCGAAAAACGTTACGCCGAACGACCCTTCGGCCGGGCTATGGACGGTCAGGGCGCAGTTGCAGGCGACGCAGAGCCGGACAGGGCCAGCAAAGAATCGACGCCATAAAGGCGCGCCAACTGCACCAGCTGAGCCGGCACGCCGCTGACTTCAAAGCCCCGGCCGGCGGTTTGCGCCAGGCGTTGGGCCTGCAGCAACAGCGCCAGGGTGCTGCTGTCGAAATCCTTCAGCGCTGACGCGTCCAGGTGCAGCGCACCGCTGCTGGCGGCCAGCGCCTGTGGCAGCTGGGTGGCCAGTTCGGCGGTGTGGCTCAGGGTGGCGTCGGCAGGCAGTTGCATGCAGCGGCCCGCTCAGCTCTTGCCAGCGGCCTTGTTGCGCTCGACCAGCGTGGCGATCAGGCCGTCGATGCCACCCTTGCCCAGCTCTTGCGCAAACTGCGAGCGATAGTTCTGCACCAGCCACAGACCGCCGACGTTGACGTCGATGATCTTCCAGCTGCCATCGGCGGGCTGGTCCAGCCGGTAATCCAGCTTGATGGGCTCGCCCTTGCCACGCACTTCGGTCTGCACCACCACCTGCTTGCTGCCCGACACGGGCAAGGTCTTGGTGATTTCGACCGTCTGGTCGCGCAGCTGCGAGATGGCACCGGCATAGACGCGGATCAGCAGAGTCTTGAATTCGGTCTGCAGCTTGCCGCGCTGTTCGGGCGTGGCGCTGCGCCACTGCGGGCCCACGGCGGAACGTGTGACGACCTCGAAGTTGACGTGCGGCATGACCTTGTTTTCGACCAGGGTCTGGATGCGCCCCAGGTCACCGCCCTGGACGGCCTTGTCGGTCTTGGCGGTGTCGATCACGTCCACCGATATCTGGCGCACCAGGACGTCGGCGCCGGTCTGGGCCTGGGCCTGGCTGGCGGTGAAAGCCAACAGGGTGACGGTCATCAACTTGAACAGACTCTTCAACACAACGGATCCTTTCCATCAGCGGCGCTGCATGCGCCGTCAGCCCTTAACGCGACAGCCGCGGTTCAGGTTCACTTGGGGGCGGCTGCAGGTGCAGATGCAGGTGCAGGTGCAGGTGCACGCGCGGGTGCGGGTGCAGACGCAGGAGTGGCAACGGGTGCGGCCTTGACCGTTGCACTCGCCGCCGCAGGCTCTGAGTCAGCTTCTACCTCGAAAGTTTCCATCGGTGGTGCACCATCGTAGACAGCGTCCAGGCGGCGCGACAGGTAGGCCTGGCGCCAGAAGGTGTACTTGTCCAGCGCCACCGCATCCAGCAAATCCGTCGTGCCCAGCAGGCTGGCACGCAGGCTCACCACTTCCAGTGTGGTGATGCCGTAGGACAGCGCATCACGTGAGGTCAGCGTGGACGCTGCGGCCTGGCGGTCCACCAGCCGCGCGCCACTGTCGCGCAGCGTCGATGGTCCCAGCAGCGGCAACACCAGGTAGGGGCCGGGGCCCATGCCCCATCGGCCCAGGGTCTGGCCGAAGTCTTCAGACCGGCGGGTCAGACCCATCTCGGTGGCCGGGTCGAGCAAGCCGCCCAGGCCGAAAATGGTGTTGCTGAGCACACGCATGCCCATGTCCAGCCCAGGGCCCAGCTTGCCCTGCAGCAGGTGATTGGCCGCCGACCAGGCGTCTCCAATGTTGCCCAGCACGTTGCTGACACCGGTGCGCACCAGCTCCGGCACCACCTTGCGGTAGGCGATCGCCACGGGCTTGAGCACGGCTTCGTCCACCGCTTCGTTGAAGCTGAAGACCTTGCGGTTGAAGTTCTCCCACGGGTCTTCTTTGGGCGGTGCCGCGGCGCCGGGCACGGTGGCGCAGCCTGCCAATGCCGTGATCCAGGTCGCCAGCAGCACCCTGCGCAGCGCGCCAGCCGCACGCCAGCCGCTGTTCATCACTTGCTGGCCCCTGAAGCACTGACCGGCGGTGTCGCCGCGTCGTCAGCCTTGCCGGTCAGGAACTGGCCGATCAGGTTTTCCAGCACGACAGCCGACTGCGTCTGCGCGATGGTGTCACCGGGCGCCAGGTTGGCATCGTCACCGCCCGGTGCCAAACCGACGTACTGGTCGCCCAGCAGGCCGGCGGTCAGGATCCTGGCTGCGGTGTCCTTGGGGAACACATAGCTCTTGTCAATATCCAGCGTGACCACGCCCTGGTAGGTCTTGGCGTCCAGCAGGATCGACTTCACACGACCCACCGTCACGCCAGCGGCGCGAACCGGTGCTCTGGGCTTCAGGCCGCCGATGTTGTCGAAGTTGGCTGTCAGTGAATAGGCATCGCCGCCACCCACGCTGCCCAGGTTGGCTGCCTTCAGGGCCAAGAACACGAGCCCGGCCATGCCCAGGAGCACAAACATGCCTACCAGCGTTTCAACACTTCTCTTGCCCACGCTATTGCTCCAGTCGGTTTGCGGCCACTAGGGCCGTCAGGTGGACACCGCAGACGCGGCTTTGCCGGGCCACCCGTGTCGCCACCGTGAGGGTCTGCGGCAGAAGGCCGCTGCTTTGGTGGCGGGTGCTCACGGTGTCGAAAACATCAGGGCGGTCAGGACGAAGTCCATGCCCAACACCCACAGCGATGAGATCACCACCGTGCGGGTGGTGGCATAGGCCACGCCTTCTGGTGTGGCTTCGGTTTCGAAGCCCTGGTACAGCGCCACGATGGTGCAGATGATGCCGAACACGGTGGCCTTGACGAGCCCGTTGCCGACGTCGCGAAACACGTCCACCCGTGTCTGCATGATGGACCAGAAGTTGCCCGAGTCCACGCCGATCAGCAACACCGCCACCACATACGCACCCATGATGCCGACGGCGGAGAACAGAATGGCCAGGATGGGCATCGACACGATGCCGCCGATGAGCCGCGGCGCCAGCACACGCGACTTGGGGTCGATGGCCATCAGTTCCATGGCGGCGATCTGCTCGCCGGCTTTCATGAGCCCGATCTCGGCCGTCAGTGAGGTGCCCGCGCGCCCGGCAAACAACAAGCCGGTGACCACCGGCCCGAGTTCGCGCACCAGCGCCAGGTTGACGATCAGGCCCAGGCTTTCCGCCGCGCCGTAGGTGACCAGCGCGTAGTACATCTGCAGCGCCAGCACAAAGCCCACCGCCAGGCCCGAGGCCATGATGATGATCAGCGAGCGGTTGCCGATGGCGTAGATCTGCGCCACCACCAGTCCGAAGCGCCGCAAAGAAGCCGGCACCGCTTTGAGCAGGTCCAGCACAAAAAATGCCGCGTGGCCCCAGCCACGAAACTGCTCCAGCGCAACGACACCCAGGCGGTGGACGAAGTTCATGTGGCCGCAAGCCCGAAGTCTTGCGCCAGTTCGGGTGCCGGGTAGTGGAACTTCACCGGGCCGTCGGGTTCGCCGAGCACGAACTGGCGGGTCTCGGGGTCGGTGCTGGCCATCAACTCGGCCGGTGTGCCCTGGGCCACGATGCGCCCCTGGTTGGCCAGCAGCACGACGTGGTCACTGATGGACATGCACTCGGGCACGTCGTGGCTGACCACCAGGCTGGTGGCGCCCGTCACGTCGTTCAACGTGCGGATGAGCTTGGCGGCCACGCCCATGCTGATGAGGTCCAGGCCGGCAAAGGGCTCGTCGTACATGATGAGTTCGGGGTCCAGCGCAATGGCGCGTGCCAGCGCGATGCGCCGCGCCATGCCACCCGACACTTCGCTGATGCGCAGGCCGGCCGCTCCACGCAGGCCCACGGCGTTGAGCTTCATCAGCACCAGGTCGCGGATCATGGCTTCGGGCAGCGTGGTGTGTTCGCGCATGGGGAAGGCCACGTTGTCAAACACCGTGAGGTCGGTGAACAGGGCGCCAAACTGGAACAGCATGCCCAGGCGGCGGCGCAGGCGGTAGAGCTGATCGCGGTCGCGCGTGTTGACCACTTCACCGTCAAAGACCACACGGCCCTTGTCGGCTGCATGCACGCCACCGATCAGGCGCAGCAGCGTGGTTTTGCCACATCCTGAACCGCCCAGGATGGCCGTGACCTTGCCGCGCGGAAAAGTGAGCGAGATGTCCGACAGGATAGGCTTGCTCACGTCGTAGCCGAACGTGACGTGGTCGATCTCGATGAAGGGTTTGGAGAACAAGAAGGTCGGTGGCCCGAAAAATGGGCTTAGATGCTTTGCCTGGGGCAAGACGGCGCGAATTCTCGCATGCAGGGACAAACCCGCATGTTTCAGGCTAACAAAGCCATCTGGCCACGAACTTGGCCGCTCGCTCGGCCACTTACACGGCCGCTTACACGGCCGCTTGCTCAACCACGTGCCACTCCCGGCAAGTCAGGGTCGACCGTGATGTGGCCCTATCGTGGCAGCGTGCTGGTCCCCATCAAAAATTCATCGACGGCGCGCGCCGCCTGGCGGCCTTCGCGTATGGCCCACACCACCAGACTCTGGCCGCGCCGCATGTCGCCGGCGGCAAACACCTGGGCCACGTTGGTCTTGTAGGCGGCTGCGGTTTCGGTGGGCGCCTTGGCATTGCCGCGGTTGTCCTTGTCGATGCCGAAGGCATCCAGCACCGACGCCACGGGCGCCACGAAACCCATGGCCAGCAGCACCAGGTCGGCCTTGTGCTCCTGCTCGGAGCCGGGCACTTCCACCATCTTGCCGCCTTGCCATTGCACGCGCACGGTCTTCAGCGCCGTGACGCGGCCCTTGTCTTTGCCGGCTCCACCGACGAGCTCCTTGGTCGAGATGGCGAACTCGCGGTCGCAGCCTTCTTCGTGACTGGAACTGGTGCGCAGCTTGATCGGCCAGTAGGGCCAGGTCAGCGGCCGGTTCTCTTCTTCGGGCGGCTGCGGCATCAGTTCGAACTGCGTCACGCTCAGCGCGCCATGGCGGTTGCTGGTGCCCACACAATCGCTGCCAGTGTCGCCGCCACCGATGACGATGACGTGTTTGCCGCTGGCCTTGATCTGGCCCTTGACCTTGTCACCGGCCACCACCTTGTTCTGCTGCGGCAGAAACTCCATCGCATAGTGCACACCGTCCAGCTCACGGCCTGGCACCGGCAGATCGCGGCTGATTTCCGAGCCGCAGGTCAGCAGCACGGCGTCGAAGTCGGCCTTCAGCTGATCGGGGCTGATGGTTTCCTTGGCGTCGTTGGTCACCTGGGTGTCGGCAGGCAGCGCACCCACCAGCACGCCAGTGCGGAAGACCACACCTTCGGCCTGCATCTGCGCAACACGGCGGTCGATGTGGGTCTTTTCCATCTTGAAGTCGGGAATGCCGTAGCGCAGCAGGCCGCCAATGCGGCTGTTCTTTTCGAACAGCGTCACATCGTGGCCGGCGCGTGCCAACTGCTGCGCCGCGGCCATGCCGGCCGGTCCGCTGCCGATCACCGCCACCCGCTTGCCGGTTTTTGCCGACGGCGGCATCGGCTGCACCCAGCCCTCGGCCCAGGCGCGGTCGATGATGGCGTGTTCGATGCTCTTGATGCCCACCGCATCGTCATTGACGTTCAGCGTGCAGGCCGCTTCGCACGGCGCCGGGCAGACACGGCCCGTGAATTCGGGAAAGTTGTTGGTCTGGTGCAGCACGTCGATCGCGTTTTTCCAGTCGCCCTGAAAGACCAGGTCGTTGAAGTCCGGGATGATGTTGTTCACCGGGCAGCCGCTGGTGCAAAAGGGCGTGCCGCAGTCCATGCAGCGGGCGCTTTGCACCTTGGCCTGGTCTTCGGCCAGGGTGATGACAAATTCTTTCCAGGTCTTCAAGCGCGCCCGTGGCGGCTCGTAACCTTCTTCGAGTCGTTCAAATTCAAGGAAGCCTGTGACCTTGCCCATGGTGTGCTCTGTGATGCCTGAATGGATTACTTGGCGGAGACGGCGGCGGCCGATGTCTGCGCCCTGCTGGTGGCCGCTGTGGCTTCAGCCTTGGCGGCACGTTCGGCCAGCACCCGTTTGTATTCGTGCGGGAAGACCTTGATGAACTTGCCGCGCGCTTCGGTCCAGTTGTCCATCAGCTCGCGTGCACGCAGGCTGCCGGTCCAGCGGTGGTGGTCTTCGATCAGTTTTTTCAGCAGCGCCTCGTCGGGCTGCTCTCGGTGCATGCCCACCAGCGCGTCTTGCTGCTCCGCGCGCGCGGGCACCTTGTCCAGCGCCACCATGCTGGTGTTGCAGCGGCGCGCAAACTGGCCGTCTTCGTCGTAGACATACGCCACGCCGCCCGACATGCCGGCAGCAAAGTTGCGACCTGTCTTGCCCAGCACCACCACCGTGCCGCCGGTCATGTATTCACAACCGTGGTCGCCCGTGCCTTCGACCACCGTGGTGGCGCCGCTCAGGCGAACGGCAAAACGCTCACCGGCCACGCCGCGGAAGAACGCTTCGCCGCTGGTGGCGCCATACAGCGCCGTGTTGCCGATGATGATGTTCTTGGTGGCGTCGCCGCGGAAGTCGATGCTGGGTCGCACGGCGATGCGGCCACCCGACAGGCCCTTGCCGGTGTAGTCGTTGGCGTCACCGATCAGGTACATGGTGATGCCGCTGGCCAGGAAGGCACCGAAGCTCTGGCCGCCGACACCTTCCATCTGCATGAAGATGGTGTGGTCGGGCAGGCCCTCGGGGCGGTGGCGGATGAGCTCACCCGACAGCATCGCGCCCACGCTGCGGTTGCGGTTGCGCACGTCTTCCATGAACTGCACCTTCTCGCCACGCAAGATGGCGGGCTGGCAGCGTTCGATGAGCTTGTTGTCCAGCGCCTTGGCCAGGCCGTGGTCCTGCCCCTCGGTCTGGAAGCGCGGCACGTCGGCGCTGATCTGCGGCAGGTGGAACACGCGGCTGAAGTCCAGTCCCCGTGCCTTCCAGTGGGCGATGCCCTTCTTGGTGTCCAGCAAGTCGGCGCGGCCGATCAGATCGTCGAACTTGCGGATGCCCAGCTGCGCCATGATCAGGCGTGCTTCTTCTGCAATGAAGAAGAAGAAGTTGACGACGTGTTCTGGCTTGCCGGCAAACTTCTTGCGCAGCACCGGATCCTGCGTGGCCACACCTACCGGGCAGGTGTTGAGGTGGCACTTGCGCATCATGATGCAGCCCTCCACCACCAACGGTGCGGTGGCGAAACCAAATTCGTCCGCGCCCAGCAGTGCGCCGATGACGACATCGCGGCCGGTCTTCATCTGGCCGTCGGCCTGCACACGAATGCGTGAGCGCAAGCGGTTGAGCACCAGCGTCTGCTGCGTCTCGGCCAGGCCCAGTTCCCAGGGCGTGCCGGCGTGTTTGATGGACGACCACGGCGATGCACCGGTGCCACCGTCGTGGCCGGCGATCACCACGTGGTCGGCCTTGCACTTGGCCACACCGGCAGCGATGGTGCCCACACCCACTTCGGACACCAGCTTGACGCTGATGGACGCACGCGGGTTGGCGTTTTTCAGGTCGTGGATCAGCTGCGCCAGGTCTTCGATGCTGTAGATGTCGTGGTGCGGCGGCGGGCTGATCAGGCCCACGCCCGGCACGCTGTAGCGCAGCATGCCGATGTATTCCGACACCTTGCCACCAGGCAGCTGGCCACCTTCACCGGGCTTGGCACCTTGTGCCATCTTGATCTGGAGCTGGTCGGCGCTGACCAGGTACTCGGTGGTCACACCAAAGCGGCCCGATGCCACCTGCTTGATCTTGCTGCGCAGGCTGTCGCCGGCCTGCATTTCGTAGTCGGACTCGATGACCTTGCTGCCGATGATGTCCGACACCCTGGTGCCGGCCGTCACCGGGATGCCCTTCAGTTCATTGCGGTAACGCGCCGGGTCTTCGCCACCTTCGCCGGTGTTGCTTTTGCCGCCGATGCGGTTCATGGCAATGGCCAGCGTGCTGTGCGCTTCGGTGCTGATCGAACCCAGGCTCATGGCGCCGGTGGCAAAACGTTTGACGATGTCGGCAGCAGATTCCACTTCATCCAGCGGTATCGCCTTGCTCGGGTCCACCTTGAACTCGAACAATCCGCGCAGCGTCATGTGGCGCTTGCTCTGGTCGTTGATGAGCTGGGCGTATTCCTTGTAGGTGTCGAATTTGTTGGCGCGGGTGCTGTGCTGCAGCTTGGCGATGGCGTCGGGCGTCCACATGTGCTCTTCGCCGCGCACGCGCCAGGCGTATTCACCGCCGGCTTCCAGCATGGTGGCCAGCGTGGGGTCGTTGCCAAAGGCCGCCTGGTGCATGCGCAGCGCTTCTTCGGCGACTTCGAAAACACCGATCCCGCCGACCTGCGAGGCCGTGCCGCGGAAGTACTTGTCGACGAAAGGCTTGTCCAGGCCGATGGCCTCGAACAGCTGCGCGCCGCAGTAGGACATGTAGGTGCTCACGCCCATCTTGGACATGATCTTCGACAGGCCCTTGCCGACGGCCTTGACGTAGTTGTAGACCGCCTTGTCGGGGCTCAGATTGCCGGGCAGCAAAGCGTGCAGCGCGCTCAGCGTCTCCATCGCCAGGTAGGGGTGCACGGCCTCGGCGCCGTAGCCGGCCAGCACCGCGAAGTGGTGGACCTCGCGCGCCGAGCCGGTCTCCACCACCAGGCCGGCGGTTGTGCGCAGGCCTTCGCGCACCAGGTGGTGGTGCACAGCGGACAGCGCCAGCAAGGCGGGAATCGCGACCTGATCGCGGCCCATGGGGCGGTCGGTGATGATCAGGATGTTGTGGCCGCTCTTCAGCGCGTCAACCGCCTCGGCGCACAGCGAGGCCAGCTTGGCTTCGATACCTTCGCGACCCCAGGCCAGCGGGTAGGTGATGTCGAGCTCATGGCTCTTGAACTTGCCACCGGTGCGCGATTCGATGGCGCGCAGGCGCGCCATGTCGTCGGCGTCCAGCACCGGCTGCGTCACTTCCAGCCGCATCGGCGGGTTGACGGCGTTGATGTCCAGCAGATTGGGCTTGGGGCCGATGAAGCTGTTCAGGCTCATCACGATCGATTCCCGGATGGGGTCGATCGGCGGGTTGGTCACCTGCGCAAAAAGCTGCTTGAAGTAGTTGTACAGCGGCTTGTTCTTGTCCGACAGCACCGCCAGCGGGCTGTCGTTGCCCATGCTGCCGATGCCTTCTTCGCCGTTGGCGGCCATGGGGGCCATCAGGAACTTGATGTCTTCCTGCGTGTAGCCAAAGGCCTGCTGGCGGTCCAGCAAGGATTCCTTTGCCGCCAGGGGCACGGCCTGCACATCGATGGAGTCCAGCCGGATGCGCACGTTGTCGATCCACTGCCGGTAAGGGCGGGCGCTGGCAAAGTGGTTCTTCAGCTCTTCGTCGTCAACGATGCGACCCTGTTCCAGGTCGATGAGGAACATCTTTCCCGGCTGCAGGCGCCACTTCTTGACGATCCTGCTTTCGGGCACCGGCAGCACGCCGGACTCGGAGGCCATCACCACCAGGTCGTCGTCGGTGACGATGTAGCGCGCCGGGCGCAAGCCATTGCGGTCCAGCGTGGCGCCGATCTGCTTGCCGTCGGTGAAGACCATCGCGGCCGGGCCGTCCCACGGCTCCAGCATGGCGGCGTGGTATTCATAGAACGCACGCCGGCGTGCGTCCATCAGTTCGTGGTTCTCCCAGGCCTCGGGGATCATCATCATGGCCGCGTGCGCCAGCGGGTAGCCGCTCATGGTCAGCAGTTCGAGCGCGTTGTCGAAGGTGGCGGTGTCGCTCTGGCCTTCGAAGCTGATGGGGTAGAGCTTTTTCAGGTCATCCCCCAGCACCGGGCTCTTCATCACGCCTTCACGGGCGCGCATCCAGTTGAAGTTGCCCTTGACCGTATTGATCTCGCCGTTGTGCGCCACCATGCGGTAGGGGTGGGCCAGTGGCCATTCGGGGAAGGTGTTGGTGGAAAAACGTTGGTGCACCAGAGCCAGGGCCGACACCGTGCGCGGGTCCTGCAAGTCCTTGTAGTAAACGCCCACCTGGTCGGCCAGCAGCAGGCCCTTGTAGATGATGGTGCGGCAGCTCATGCTGGGCACGTAGTACTCGCGGCTGTGCGTGAGCCTGAGCGCCTGAATGGCGGCCGAAGCCGTCTTGCGGATGACGTAGAGCTTGCGTTCCAGCGCGTCGGGCACGATGACGTCGGTGCCGCGGCCGATGAAGATCTGGCGGATGACCGGTTCCTTGGCACGCACCGTGGGCGACATGGGCATCTCGCGGTCCACGGGCACGTTGCGCCAGCCCAGCAACATCTGGCCTTCGGCCTTGACCGCACGTTCGAGTTCTTGCTCGCAGGCCAGGCGCGAAGCGTGTTCCTTGGGCAAAAAGATCATGCCCACGCCGTACTCGCCGGGCGGCGGCAGGGTCACGTTCTGGGCGTCCATCTCGGCGCGGTAGAACTCGTCGGGAATCTGGATCAGGATGCCCGCGCCGTCGCCCATCAGCTTGTCGGCACCCACGGCGCCGCGGTGGTCCAGGTTCTCCAGGATTTTCAGGCCCTGTTCCACGATGCTGTGCGCCCGCTGGCCCTTGATGTGGGCCACGAAGCCCACGCCGCAAGCGTCATGTTCTTGAGCCGGGTCGTACAAGCCCTGGCTGGTGAGGCTGGCGATTTCAGCGTCATGGGTGGCGGTCGGCAACATGGCGCGCTCCTTCAGGGGCAGGGCTTCGAAAGGACCGGCAGACTACCGCAGTGCAGCAAGACCGGCAAGCTAGAATTAATGGGGTCAGACTTTATTTATTGACTCGATGTGATGAGCTGTAAATATTTGGGGACATATCAGATCACGCCGAACGGTGCCGACACATGCGCTAGCACGTGGCGTGCCGAGCGCTCAGTCAGCCTTCAAACGCGGCCGCCCGCGCAGGCGCGGTGCGGCCGGGCGCGCCGCTGCCTGGGCCACAGTCAGCGCGAACGCATCTGAGCCCACCGCCCAGTTGCCCTGCGCTGCTTTCAGCAGCGCCTGGGTGTGGGCCGGTGTCAGGCCCTCGGCCAGTCGCTGCCGCCAGGCGGCCTGGCGGTCGAACGGTGTGTTGCCCAGCGCCCAGTACTCGGGCGGGTCAGTCAACAGCGGCGCCGCTGATCCTGCAGTTTCTCCAGATGCTCGGTGCTTTTGCCCTGTGTGCGTGGCTTCGGATCCCTGGCTGTCGATGAAGCACAAAACGTCCAGCAGCGTGGCCCCGGGTTCAACCACGGCGCAGCGGAAGCGGCCGTTCCAAAGCGTTCCACTGCCGCCATGACGGCGATGGTGGGCACTCACATAACGCCGCCCCACGGCCTGCATCAGGCGGCCCAGGGCTGAGCCGTGCTGGGGCGTCAGCAGCAGGTGCACTGCGCTGTCGCACAGTGCATAGGCGTGCACCTGCACGGCAAGTTGCTGCGCGCCCGCCTGCAAGGCGGCCAGGTACTGCAAGCGGTCGGCATCATCGACAAAGGCCGTGGTGGCCTGGTGGCCCAGTTGCATCAGCCAATGGGCATGGCCGGCCAGGGCCAGGCGGGGCAGTCGGGCCATGGTCGATCAGCCCGCGGCGGGCTGTGCCGCGTCCTGGGCAAACAGGCGGCGGCCTGTGAGCCGTTCATGTTCGCGCAGCGCAAAGCGGTCGGTCATGCCGGCGATGTAGTCGGCCACGGCGCGCGGCTGGTCGCTGCTGCTGGAGAAGTCGCTTGACATCTCGCCAGGCCGCGCCATGTAGGCGGCAAACAGCTCGGCGACGACGGTGCGACCCAGCGCCGTCATGCGCGTGACCTGCGGGTGGCGGTACAGCTCGCGGAAGAGAAATCGTTTGAGCGCGGTGGTCTGCTCGCGCAAACTGACGCTCAGGGTGGCCAGCGGGGGCTGGCGGCGCAGGGCCCGGACATCGAACGCAGTGTGCCTGCCCTCGGCGCCCGGCTGCCCCTCATCTCGCCAGCGGGCTTGTGCACCGAGCACCGCCGCCCCAGTGGCGTTGCACAAGTCGCGCACCTGCGCAGACAGCATGCGCCGCAAAACTTCGTGCAGCACCCGCCTGCCCGTCAACCCGGGGTGTTCTTCCAGCACCTGCGCGTGCCAGCTGGCGATCAAGGGTACTTCCAGCAACTGGTCCAGAGCGATCAGCCCCGAGCGCACGCCATCGTCCACGTCGTGCGAGTTGTAGGCCAGCTCGTCGGCCAGGTTCACCAGCTGCGCTTCCAGGCTGGGCTGCCCACCCGCCACAAAGCGCACGGCTGGACCGTCGGGTTCGCCGGCCAGCAAGCGCTGGGCGTGGGGTCGTGAGCAATGTTTGAGGATGCCTTCACGGGTTTCGAAGCTGAGGTTCAGGCCGTCGAAGCTGGCGTAGCGCATCTCCAGGCTGTCCACCACGCGCAGACTCTGCAGGTTGTGTTCAAAGCCGCCGTGCTCGGCCATGCAGGCCTGCAGCGCGTCTTGCCCGGCATGGCCGAAAGGGGTGTGGCCCAGGTCATGCGCCAGCGCGATGGCTTCGACCAGGTCTTCGTTGAGCCGCAGCACACGGGCCATGGACCGGCCCAGTTGTGCCACCTCCAGAGAGTGCGTCAACCGGGTGCGGAAGAGGTCGCCCTCGTGGTTGATGAACACCTGCGTCTTGTAGACCAGGCGCCTGAAGGCGGTGCTGTGCACGATGCGGTCGCGGTCACGCTGGTGTTCGTTGCGTGTGTCGGCTGGCGCTTCGGGCAGGCGGCGGCCGCGCGACTGGCGCGGGTCGCAGGCCCAGGGGGCAAGGGCGTCCAGGTTCACGCCGGGTGAGCTGCGGCGCCGGTTTTGCGGGTATGGCGCCGGACAAGACGTTCGACCACTTCGGCTGGCGCCGTTTGCATGCGGGCCTGTCCCGGGCCGCAGAGCAACACATAGCGGATGTCGCCATCGGCCGCCTTCTTGTCCACGCCCATGCGTTCGAACCACTGCGCCATCGGCATCTGCGGCGCTTGCACCGGCAGGCCGGCGCGTTCAATCAGCCGCTGCAGTCGCGTCGCCAGGCTGCGGTCGATGAGCCCCAGTTCGGCCGACAGGTCCGCAGCGATCACCATGCCGCAGGCCACCGCCTCGCCGTGCAGCCACTGGCCGTAGCCCATGCCGGCTTCGATGGCGTGGCCGAAGGTGTGGCCGAAGTTCAGGATCGCTCGCAGCCCGGTTTCCTTTTCGTCCTGGCCAACGACCTGGGCCTTGATTTCGCAGGACCGTCGCACGGCATGCGCCAGCGCCGCGCGGTCGCGGGCGAGAAGTGCGTCGAGCTGGTCTTCGATCCAGTCCAGGAACACCATGTCGGCGATCGGTCCGTACTTGATGACTTCGGCCAGGCCGGCGCGCAACTCGCGGTCGGGCAGGGTGTCCAGTGTCGCCAGGTCGCACAGCACACGTTGCGGCTGGTGGAAAGCGCCGACCATGTTCTTGCCCAGCGGGTGGTTGATGGCGGTCTTGCCACCCACCGAAGAATCCACTTGCGCCAGCAGCGTGGTCGGCACCTGCACGAAAGGCACGCCGCGCATGTAGGTGGCGGCGGCGAAGCCGGTCATGTCGCCCACGACACCGCCACCCAGCGCGTACAGCACGGTCTTGCGATCGCAGCCCTGCGTCAGCAGGTGGTCGAACACCAGGTTCAGCGTCTGCCAGGTCTTGTGTGCTTCGCCGTCGGGCAGCAGCACCCTGCTAACCCGAGAGTGGTGCGGCGCCAGTGCCTGTTCCAGCGCTGCGCCGTGCAGCGCATGCACGGTGGGGTTGCTGACCACCACGCCGTGCTGCGACGCCGGCAGGCCTTGCCAAGGTGCACCACCGGCCAGCAGGCCGGCACCGATGTGGATGTCGTAGTGGCCTGAAGGGGTGTGCACGGGCACTTGCAGGCTGCTGTGCGCCTGCGGGGCAGGGCTTTCAGGTATCGCCACGTGGCTGGACTGGGGTGCGCTCATGCACGCAGTTTATGGAGCTTTTCAAGTTCAACGATGGGCCGGCACCTTCCAGCCCAGCCCGCTCCCGCACGCAGGAGAGCGCACGCCGAAAACGCAACCGCTTTCATGGCCCGTCAGGCCAGACCCAGAAACACCGCCCGAGCGCGGTTCACCGCCAGCAGAGTGTCGTCGCTGACATGGCCAAGAACCGGCCCCAGGCGACTGCGCGGCACCGATTGGGGCTTGCCCACCATCACCTGCGATGCAGCGTGCAAGCCGTTGCTGGCGTCTGGCTGCACCGTGATGCGCAACAGTGGCGCGTCCAGCGTGGAGGACGTGATGGGCAGCACGGTCAGCGACGGATGCTTGCCGAACAGATCTGACTGCACGACCACGCCATGCTGCAACTACGGCTGCAACCACCGCCGCGACCACAGCTTCAACAGCTATCGCACCTTCGGCAGCGAAGGGTCTACCGCAGTGGGCACGGTGCTGGGGTCCACCAGGCCCGCCAGTTCCAGCTGCATCAGCACCATGCCGATGAGTGCCGATACCGAAGGCCGCGCTGCTTCCACCACAAAATGCGCGGTGCGCCTGTACAGCGGGTCGCGTTCGCGGTACAGCTCACGCAAGCGGCGCTGCGGGTCCTGCACCTGCAACAGCGGCCGGTGGGTGTCGTGGCGCAAGCGCCTGAACAGCTCTTCGGGCGTGGCGCGCAGGTAGATGACGTGGCAGCGCGAGTGCAGCGCGTCGCGGTTGGAGGGTCGCAGCACGGCGCCACCGCCGGTGGCCAGCAAGGTGCCAGGCAGCTGGGTCAGCGCCTCGATCGTTTCCTGTTCCAGGTCGCGAAAGGCTTCTTCGCCATTGCGTTCGAACAAGTCGCGAATGGGCATGCCCAGCGCGGCTTCGATTTCATGGTCGCTGTCGACGAAGCGCAAGCCCAGCTGCCGTGCAAGGTGGCGGCCGACCGTGGACTTTCCACAGCCGGGCATGCCGATGACGGCCAGGCGCACAGAAGGCTCAGTTCGGATTCGCGCAGCTTGTGCTGATCCCGTACGGGCTGACCACAAAAGCGGGTGGCACGTCCTCGCGGGTCAGTGCGGCGGCTTCTACGGGCAGTTCCCCCGAGTAGAGCGCGCGTGATTCGGTTCCGGAGATACCGGATGCCGTGATGGTGATGTCGTAGTTCACCCAACTGGCCAAGCTCTTGCCGTATTCGATCTGCACGATGGCCAAACCGTTGGCGTCGGTGCGCGCCGAGTTGACCATTTTTATGGCCACGTCGGCCTTGCGAGGGTCCAGTGCGCCGTTGCCGTTGATGTCTTCACCCGCCTCGAGAACACCGTTGCGATTGATGTCTTCATTGGTGCAACGGGTGACGGGGTTGAGTGCGCGTGTCCAGCGCGTGCCGTCCCAGACGTAGAAACCCTTGATGGAGTTGCTGAGGTCAACCGACGGTGTGATCTGCACATCGGCCTTGGCCTGGCCCGCTGCATCCACCACCATCACCACGTACTCCTTGATGTAGGTGAGGGTGGCAACGCCGATCTTGATCAACTCGTTCGTGCGGATGTTGACCGAGAGCGCCTCGGAGGTCACGGTCAACGTGGCGCTCGCCTGCTTGCTGGCGTCGCAGGTGTTGACGGGGAAGTCCACCGTATCGAAGCACACCCGGACGGTGACGCCGTTGGTCGGGCTGGAACGCTGGCCCGGCGTGAACGTGGCACGGGCCACGCCCGTCGAGTCGGAGTACGCGTAAGCACCTCCCAGCCATGAGACGACGCCGTCACTGTTGTTGGCGTTGCCCGCCAGGTCGAAGCGTGCCCGTACGTTCTTCACGGGCTGGTTGTTGGCGCCCAGGAAGAGAGCGCGCAGTTCAACCTGGTTGCTGTTGTTGCCTACTGCATTGACCGTCACAACGCTGGGCGTCGGGGTCAGCGATGCCGAACGCGGCAGCTCGCTGGCTGCGGGCACCGCACCGCCTGTTTGAACGCCTACCGCGACACTGCGCGAATCGCCAGCCGCCGTGGCCGTGAAGGTCAGATTGGCGGCCGCGGCAGGGGCGTTGTAGCTGTAGGTGTACTTGCCGTTCAAGTCCGTGGTGCCCGATGCGGCTACCAGGCCCGGCGCCGACACGTTGACAGTCTGCCCCGCCATCGGTGCGCTGTTGGCATCGACGAGCCGGAACTCGATCTGGTTGTTGGTGGTGCCCGCGTCGACCAAAGGCGCGAACGAGGCCGTCAGCGCTGCGCCAGTAACGACAAACGAAGCCGACCGGGTGAGCGTGCCGCTGGAAGCGGTGACCGTCACCACGCGGTTGCTGCGGTCGGCGCCGACGCCGATGTTCGCAGTCACGGCGCCGCTGGTGTTGGTGGCCGGGCCGCTGACGATAGCCACCGCACTGCTGTCCACGCTGTAGGTGACCGGGATGCCTGCCAGTGCATTGCGCTTGCTGTCCACTGCAACGGCGGTGGCCACGATGGTGCTGCTGCCGTTGTTGCTGAGCGAACTGGACGACAGGCTCAGGCTGAGATCGGCCGCGACGGGTGCTGCGGTGCTGGGCGCGTCCACCACCTGCAACTGCGCGGTGCGCGTCAAGGCGCCTGCAACGGCCGTGACGGTGATGATGCGGTTGGTGCTGTTGCCCCCGGTTCCTATCGCAGCCGAAAGCACGCCCGCGGTATTGGTGGCCGTGCCCGCAGGCGCCACCGTGGCACCCTGGTTGACGCTGACAGCCACCACCACGCCAGGCAGCACGTTGCGCTTGGCATCCAATGCGGTGACGTTGGCGGTGACGGTCTGGGTGCCGTTGTTGGCGATGGTGGCCGCGGTCAGGTTCAGCAGCAGGTCAGACGGGGGCGTGCCGCCGATGGCGCCGCCGGCGTCCTGCACGGTCAACAGCGCCGTCTTGCTGATGGACCCGGAGGTGGCGGTGACGGTGACGGTACGCGCGCTGCGGTCGGCGCCGATGCCGATGGTGGCGTCCAGGCGGCCGGCGGTGTCGGTCACCGCCGTCTTGGGCGTGGCCACTGCGTTGCTGTTGACGCTGACCACGACCGGCACACCCGCAATGGTGTTGCGGTTGCCATCGATGGCCGTGGCGGTGGCCACCACCGTTTCACTGCCTGTGTTGGACACGGAATTGGCGCTCAGCACCAGCACCAGATCGGTTGCGCTGGGTGCGACAACAGTGGTGCCGCCACCCGTGCCCGTGCCCGTGCCCGTGCCAGCACCACTCCCGCTACCAAAAGGCGCGCTGCCCGAACCACCGCCGCCGCCACCGCAGCCGGCCAACGCCAGCACCAGCGCGGCGGCCGGCAAGGCCCACGTGCCCATCAACTGCTTCATGAATCTCATCGTCTATTCCCCTGTTGGGTTCTTCCGCCGCGCTGTACCGGCCTGGGGCCTGGCAGACCTGGGGCCTGGCAGACCTTGGACCTGAACCAGCGGGCGCGGGCGCTACCCCGGCCCCGGGGGGGGGGGCGGATGAGGGGGGCGGCGCGTTACCTCACCTTCTTGGGC
>JBBRCN010000068.1:0-22897 GCA_038204775.1 Burkholderiales bacterium | reverse complement strand
TGCTTCAGCGCCAGCCACAGCAGGCGCGCGTCGCCTCGAACCACGGTCCACAACAGCGCCAGTCGTTTCAACATCGCAGGCCTCCCAGGTAACGAGCCAGTCCTGAACGTGGGGCCAGTCCGGTGCAATGACAAGGGCCCTGTCGCAGACCGTAGCAGTACGTGCGCAGCGGCACGAGCGCCGCAGTACGAGCGCAGCAGCACAAGCGCCGCAGCACAAGCGCGGCAGCACAAGCGCCGCAGCACGAGCGCAGACTACAGTCCGCGCACCACCTCGATGGCCTGCTCGATGCGGTCAACCGCATGGATGGTGAGGCCTTCGATGGCCTTCTTGGGTGCGTTGGCCTTGGGCACGACGGCCACGCTGAAGCCCAGCTTGGCGGCTTCTTTCAGCCTTTCCTGCCCCCGCGGTGCGGGGCGCACTTCACCGGCCAGACCCACTTCACCAAAGGCCACAAAACCACGCGGCAGCGGTTTGCCACGCAGGCTGCCCTGGATGGCCAGCAGCACCGCCAGGTCGGCCGCCGGTTCGCCGACACGCACCCCGCCCACGGCGTTGACGAACACGTCCTGGTCCATGCAGCTCACGCCGGCGTGGCGGTGCAGCACGGCCAGCAGCATCGCCAGGCGGTCGCGGTCCAGGCCCACGCTCAGGCGCCGCGGGCTCGGTCCACCGCTGTCCACCAGGGCCTGGATTTCCACCAGCATCGGCCGTGTGCCTTCCAGCGTCACCAGCACGCAGGTGCCGGGCACCGGTTCACCGTGGGTGGACAGGAAGATGGCGCTGGGGTTGGAGACTCCTTTGAGCCCCTTCTCCGTCATCGCGAACACGCCGATCTCGTTGACGGCGCCGAAGCGGTTCTTGATGGCCCGCACCAGGCGGAAGCTGCTGTGCGTGTCGCCTTCGAAGTACAGCACCGTGTCCACGATGTGCTCCAGCACTCGCGGGCCGGCCAGGGCACCTTCCTTGGTGACGTGGCCCACCAGCACCACGGTGCAGCCGCGTGTCTTGGCCAGCCGCGTGAGCTGCGCCGCGCAGTCGCGCACCTGGGCCACGCTGCCGGGGGCGGACGTCAGCTGGTCGGAGTAGACGGTCTGGATCGAATCGATGACACAGAAGGCCGGGTCTTCGGCTTCGATGGCATGCATGATCTTCTCGAGGTTGATCTCGGCCAGCACCCGCACCGCCTTGCCCGCCAGGCCCAGCCGGCGCGAACGCAGTGCGATCTGCGCCCCGCTTTCTTCGCCGGTGACGTACAGCACCTTCATCTGTGACGACAGCGCGTCCACGGCCTGCAGCAGCAGCGTGCTCTTGCCGATGCCGGGGTCGCCACCGATCAGCACCACCGCACCTTCGACGATGCCACCGCCCAGCACGCGGTCCAGCTCTTCCTGGCCGGTGGGCGTGCGCGCGACTTCGGCGGCGTCGATTTCCGACAGCGTGGCCACCGGCTGGCTGCGCGCCAGCGCCTGGAAACGTGTGTTGCGCGTGGCCGGCCCCGCCGCTTCGGCCACCGTTTCTTCCAGCGTGTTCCAGGCTTTGCAGTGCGGGCACTGGCCCAGCCACTTGGCATTCGTGCCGCCGCATTCGCGGCAGGTGTAGATCGTCTTGGCCATGGCGGATTGTCGTGCGCCGGGGCCTGTCTCCTCAGTCGGGCTCAGGCCGCCGTGAAGTTGCCGTGAAAGCCCAGCGGCAGCAGGTAGGGCAGCACCGCCTGCGCCAGCGGCCCGTCTTCGATGCGCGCCGCGTCCAGCAGGTTCAGCATCGTGGCCTGGCGGCGGGCGTCGAAGGTGGTGCCCAGCAGCCAGGCGTCCAGCTCACCGCTCTTGCCGGGCTTGGGCACCAGGATGTGCTCTTCAGCGACGGTGAATTCGCCATAGTCGTAGCGGCGCTGGCGGCCGGTTTCGGTGTCCAGCAGCTGCACGCCGTGCAGCAGCGCGTACGGGTGGCGGCTGGCGTGCGCACCCCAGCCGGCGCCGGTCAGCAACCAGCGCGTGCGTTGGCCGACGCGGCGCGGATCCACGCGCGGGAACTCGGATTCACCGTCAAAGGCCTGCTGCTGCACACGACCGCTGGCCATGTCCAGCGTGACCAGCGCGGTGCTCACCACACCGGCCTGTTGTGGGCGACCCTGCATCGGCGCCACCGCGCCCTGGTTCAGGAACCAGGCGTCGGGTGCGCCGATGTAGCTGAGCACGATGCGGCCATCACTGCGTTCGTAGGCGTTGCCGACGTGGAACACCATCTGCGCCGGCAGCTCGAAGACGCGCCGCTTCGTGATGTCGTTCTTGTCCATCACCAGCACCCGCAGCGGCTGCCCGGCATCCATTGCAAAGGGTCGCGGGCCGACACCGTCGCCTCCCGGGCCGAAGGGCCGGTTGAAATTCAGCTGGATGGGCGGCAGCGGCACCACGATCCAACGCGGCGTGACGGCCATGTCGTGCACCATGCCGCCCGGGTAGGGCGACTCACCCAGCTGCACTTTCACCAGTTGCCCGGCGGGGTCGATGTGCCACACCACTACCGTCTTGCCGAAGGTGCCGATGTTCCACAGGTGGCCGGACGCATCCACCTTGGGGTGGGCCGAGAAAGGCACCTGCGCCAGGTCCTTGCCCCACGTGACGGCGCCCTGGGTGGACAGGTCCTTGGGGTCCAGCGACCAGGCCGAGCCACCTTCCCACAGCGCCAGCACGCGGCCGGCATGTTCCAGCGCGTTGGTGTTGGCGGTGTTGAAGGCGTCCGGGCCGCCCACCGGCGGCGTGCCGTCCACCTGCGTGCCGAAAGCGCTCATCAGGAAGCGGCCGGCGGCCTGTTCGGCGCGCAGCTTGGTGGTGCGCACCAGGCGCCCGCGATGGGTCACCGCACCATCGCCGATGGTGAACTGCTGCACCATGCCGTCACCGTCGAACCAGTGGTGGTAGCGCTCGCCGCCGCGCTCGTACAGCGCCGGGCCGTTGCGGTAGAAGCGGCCGCGCAGTTCGGCCGGCCAGCGGCCGCGCAGCAGGGCCTGACCCTGCAGGTCGCCGGTGCTGTCGCTCACGCCCTTGAAGGGGCGCAGCAGCGGCTGCGCTTCGAAGGCGGCCTTGAAGTCGTCGGCGCGTGCGGGTTTGGCGCTGGCTGGCACTGCGGCCGTGGTCGCAGCAGCGGCCAGTGTCTGCAAGAAGTGTCGGCGTTGCACGGTGTGGCCCCTCACAGCGACATGTGCACGACGATGGGCTGGCCGTCCAGCGCCACCCGGCCGGTGTCCCAGGTGGGGCCGAACATGCCGGGTGTGCCCGAGCCGCCCCACGGTTCGCTGGGAATGCCCACCGCGTTGCGGCCCATCTTGCCGTCGCCATCCAGGTCCTGGTACAGCATCAGCGCCACGGTGGCGCCGGACAGGCCGCAGAACTGCACGCTCATGGTGGCTTCACCGGCAGCCACGCGCAGCATCTTGATGGGCTTCTTGCCGAAGGTTTCGGCGTCGCCATAGGCGGCCAGCATCAACTGGCCCTGTTGCGGGCGCACGTTGTGCACTTCGACGGTGGCGCAGTCTTGTGCCTGCGCGGCAGCGGATAGCAGCAGCGCGGTGGCAAACAGAACAAAGATGCTGGGCTTCATGGCAGAACTCCTGGGCTGGGGTGGTGCGCATTCTTCTGAGTCGGGCCGCGCGCCGCACCCGGCTTGCGACGAATCGACATCCAGCGGCGCGAAGTGTTTCCCTCCCGCGGCCGTCACAGCCAGCCGCAGGCTCAATCCCCCACGCGTTGCCGTCCGGCCTTGATGGCGCCGCGGCGTGCCTTGCCTTCCAGCCGCCGCCGCTTGGACGCACGGGTGGGGCGCGTGGCCTTGCGCTGCGCTTCGGGCTGCGCCACATCGTCCACCAACGCCTGCAGCCGCGCCAGTGCATCGGCCTGGTTGCGCGGCAGGCTGCGGTGTGTCTGCGCCTTGATCACCACCACACCCTCTTCGGTGATGCGCTGGTCGGCCAGCGACATCAGGCGCGCCTTGATTTCGTCGGGCAGCGTGGAAGCCGGAATGTCGAAGCGCAGATGCGCCGCGCTCGACACCTTGTTGACGTTCTGGCCCCCCGCGCCCTGGGCGCGGATGGCGGTGAATTCGACCTCGGCCGGGTCGATCTGGGGTGGCATCAGGGTGCGGGCTTCAGCACGGTGACGTCACGACGCTGCCTTCACGACGCCTGCATCACGACGCTTGCATCTCGACGCTGCCATCACGACGATGACCCGCCGCGCAGCTTGCCCACCACGAACAGCAGCACCACGGCGCCCAGCACGGACGCGATCCAGCCGGCGCCCTGCCCGGCCTGGTACCAGCCCAGGGCCTGGCCGACGAAGCCGGCAGCCACCGAGCCGCCGATGCCCAGCAGGCAGGTCAGGATACAGCCCATCTTCTGGTCGCCCGGCATGACAAAACGTGCAATCGCGCCCACGATGAGACCGACGACGATGGTTCCGATGATGCCCATGGTGGCAGTGCTTTCTGCTTGGATGTGGTTGGTGTCATTCACTGGTGTGCGCCGGCACCCGCGGTGCCAGTGCACACATCAGCTCGTAGCCGATGGTAGCGGCCGAACGCGCCACCTCATCGATCGAAAGGATGGTGTCGCCCGGCCCGCGACCCCACAGCGTGACCTCGCTGCCAGGGCCGGCCGTGGGCAGCGCCGCAAGGTCCACTGCCAGCATGTCCATCGACACCCGGCCCACGGTCGTGCTCCGCACGCCGTCCACCAGCACGGGTGTGCCACTGGGGCAGTGGCGCGGGTAGCCGTCGGCGTAGCCGCAGGCGACGATGCCGATGCGTTGCGCCGCGCTGGCGGTGTAGCTGCTGCCGTAGCCCACACTGTCGCCGGGCTGCAGCGTCTGTGTGGCGATCAGCTTCGATCGCAAGGTCATGGTCGGCTGCAGGTTCCAGTGCACGATGTCGTGTTCAGGGTAGTCGGGCGCGCTGCCGTAACACACGATCCCGGCCCGGACCCAATCGTTCTTCAAGCCATGCCGCAGCACGGCCGCGCTGTTGGACAAGCTGCGTTCGCCCGTCAGGTCGCCCGTGGCCTCATCAAAGGCCGCCACCTGGTGGGCCACACCACGCGGGCCGTCGGCGTCCGAGAAGTGCGTCATCAGCGACACCTCGTTCACCTGGGGCAGCGCGTTCAGGCGGGTGTACGCACCGCGGAAGGCAGCCGGCCTGAAGCCCAGGCGGTTCATGCCGCTGTTCATCTTCAGGAACACACGGTGCGGCTGTTGGGTCTTGTGCGCCGCCAGCCAGTTGATCTGTTCGTCGTTGTGCACGGCGTGCCACAAGTTCAGGCGGCTGCACAGTTCCAGGTCACGCGCATCGAAGCAGCCTTCCAGCAGCAGGATGGGGCCGCGCCAGCCCAAGGCGCGCACGCGTTCGGCTTCGGCCAGGTCCAGTAGCGCAAAGCCGTCGGCACCACGCAGCCCTTCGAAAACGCGCTCGATGCCGTGGCCGTAGGCGTTGGCCTTGACCACGGCCCACACCCTGGCGTCGCCAGCCATGGCCCGCGCCCGGGCAAAGTTGTGCGCCAGTGCGGCGGTGTGGATCAGGGCTTCGATGGGCCGCGGCATGGTTTGAACTCCGGCACCCACAGGACAAGGGGCACTCAGGGTCGCATGCTATAACCCGCCCGCCCCAGATACGGAGACAAGGCAGCGGACACTCAAGGACCGCTGCGGCGCCGCGCGCGACACGATGAAAAAAGGTTTCTCGACCATCATGTCGGCGCAGTTCTTCAGCTCGCTGGCGGACAACGCTCTGCTGGTGGCTGCTGTTGAACTCTTGCGCATGAGCCAGGCGCCGGCCTGGCAGACGCCGGCACTGGCGCCCATGTTTGCGTTGTTCTATGTCGTGCTGGCGCCCTTCGTGGGCGCCTTTGCCGACTCCATCCCCAAGGGCAAGGTCATGTTCATGTCGAACACGATCAAGGTCGTGGGCTGCCTGATGATGCTGTTCGGCAGCCACCCCCTGCTGGCCTATGCGGTGGTGGGCCTGGGTGCAGCGGCCTATTCACCCGCCAAGTACGGCATCCTGACCGAACTGCTGCCGGCTTCGCAACTGGTCAAGGGCAATGGCTGGATCGAAGGCCTGACGGTGGGTTCCATCATCCTGGGCATCCTGCTGGGCGGGCAGCTGGTGGGGCCGAAGTTGTCGCCGATGCTGCTGGGCATCGATCTGCCTGGTTTCAGCTCCGGCATCGAGACCGCGCCCGAAGCCGCGATCTCGGTCATCGTGTTCATCTATGTGATCGCTGCCGTGTTCAACCTGAAGATCCCGCGCACGGCCGCACCGCTGCAGCCCATGACCGGAGGCCTGCCGGACATGGTGCGCGACTTCGCCCGCTGCAACACGCGGCTGTGGAACGACAAGCTGGGCCAGATCACCCTGGCCACCACCACGCTGTTGTGGGGCATCTTCGGCAACCTGCGCCTGATCGTCTTTGCCTGGGCCGCCGCCGCGCTGGGTTATGGCACGACGCAGGCGTCCAACCTGGCCGGCGTGGTCATCGTGGGCTCGGTGCTGGGCGCCGTGCTGGCGTCGATGACCATGCGCCTGGACAAGGCCACGCGGGTGCTGCCCATGGGCATCGTGGTCGGCTTCTTGATGATCGGTCTGAACGTCATCACCAATGTCTGGGTGGCTGCGCCCTTTCTCATTGTTCTGGGCACGCTGTGCGGTTTTCTCATCGTGCCCATGAACGCGCTGCTGCAGCACCGGGGACACAACCTGATGGGTGCAGGCCGGTCCATCGCGGTACAGAACTTCAACGAACAGGCCTGCATCCTGGGACTGGGCGCCTTTTACGCCGGGATGGTGAAGTTCGGCTTCTCGGCGTTCACGGCGATCGCGATCTTCGGCTTGATGGTGGCGGGCATCATGGAGCTCATCCGCCGCTGGTACATCAGCAACACCATCAAACACCGCGACGAAGTGGAGCGGCTGCTGGTCATCGCCCGTTCGGACGGGCACTGAGTCACCGCACATGACCAACAAGACCAGCAGCGTGTGGCTGCCGGCCCTGGCACTGACCTTCAATGCCTTCACCTGGGGCGTTTCGTGGTGGCCCTTCCGGCAGCTGGAAGCCGCTGGTCTGCACCCCTTGTGGGCCACCGCACTGATCTACACGCTGGCCGTGGTGGCCATCACGCTGTGGCGGCCGGGTGCCTGGGCCGCGCTGTGGCACACACGTTCGCTGTGGTTGCTGGTGGCCGCTGCGGGCACCACCAACGCCACCTTCAACTGGGCCGTGACCATCGGCGACGTGGTGCGTGTGGTGCTGCTCTTTTACTTGATGCCGCTGTGGGCGGTGCTGCTGGCGCGCTGGCTGCTGCACGAACCGCTGACCACCGCCGCGATCGTGCGCGTGGCGCTGGCCCTGACCGGTGCGGCCATCGTGCTGTGGCCGGCCGAGGGCGGGCTGCCGGTGCCACGCACGCTGCCCGAATGGCTGGGCGTGCTGGGTGGCTTGAGCTTTGCGCTGAACAACGTGCTGCTGCGGCGCGAGGCGCACCGGCCCGAATCGGCCCGGGCCTTGGCGATGTTCCTGGGCGGTGCAGTTGTCGCCGGCATGCTGGCGTTGGCGCTGTCGGCCCAGGGCGGCGTGCCGCTGCCACCGCCGCTGGCCGCCGGCTGGGTGGCCGGCTCGCTGGCGCTGGGCGCGGCGTTTCTGTTGGGCAACCTGGCGCTGCAATACGGCGCGGCACGCCTGCCAGCCAACGCCACCGCGGTGATCATGATCAGCGAGGTGCTGTTCGCCAGTGTGTCGGCTTTGCTGCTGGGCGCTGGCACGGGCAGCCTGCAGCTGGCCGTGGGCGGGGCGCTGATCGTCGGCGCCACCCTCTTGTCAGCACGGGCCTGAAGAACCGGGAACCCCATGGTCGGCCCCTCCGCTGCCCCATCACCCAAGGCCTTGCCGCTGACCGCCTTCGCCACGCTGCTGCTGATCGCGCTGATGATGGGCGCCAACCATGTGGCCGCGCGGCTGGCGTTCAACCATGGCGTGGACGTGGCCACGGCGGTGGCCTTCCGCAGTGCCGTGACGGCCATCGTGGTCGGCGCGCTGGTGTGGCAGCAAGGCTTGTCGCTGGCGCTGAGCCCACGCCACCGCAAGGCGCTGCCGGCCATCGGCTTGCTGGTTGCCGTGCAGAGCTTCTGCCTGTACTCGGCCGTGGCGCGCCTGCCGGTGGCGCTGGCGCTGCTGGCCTTCAACACCTACCCGCTGTGGACGGCGCTGTGGGCCCGTGTGGTCTACGGCCACCGCGCCGAGCCGCGTGTGCTGCGCGCCATGCCGGTGATGCTGCTGGGCCTGGCGCTGGCGCTGGACGTGCTGGGCGCAGCTTCCGGCCTGGGCGCGGCCGGCCAGTGGGGACGCATTGGCGCTGGCGTGGCCTTTGCGCTGGCGGCGGCGGCCACCTTCGGGCTGGCGCTGGTGATCACTCAACACGAGGCGGCCGATGTCGATGGCCGGCTGCGCACCGCCATCACCATGGCCATGGTGGGCGCGCTGGCCCTGGTGGCGGTGGCCGCGCAGGGCGGTTTTGCCCTGCCGCAGGCGGCGCCCGGCTGGTGGGGCCTGCTGGCGCTGACTTTTTTGTACGGCACCGCTTTCACCATCATGTTCACGGTGCTGCCGCGCCTGGGCGTGGTGGGCAATTCCGCGATCATGAATGTCGAGCCCATCTTTGCCCTGGTGCTGGCCTGGGCCGTGCTGGGGCAGACCATTGCCCCCATGCAGGTGGCGGGTGGATTGCTGGTGGTGGCCACCGTGGTGTGGCTCGGGCTGCGCCGGGCCTGATCGACCGGTCAGCGGGTAGCGCCGATCTTCTGGCGTTCAGCCCGTCTGCGGCGTGCTGCTGGGCTGCGCGTGGGCCGATCCGGCTGGCGCTGCGTCGTCGGCCAGGGCCGGGCCCTGCGCCTTCAGCCCGTGCCGCATCAGCAGCCGCTGCAACACCCCTTCGTCCAATGGTTTGCTCAGGTAGGCGTCGCAGCCGGCCAGGTTGCCACGCACCCGGTCCATTTCGGTGGCGTGTGCCGACACCAGGAACACCGCCGACGCGATGGGTGCGCGGTGCTGCTGGCGTTTGATGTGCTGGCACAGCGCCATGCCGTCCAGGTGGCTGGTGGCGCCCAGTTCCACGTCCAGGAAAACAAAGTCGTAGTGGCGATGCGCCAGCAGTTGGATGGCGCGGCCGCTGTTCAAGGCGTGGTCCGTCACCAAGCCCCAGCGCTGCAGTCGGGTTTCGATGTGGCGCAAGGCAACCTCGCTGTCGTCCACCAGCAGCGCCGTCGGCGCCGGGGCCTGGGGCGCTGCGGCAGATGCCGTTTGTGCAGCCGCCCGTGCCACCTGGCTGCGGCGCTCGTCGCCCTTCCACTTCGAAGCCGCAACCGCCTGCAGACGTGACGCCACCAGGCCACGTGACGCCGCGACCAGAAAGTCCAGCTCACTGAGCAGGCCGTCGGTGTCGATGGGCCTGGACATGAACGCCACCGCGCCAGGCGGCGGGGCCGAGCCGACAAACAGCGTGGCGCTGAGCCTCTCGGTGGCCACCACAAACTGCACCGACGGCGCGTCATGGGCGTCGGCGATCAGCACATCGGCTTCGTTGAGCAAGGCCGACAGCTCGTAGCGGGTCGCCCGCTGGCGGTCCGGGTTCAGGCACAAGGCAACGACCTGGCGCTCGTCGGGGCGCAGGCCAAGCAAAGAGACGCGGTGGACGGCAGGCATGGGGCCGCGATACTGCGGGCCGCAACGGGCGCTGTCAACGGCTGCGGCCCCGACTGGCGGCCCCGACAGGCGGGCCCGACAGGCGGCCCGACAAGCGGCCCGACAGGCGGCGCTAACATCCCGATCCCTGCCCGCCGCAACCACTGCATCCCCATGGCCGCCACCAGCATCTACGACTTTGAAGCCTTGTCCATCACCGGCAAGCCCGCCCACCTGTCCAGCCAGCGCGGCAAGGTGCTGCTCATCGTCAACACCGCCAGTGCCTGCGGTTTCACGCCGCAGTTCAAGGGCCTGGAGCAGCTGTGGAAGGACTACGGCGACCAGGGTCTGGTCATCGTGGGTTTTCCCAGCAACGAATTTGGCGGCCAGGACCCGGCCGCCAACGATGAGATCGCGTCGTTCTGCGAGATGAACTACGGCGTGAGTTTTCCGATGATGGCCAAGGTGCACGTCAATGGTGCTGAAGCCCACCCGCTGTGGCAGTGGCTCAAGGCGCAGGCGCCGGGCCTGCTGGGCACCGAAGGTGTGAAGTGGAACTTCACCAAGTTCCTGGTCGACCGCGATGGCCAGGTGCGCAAGCGTTACGCGCCCAACGACACCCCCGAGTCGCTGCGCAAGGACATCGAAAAGGCGTTGAAGGCATGAGTTTCTTTTTGCACCTGGAGCCCTACGCCGGCGACCCCATCCTGAGCCTGAACGAAGCCTTCCAGAAGGACTCGCGCACCGACAAGATCAACCTGTCGATCGGCATCTACTTCGACGACGCCGGTCGCATCCCGGTGCTGGACTGCGTGCACCAGGCCGAGGCCCAGATGCTGGCCGACAACCTGCCCAAACCCTACCTGCCCATCGAAGGCTCGGCGGCCATGCGCCAGGCCGTTCAGCACCTGCTGTTCGGCGCCGACCACGAAGCCGTGACCAGCGGGCGCATCGCCACGCTGCAAACCGTGGGCAGCAGCGGCGGCCTCAAGGTGGGTGCCGACTTCATCAAACGCTGGCTGCCCGACAGCCAGCTGTGGGTGAGCGACCCCACCTGGGACAACCACCGCGCCATGTTCGAAGGCGCCGGGGTGCAGGTGAACACGTACCCTTACTACGACCCCGCCACCGGCGGCGTGCGTTTTGCCGACATGCTGGCGGCGCTGCAGGCCCTGCCCGCACGCAGCGTGGTGCTGCTGCACGCCTGCTGCCACAACCCCACCGGCGTGGACCTCACGCACGAGCAGTGGGCCCAGCTGATTCCCGTGCTGAAGCGCCGCGAGTTGCTGCCCTACCTGGACCTGGCCTACCAGGGTTATGGCGACGGCATCCCGGAGGACGCCTTCGCGGTGCGCGCATTGGCTTCGGCCGGCCTGAGCTTCTTCATTGCCAACAGCTTCAGCAAGAGCATGAGCGTCTACGGCGAACGGGCCGGCGCCTTGAGCGTGGTCTGCGCCGACGCGGCCGAGGCCGAGCTGGTGCTGGGCCAGATGAAGGCCACCGTGCGCCGCAACTATTCCAGCCCCGCCATCCACGCCGCCGGCGTGGTGAGCCGCGTGCTCACCGACCCGGCGCTGCGCGCCAGCTGGGAAGCCGACGTGGCCGCCATGCGCGAGCGCATCCTGGCCATGCGCCACAGCCTGCACGGCGTGCTGTCGGCGCTGAAGCCCGGACGCGACTTCGGCTACTTCCTGAGCCAGCGTGGCATGTTCAGCTACACCGGGCTGTCGGGCGAACAGGTCGACCGGCTGCGCGAGGAATTCGGCGTCTACCTGGTGCGGTCGGGCCGCATCTGCGTGGCCGGGTTGAACACGGGCAATGTGCAGCGCACGGCTGCGGCCATGGCGTCCGTGATCTGAGCGCGCGGCGTCACGCGCAAGGGCTGAGGCGTCAACCCAGCGATCACCGGGCCAGGTTGCTGCCGCGGGCTGCGGCCTCTTGCAGCAGCCCGCGCAGCCAGCGGTGGGCGGGGTCGCCGTCGTGGCGCAGGTGCCAGATCATCTCCACGTGCACCGGCTGCAGCGCCATCGGCAGTTCGCGGACGACCAGTTCATCGGCGTAGCCGGTGGCTTCGACAAAGCCCTCCGGCAGCACTGTCAGCAGGTTGGACCGCGCCACCACCCGGCCGGCGGTGAAAAACTGGTTGACCGTCAGCACCACGCGCCGCTGGCGGCCCAGCGCGGCCAGCGCCTGGTCGACATATCCGTGCGGCCGGCCCGAAAAGCTGACCAGCAGATGATGGGCGTCGCAGTAATCGTCCAATGTGAGCGCACGCCCGGCCATCGGATTCTGTTTGCGCATCACGCACACGTAGCGTGACTCGTACAGGCGCGCGTGGTGCAGGTGGCTGTCCTGACCCTGCGCCACGATGGTGGTCACCAGTTCGGGGAAAAAGCCCACCGCCAGTTCGGCATCGCCGCTTTCCACCAGCCGGCGCGGGTCACGCGTGGTCAGTGGCAAGACCCGCAGGTTGACCAGCGCCTGCTCTCGTTCGATGTGCGCCACCAGCGCCGGCGCCAGCATGGCGGCGGTGGCGTCGGCCATGGCCAGTCGCAGCTGCACGGCGTCGCGCCGGGGGTCGAAGTCACCCGGCGCCAGCGCCTGGCGCAGTGCGCCCAGCGCCGCGCGCACCTGGGGCCACAGGGCTTCGGCATGCGGTGTGGGTTTCACACCATGGGCGACGCGCACAAAGAGATCTTTGCCCACCGCCTCGCGCAGCCTGCGCAGTGCGTGGCTCACGGCCGGTTGCGTCATGGCCAAACCGCCGGCAGCGCGGGTGAGGCTGCCTTCGGCCATCACGGCGTCAAAAACACGCAGCAGGTTCAGGTCGAGCGTGCGGAAGTTCATGAAGCGGAGCCTGAATTCTTGAAATAGGTTTTGTTTATACCTTACGTGCAAATTATTCAATTGTAGACATTGGTGGTAACCCTTACATTCTCTTCATCGCCGCGACTGTTCGCGGTTCTGAGAGGACCGAGATGACCACCATGACCGTCAGCATCCCTGCCAAGGTTGCCGCGCCGCGCGGTGCCGCCTGGGCTGCCAACGCCTTTGCTGCCTTCCTGAACTGGTTGGAAGCAGTCAGCGAAACCCGCACTGATCGTCGTGCGCAGGCCGACCGCCTGGCCGAAGCTGCCCGCGTGCGCATCTACGCGCAAGACGTGATGGCGCAGGACCCGCGTTTTGCGGCCGACCTGTTTGCCGCTGCCGACCGCCACGAACGGGGTTGAGCGCAGGGTCGCCCGCCAGGCGGCCGCGCAAAAAAAAGGGCCACCGCAGGGTGGCCTTTTTGTTGTGGGCCCAGCCAAGCTGAGCCGCTCTCGCGGCCGGGACCGGAATCAGGCCGCGCGCCGCTGCGCAGCAGCGGGCGACAGCTGAGAGAACAAGTCCTTTGGATCGGCCATGCTGGGAATCAGGTCCACACGCTGCCCCAGCCCCAGCCCCTGCGCCAGTTCGGCCATCAGTCGCAGCGCGGAGAAGTCTTCAAGCGCAAAGCCCACTGAATCGAAGAGCGTGACCTCGGCGTCGCTGC
Organism: Burkholderiales bacterium; assembly: GCA_038204775.1. Lineage (GTDB taxonomy): Bacteria > Pseudomonadota > Gammaproteobacteria > Burkholderiales > Burkholderiaceae_C > Rubrivivax. Next base: position 9,644 of record JBBRCN010000068.1, on the reverse strand, counting down.
GCCGTCCCGGGTCCAGACCCTCGAGCACGCGCCACAGCTCGGTGACGGCAAAGTCGGCCGGCATCTGCTGCAATTCGCCTTCGATGCGGGTCTGCGGTTCGTATTCGACAAACACACGGCTTGAGCGCAGCACCTGGGCATCGAGCTCGGTCTTGCCCGGGCAATCGCCACCCACGGCGTTCAGGTGCATGCCCGCAGACAGCATGTCGGCGTCGATGATGACGGCGTTGCGCTTGTCGGCGGTGACGGTGGTGACGATGTCGGAACCACGCACTGCTTCGCGGGTGTTGGCACACACTTGCACGTCAAGCCCTGGCAACTGGGCCAGGTGGCGCACCAGCTTGGCAGTGGCGGCAGGGTCGGTGTCGAACAGACGCAGCTTGTTGATGCCCAGCAAGTGGTGGAAGGCCAGGGCCTGAAACTCGCTCTGCGCGCCATTGCCGATGAGCGCCATCGTGCCTGCGCCATGCAGCGCGTTGGGGCGAATGCTCTTTTTCATCAGCGCGCGCGCGGCCATCACCGACGTGGCAGCGGTGCGCATCGCGGTGGTGATGGTCAGTTCGCTCAGCAGCGTGGGCTGTCCGGTGGCCACGTCGGCCAGCACGCCAAAGGCCATCACCGTGGGCAAACCCTGCAGACCGTTGCCGGGGTGGCCGTTGACGTACTTGAAGCTGTACTGCTGCGCGTCGGCCACGGGCATCAGTTCGATGACGCCGGTTCTGGAATGGCTGGCCACACGGGCCACCTTGTCGAACTCGGCCCAGCGGCGAAAGTCGGCGTTAATGGCGGCTTCCAGGCGGCGCAGCACCTGCGGCAGGCCGTGAGCGGACACGATGCGGGCGATGTCGTGGGTGGTGAGCAAGGTGGTCATGACGGGCTTCCTGATCGATTGACAAGATTGTTCCGAAGGCCCCTGGCAGAGAGAAGCTTCAATCCTGCCTTGTATTCGTCAACTTTCTGCCGTTATGGCAGGTCAGATTGCCAAAATGGCAGAATCGGTCGATGGACTCGACCGACCTGCAATTGATCGGCCTGTTGCGCCAGGACGCCCGCGCCAGCGTCGCTACCCTGGCGCACAAGCTGGGTGTGTCACGCGGCACCGTCAGCAACCGCATACGCAAGCTGGAGGACGACGGTGTGCTGGTGGGTTACACCGTGCTGCTGCGGCCCGACGTTCAGACCCAGCGCATCACCGCCTGGATGAGCATCACGATCGAAGGCAACCAGACCCGCGCCGTCATCGGCACGCTGCTGGGCGAACCCGGCGTGGCAGCGCTGCACGACACCAACGGGCGCTGGGACCTGCTGGCCGAAGTGCGCGCCGCCAACCTGGCCGAGCTGGCCGAGGTGTTGGAGCGGGTGCGGCTGATCAAGGGTATCGGCGCCACCGAGACCAGCATTCACCTGCAGACGTACAAGATCAGCTGAGCCGGGCAGAACGTCCGTCGACCCGATCAAGTGAACGCTGCGGAACCGGCTTCGCCGGGCCGCTGGCGTTGCCCCCTTCAGGGCAAGCGGCGCAGCCGCTGCGGGGGTGGGTCAAATACACCGACCGCCGTCGACCTCCATGCACACGCCCGTGATCATGCTGGCCTCGTCGCTGCACAAAAAACAAGCGGCGTTGCCCAGGTCTTCTGGCGTGGAAAAGCGGCCGATGGGGATGGTGGACAAAAACTTGGCGCGCATCTCGGGCGTGTCCTGACCCATGAAGCTCTTGAGCAGCGGCGTTTCGCCGGCCACCGGGTTGAGCGCCACCACCCGGATGCCGCTGGGCGCCAGTTCCACCGCGTTGGCGCGCGTGGCGGTGATCACCCAGCCCTTGCTGGCGTTGTACCAAGACAATCGTGGGCGCGGGCTGACACCCGCGGTGCTGGCCATGTTCAGCACGACACCGCGGATGCCCTGACGGCCCGGCGCGTTGCCCTTCATGCGCGGCACCACCTCGCGCATGGCCAGGTAGATGGCTTTCATGTTGACGGCCACGATGCGGTCGAAGTCTTCTTCGCCCACCTCTTCCAGTGGCTGCGGCAGGTGCGTGACGCCAGCGTTGTTGACCAGGATGTCGATGCGGCCGAAGTGCAGTTCGGCCGCTTCCATCATCAAGCGCACGTCAGCGGCCTGTGCCACGTCCACGCGCACGCCGCGGGCAGCAGGCCCCAGGCTGGCGGCCACGTCCAGTGCGGCTTGCAGATTGAGGTCGGCCACCACCACCTGGGCGCCCTCGGCAACAAACTTGGCGCAGATGCCGGCGCCAAAGCCCGAGCCGCCTCCGGTGACGATGGCCACCTTGCCTTGCAAACGGCCTTCACGTTGGGGGCTGTTCATCTTGTCTCCTGCAGCACGTTCTTGAAAGGTTTGCGGCTCTTCCAGCGGTAGGCGCCGAAGTCGCGTTCGTCGGTGGTGAGGATACGGCCGTGGCCCAGGTGTTCGGCCAGCAGCACCAGGCTGGCGTCGGCCAGGTCCATGGGCAAGGTGGCGTACTTGTGCATGAGCGCCGGCAGGCGGGCCAGCGCTTCAGGCGGAGGGCTCCAGACGTCGATGCCTCCATCGATCACGTCACCGAGCAGTTCAGTGGCAAAGCCGGGGCCCAGACGACCCGCCAGCAAGTGGCAGGCTTCGGTGAGCACGGGCCAGGTCGTGACCATGGGTTCGCCGTCCAGGCGCCTGGCACAGGCCAAAGCCCGCTGGTGCCAGTCGTCGCGCCGGTCGGTCAATGCGTAGAAGTAGCCCGTGTCGACCGCGATCATTCAGCAACAGTTGGCTTGCGCCCGCGCGGCGCAGGCTTCTCGTCGGCAAACAGCGGCTTGAGCCCATGCTTGCGCTCCAGGATCTCGCTCAGCTGGGCCTTGACGTTGGAAGCGACATCGCGGCGTCCGCTGTCGCCTTTGCCCGCCATGGCCAGAAAGCGGCTGGGCGCACGCTGCCGGCGCATCTGCGCGTAATACTGCGCCACGCTTTCGCGCACGACATGGCTCACGCTGTGGCCGGTGGCTTGCGTCAGGTATTCCAGTTGCTGCTGCGTGGTTTCGTCGAGGCGGGCGTTGACGCGCATGTCGACTCTCCTTCAAACTTGTCTGACAGTGTATGACAGCTGCAGCATGCCATCAATCGTGCAATCAATCGCTTGCAATCACTCGCCTGCAATCAATCGTGCTTGATGGCCACCGTCTTCAGCGTCGAAAAACCGTACAGCGCCTCGAAGCCCTTTTCGCGCCCATGGCCCGAGTGTTTGACGCCGCCGAAGGGCAGCTCGATGCCCCCGCCCGCGCCATAGTTGTTGATGAACACCTGCCCACATTGAAGTTTGCGCGCCAGGCGCAGCGCACGGCTGCCGTCCTTGGTCCACACGCCGGCCACCAGGCCGAAAGGGGTGCCGTTGGCAATGCGCAGCGCATCGGCCTCGTCGTCGAAGGCAATCACCGCCTGCACCGGGCCGAAGATCTCTTCCTGCGCGATGCGGTGCGTGGCACTCACGCCGGCCACCAGCGTGGGCGCCACGTAACAGCCGCCAGCCGGCAAACCCGCCGGCAGCGGCGCCTGCGCCACGATGCGCAAGGTGCTGGTCTGCCCTGCGTCGCGGCCGCCTTCGTCACGAATCAACGACAGATACCCTTGCACCACGTCTTGCTGGCGCCGGCTGATCAGCGGGCCCACATCAGGGTCCTCCATGGCCGGCCCCACGCGCAAGGCCCGGTAACGCTCGGCCATGCGTTGCACCACGACGTCCATCACGCCGCGCTGCACCAGGATGCGCGACGCAGCGGAACAGGTCTGGCCCGCGTTCTGGATGCCGGCGTTGACCAGGAAGGGCAGCGCGGCGTCCAGGTCCGCGTCGTCAAACACCAGCTGCGGGCTCTTGCCGCCCAGTTCCAGCGTCACGGGCACGGCGTTTTTGGCCGCTGCCGCCTGAATCAGGCCGCCCACCATCACCGAGCCGGTGAAAGAGATATGGCGCACACCAGGGTGCGAAGCCAAGGCTGCGCCGGCTTCTTCACCCAGGCCCGGCACCACATTCAGGGCGCCGGCCGGCAGCCCCGCCTGCTGCGCGATGTGCGCAAAGGCCAGTGCCGTCAGACAGGCTTCTTCGGCCGGTTTCAGCACGCAGGCATTGCCCATGGCCAGCGCCGCACCGACGCTGCGGCCGATGATCTGCATGGGATAGTTCCAGGGCACGATGTGGCCCGTCACGCCATGCGGTTCACGCAGCGTCAGCGCGGTGTAGCCATTGATGAAGGGGATGGTCTCGCCCAGCACCTTGTCCGCCGCACCGCCATAGAACTCCAGGTAGCGTGACAAGGCCAGGGCATCGGCTCGGCCCTGCTTCAGCGGCTTGCCCACATCCAGCGCTTCCAGGCGCGCCAGTTCGTCGGCCTGCATCAGCACCGCCGCGCTCATCTTCATCAACAGCCGGCCGCGTTCGGTGGCCGTGAGCTGGCCCCAGGGGCCATCGAGCGCGGCTTGCGCGGCTGCGACCGCCGCGTCCACGTCGGCCGCCTGGCCGCGCGCGATGTGCGCCAGCAGGCTGCCGTCGCTGGGGTTGTGCAGCGGCAGTTGCTGGCCTGCATCGGCGGCACGCCAGACACCGCCGATGAAGACCTGGGTGGTGTCGAAAAGCATCGGGTGGTTCATGGCGGGGCTCCAACAGGTTCGGGTTCGGGCTGACGGTCAAGCCCAGACGTGCAGGATCACGTGCAGGATCACGTTCAAGATCACGTGCAGGATCAAGCTCAAGCTTGAGGCATCATATTTCTCTGTATGTCGTCGATGGGCCCTTTCCTCTTCAAACGCGTGGCCACGCTGCTGGCCACGCTGGCCGTGGCATCGCTGCTGGTGTTCGCCGTGCTCGAGCTGCTGCCCGGCAATGCGGCCGAAATCATCCTGGGTGACACCGCCACGGCCGAATCGCTGGCTGCGCTGAACGCCAAGCTGGGCCTGGACCGCCCCGCGCTGACGCGCTACACCGACTGGGTGGGCGGCCTGCTGCAGGGCCGCACGGCGCAGAGCATCAGCTACGACACGCCCACCGCCGAGCTCATCGCGCAGCGCCTGCAGGTCACGGTGCCGCTGGCGCTGATGGCGATGGTGCTGACGGTGGTGCTGGCGCTGGGCCTGGGTCTGTACGCCGCGTCGCGCCACAACCGCGTCGGCGATGTGGGCATGATGGCGGCCAGCCAGCTGGGCATCGCGATCCCCAATTTCTGGTTTGCGATTCTGCTCATCATGCTGTTTGCGGTGCAGTTGCAATGGGTCAGCGCGGGCGGCTTTCCGGGCTGGACCGAAGACGACGGCGGCGGCTTGTGGGAAGGCCTGCAGGCGCTGATCCTGCCGTCGGTTGCGCTGGCGCTGGTGCAGGCCGCCATCCTGGCGCGTGTGACCCGATCTGCAGTGCTGGACGTGATGCGCGAGGACTTCGTGCGCACCGCGCGCGCCAAGGGCCTGTCGCGCCGCCAGGCGCTGTGGGGCCATGTGTTGCGCAACGCCATGATCCCGGTGCTGACGGTGGCGGGCCTGCAGTTTGCCAACCTCATCACCGGCACCATCGTGGTCGAAAACGTGTTTGTGCTGCCGGGTGTGGGGCGTCTGGTGTTCCAGGCCATCAGCAACCGCGACCTCATCGTGGTGCGCGACGTGGTCATGCTGCTGGCCGCCGTGGTGGTGGTGGTGAACTTTGTCGTCGACGTGCTGTACGCGGTGGTCGATCCGCGGCTGCGCCATTCATGAACGCCGAATGAACGACAGCCTGTCCTGGCGCGCCATGCGCCACAAGAGCTTCGTGATCGGTGCCATGCTCACGCTGGCGTTGGGTGTAGCCGCGCTGCTGTCGTTGTGGTGGACGCCTTACCCGGTGGCCGAGATCGACATCCCCGCCAAGCTGCAGCCGCCCAGCGCGTTGCACTGGCTGGGCACCGACAGCCTGGGCCGAGACATCGTGTCGCAGCTGCTGGTGGGCGCCCAGAACAGCATCGTCGTGGGCCTCATTGCCGTGGGCATTGGCCTGGTGGTGGGCGTGGCGCTGGGCTGCCTGGCGTCGGCCAAGCGGGGCTGGGTCGAAGAATTGATCATGCGCGCCAGCGACTTCACCTTCGCCTTCCCGGCACTGCTCAGCGCCATCATGCTCACCGCCATCTACGGGCCGGGGCTGGTGATGAGCATCGTGGCCATCGGCATCTTCAACATCCCGGTGTTTGCGCGCATCACACGCGGCGCCGCCAACGCGGTGTGGGCACGTGACTACATCACCGCAGCACGCGCCGCCGGCAAGGGGCCGCTGGCCATCACCTGGGACCACGTGCTGCCCAACATCGCCAGCCAGCTCATCGTGCAGGCCAGCATCAGCTTTGCCACCGCCATCCTGGCCGAGGCCGCACTGTCCTACCTGGGCCTGGGCACGCAGCCACCACAGCCCAGCTGGGGCCGCATGCTCAACGAAGCCCAGACGCTGATGTTCCAGGCCCCGATGCTGGCGGTGTACCCCGGTGTGGCCATCGTGCTGAGTGTGCTGGGCCTGAACCTGATGGGCGACGGCCTGCGTGACCTGATGGACCCCAAGCTTGCTCGTCAACGTTGAGGCACCAAGACAGGCGACCCGCATGGTCAACAAACCGCAGATCGACAAGCGCCCGGTATTGGTGGTGGGCGTCACCGGGCAGCTGGGCACACGAGTTGTGCAACAGCTTTCGGCAGCCCACAAGCCGGTGCGCGCGTTTGTGCGAACCACGTCGCGGCAAGATCACCTGCGGCTGCCGGGTGTGCAGCTGGTGCATGGCGACTTGCGCGATGCCGCGTCGATCGCCGACGCGTGCAAGGGTGCCTTTGTTCCGCTACGAACGCCTGATTGACCTCAATTCACTGGCGTTCCGCACCCTGCCCATCAACGACCCCGGGCATGCCGCCACTTTGGCATCCAGCCCACCACGGCAGAGCAGTTCTTGCGCGCCAAAGCCGCGTTGCTGGCAGAGTCTGGCGAGGCTTCGTAAACTGCGAGCCTGTTCTCCTGAGGCACCCTCTCATGCGCATCGATTTTGTTTCCGACGTGGCTTGCCCCTGGTGCGCCGTGGGCCTGAATTCCCTGGAACGGGCGCTGGAAAAGATCGGACCGGACATCCCGGTGGAGATCCACTTCCAGCCCTTCGAGTTGAACCCCACGATGGCCGCCGAGGGCGCCGACGCGGCCGACTATCTGAAGGCCAAGTACGGCATGAACGATGCACAGCTGGCGCAGAACCGGGGTGTCATCCGGGACCGCGGCACGGCGGTCGGCTTTGCCTTCGGCGAACGGGCCCATGTGTGGAACACCTTCGATGCGCACCGGCTCATTTACTGGGCCGGCCTGCAGGGTGCTGCGCAGCAACGGGCACTGAAACATGCGCTGCTGCAGGCCTACCACGGCGAGGGCAGAAACCCGGGGGCCAAGGACGTGCTGCTGGACCTGGCCGCGCGGGTGGGCCTGGACAGCACCGAGGCTGCCGCCGTGCTGGCCGAAGACCGCTACGCCGACGAGGTGCGTGCCGCCGAACGTGAATGGCAGCAGGCTGGCATCCAGTCGGTGCCGGCCATCGTGATCGACCGGCGCCACCTCATCTCGGGCGGGCAGCCGCCCGAGGTGTTTGAACAGGCGCTGCGACAAGTCGCAAACAGCAGCCAAGCCACCTGACCGTGTGGTCGGTTTCGCTTTGGCGGCGCGCCGCCCTGGGCAGCGTGGTGGCGCTGGTGCTTTCGGCCTGCGGTGGCGGTGGCGGTGGCAGCGCGGGTGGCAACGGCGGCGGTGACTCGCCGACCGGCCTGGTGCCCGCAGCACCCGCCTTGGGCGCTACCTTGCTGGCCGAGGCCACCACCCTGCGCCCGCTGCGGGCCGGTGCCGAGTGGCAGTACCGCGGCACGCGACAGTCCGGCACTTCGGTGTTGAACACCTATGCCACCACCACGCGCCATGCCGCAGCAGCCGGCGGTGGTGTCGACGAGACCCAACAAGGTGGCATCGCCGGCCCCGAGCCCGACTCGGTGACGATCAGTGCCGAGGGCGGGCGGCTCGTGGCGCGCGAAGGCGGCGCCTTCCGGGGCCTGCCGGCCGGCGAACAGCGGGTGACGGTGGAGCTGCGCTCGCCAGTGCGGGTCAACGACCAGATCACGTTGATCGACCGCAGCGGCCTGCCGGCAGGCGACCTGGACGGTGACCGCCTCGACGCCACCTCGCAGGTGGCCGCCTGGAGCCGCGTCGTGAGCTGGGAAGACCGGCGCGGGCACCTCGTCGGCGTGCAGGAACTGCCGGGCGTCTTGCCGGCCAACCTGACGCCGTTGCGCCCGCACCTGCTGCCCACCGGCGCCGGTGCTGCGCTGCTGGTGCCAGAACCGCGTGGCCTGTCCAGCGCCAGCGACTTGCGGCTGCGCCGCCTGGGCGCCGATGGTCGCCTGCTGGATGCCAACGGCACGCTGCTGACGATAGGCGCTTCCGACCCCGCGAACCTGAACGTGGCCAGCGACGGGGCCACGCTGTGGGTGCTGGCCTCGGTGTTCAGCAACCCGGGCACTGGCGAGATGGAACTGCGCTTGCAGGCCTTCGACGCGATCCTGCGCACACCCGAGCACCTGGTGCCGCTGAGCGGCCGGGTGCTGGTGATCGGCAGCGACGCCAACCGCCTGGTGCTGGCCAGCGTGGCCACGCAGTAGGGCTGCGGGCCACACCGGCAGTGCCACGCAACATCGAGGTCAAGGCCCGCATCGACAGCGTCGAGCGCCTGCTGCCCCTGGCCCGCCGCGTGAGTGGCCGCAGTCCGCTGACGATCGAACAGGACGACTCCTTTTTCTGCGTGCCGCACGGCCGCCTGAAGCTGCGCCAGTTTGCCGACGGCAGCGCCGAGCTCATCCACTACCACCGGCCCGACAGCGGTGACGCCAAAGCCAGCGACTACGTGCGTGTGGCCGTGCCGGACGCGGCGGCACTGCACGAGGCGCTGGCGCGCGGTTGCGGCCTGCTGGGGCGCGTGCGCAAGACCCGGCTGCTGCTGGTGGTGGAAGCAGACGGGTTCAGCACGCGCATCCACCTTGACCGCGTGCAGGACCTGGGTGACTTCATGGAGCTGGAAGTGGTGCTGAAATCCGACCAGGCCGACAGCGAAGGCACCAAGGTGGCCGAGGCGCTGATGACACGCCTGGGCCTGGCCGATGCGCCCCGGCTGGCCGGCAGCTATCTGGACCTGATGGCCCGCTGAAGCCCTCTGAAGTCGGCTGAAGGCAAGCTGGGCAACGAAGGGCTACACCGCCAACTCGCGCGGAATGGCCTCGGCCAGGAAGTCGGTGTCATCGCGGTCGTAGCCGACCAGCCGGTGTTGCAGCAAGTCGGCCGGCGTGCGCGGCGTACCCATGCGCTGCAGGTCGCTGCCGTGGGCGCACGCAACGATGGCAATGTCGGCCAGCTTGCGAGCCACCAGTGAACCCTGGGCCGACCGCGTTTCATCCGCCGCGAGCTCCAGAGTCAGGCCGCCGGGATCGAGGCGCGCTGCCGCGGCAGGCTGAGCAGCGCCTGCAGTCCGCCACCGGGCCGGTTGTGCAGCACCACGTCACCGCCGTGCAGGCGCGCGATGCTGCGCGTGATGCCCAGGCCCAGGCCGGTGCCGCCGGTGGCGCGGCTGCGCGACGCTTCGACG
>JBBRCN010000067.1:0-23371 GCA_038204775.1 Burkholderiales bacterium | reverse complement strand
GGCTTCAGCCCGTCGATCTTCTGGCCGTGCAGCAGGATGTCGCCGCTGGTGCTGCCGAAACGGCCGCTGATCAGATTGAACAGCGTGCTCTTGCCCGCGCCGTTGGGGCCGATGATGGCCACGCGTTCGCCAGGCCGCACGGCCAGGCTGGCGCCGCGGATGATTTCGGTCTTGCCGAAGCTCTTGCGAACGTCGCGCAGTTCGACGGCAAACTCGGACTTCTCGCTCACAGCGCTGCCTCCCTGCGCTTGATCTCTTTCTCGATCTCTTCCTGCGTCCGTCCCCACTGGCGCGCGAACTGCCGCCGCGTCAGCTCGAACAACGCCACGCCGACTGCCAGCACAAATACTGCCCCGAACCAGCTGTCAAGACTTTTGGCGTCGATCCTCGCGCCCATGAAGCTGAGCCCGGAACCCAGGGCCTGGTTCATCTGCAGGTGGTAGGTCATCTCGAGCATCGCGCCCGCGCCCACCAGCATGGTGGCTGCGGTGCCCGCCAGCGCCAGGTAAGACGCCAGCAGGGGCCGCAGCTTGCCGAACGCGGCCACGCGCAGGTTCATCATGATCAGGCTGCTGATGCCGCCGGGCGCATACATCACCATGAAGACGAACACCAGGCCCAGGTACAGCAGCCAGGCTTGCGTCAGTTCTGACAACAGCACCAGCGCCACCACCATCAGGATGGCGCCGATGATGGGCCCGATGAAGAACGTGGCGCCACCGACGAAGACGAACAGCAGGTAGGCGCCCGAGCGCCCGGCTCCCACCACTTCGGCCGTGACGAGTTCGAAGTTCACCGCCGCCAAGCCGCCAGCAATGCCCGAAAACATGCCCGAGATCATGAAAGCGATGTAACGCACGCGCTGTGTGCTGTAGCCAATGAACTCGACACGTTCCGGGTTGTCGCGCACGGCATTCAGCATGCGGCCCAGCGGCGTTCGCGTCAGCGCGAACATCAACACGGTGCAGACGAAGCAGTACACCGCAATCAGGTAGTAGACCTGGATCTGCGGCCCGAAAGTGATGCCCAGGAAGGGCTCGCCGACAACCCGGTTGCTGGCCACACCGCCTTCGCCACCGAAGAACTCGGGGATCATCAGCGACATCGACCACACCAGTTCGCCGATGCCCAGCGTGATCATCGCGAAGGGCGTGCCCGCCTTCTTGGTCGTCACATAGCCCAGCAGTGCGGCAAAGAACAGGCCGCCCAGGGCACCCGCCAGCGGCACCATGCTCATGGGCAACCAGATCGCGCCGCTGGCGATCTTGTTCATGGTGTGGATGGCCAGAAAGCTGCCCAGGCCGGTGTAGACCGCGTGCCCGAAGCTGAGCATGCCGCCTTGCCCGAGCAGGATGTTGTAGGCCAGCAAGGCAACGATGGCGATGCCCATCTGCGACAGCATCGTCAGCGCGAAACCCGATGTCCAGATCATCGGCGCGACGACCAGCACCAGCGCGAACAAGCTCCACAGCACCCAGCGCCCGACATTCCACGGCCTGAAGCGGTAGCGCGCCCGGCTTTCGTAATTGCTTCCCATCAGCCCGTCAACCTTCTCTCGTGCCCAGCAGGCCCTTGGGCCGGAAGATCAGGATCAGCACCAGCAGCAGGTAAGGCAGGATGGGTGCCGCCTGCGCCAGCGTGATCTTCAGGATCGGATAGGCCAGGTTGCCCGGCGTCACTGCCCAGCCGATGGCGCGCGCGGCATCGACCAGCGACTTGTCGACGGTCAGCGGCAGCGTCTGCAAGAGGCCGATCAGGATGGACGCCACGAACGCCCCGGCCAGCGAGCCCATGCCCCCTACCACCACCACCACGAAGATGATGCTGCCCACGATGGTGGCCATCGAAGGTTCGGTGACGAAGGTAACACCGCCGATCACCCCGGCCAGACCGGCCAGGCCGCAGCCGCTGCCGAAAACAAGCATGAACACCCGCGGCACGTTGTGGCCCAGCGCCTCCACGGCTTCAGGGTGGGTCAGCGCGGCCTGGATGACGAGGCCGATGCGGGTGCGCGTCAACAGCAGCCACAGCGCCAGCAGCATGACGAAGGCCACTACCATCATGAAGAAGCGCGTGGCCGGGAAATTGGAGCAAGTCGTCATCACCCCGTCCACCGCAGCGCGGCAGATCTCGGCCGGCGCCGCACCCCAGACCAGGCTCAGGCCGTCCACCGGTGACTGCACCACCGTGAAGGCGGGGCCCTGCAACAAGGGCGGCGGCGGGAAGGGCACTGGCGACACACCCCAGATCAGCTTGACGAGTTCCAGGATCACGAAACTCAGGCCGAAAGTGACCAGCAGCTCAGGCACATGGCCGAACTTGTGCACCCGGCGCAAGGCCGTGCGTTCGAACAGGGCACCCAGCCCGCCCACCAGCAGCGGCGCGAGAAACAGCGCCGGCCAGAAACCTACTGCCTTGGTCAGCGTATAAGCGATGTAGGCCCCCACCATGTAGAAGCTGGCGTGGGCGAAGTTCAGCACGCCCATCATGCTGAAGATCAGCGTGAGGCCGGAACTGAGCATGAAAAGCAGCAGCCCGGCGCTGAGGCCGTTCAGAACGTTGATCAGCAGTTGGTCCAAAACAGGGGTCCGTCGGCGGAATGGGGCTCGATGGCCCGGAAAAGGACACCGGAAAAATGGCCCCGGAAAAAAGGGCCCTGAAGAGCGCGCTCCCCAGGGCCCGGCCGATGAAGGCGTCGGCTCAGAGGCCGGCGGGGCGCTTCATCTGGCACGACGTGGGCGTGCTGGCCACGAAGGACTCGAAGGTCTTGACGGTCCTGAAGTTGTAGCCGGTGTTCTCGACACTGTAGTCAAAAGGCTTGGCGCCGGCTTTCTGCCACACCGTCATGTAGACGGGCTGCTGCAACTGATGGTCGGACTTGCGCATCATGACCGTGCCGCTGAAGCTGGGCGCTTCCAGACCCCCCATCGCCGCGGCAACCTTTACCGGGGAAGTGCTCTTGGCCTTGACGAAGGCCGTCGTCAGCATGCTGTAGACGTTGTAGATCTGCGCGGTGTAGAAGTCGTCGTTGAACTTGGCCTTGTACTCGTCCATCATCTTTCGCGCAGCCGGGTTCTCGAAGGGCATCACGCCGACCTGGTAGACACGCCCGGCTGACCCCGCACCCAGCGCCGTGGGCGTGCCGGACACGCTGGCGTAGTAGGTGTAGAACTTGGCGTTGAGGCCGGCGTCGTTGGCGGCCTTCACCAGCAGCGTCAGGTCGGAAGACCAGTTGCCGGTGATCACGGTGTCGGCGCCCGACGCCTTGATCTTGGCGATGTAGGGCGCGAAGTCGCGCGTCTGGGCCAGCGGTGTGAGGTCTTCGCCGACGATCTGCACGTCGGGCCGCTTGCGCGCCAGGTTCTCCTTGGCGTACTTCACGACCTGCTGGCCGTGCGAGTAGTTCTGGTTGATCAGGTAGACCTTCTTGATGTCCTTGTCGTCCTTCATGAAGGTCGTCAGGGCTTCCATCTTCATCGACGTGTCGGCGTCGAAGCGGAAGTGCCAGAAGCTGCACTTCTCGTTGGTCAGCGCGGGGTCGACCGCCGCGTAGTTGAGGAACACCACCTCCTTGCCGGGGTTGCGTTCGTTGTACTTGTTCAGGAAGTCGATGATGGCAGCGGCAGGGCCGGAACCGGTGCCCTGCGCCACATAGCGGATGCCCTGGTCGATGGCAGCCTGCAGCGCATTGACGGTTTCCTGCGGGCTGAGCTTGTTGTCGAAAGAGACGATCTCGTACTTCACGCCAGCCGGATTGTTCTTGTTGAACTGCTCGGCGATGAACTGGAAGCCCTTGAGCTGGTTCTGGCCGGTGGCAGCGGTCAAGCCGGTCAACGCGTCGATCCAGGCGATCTTGACGGTCTCGCCCTTCTGCGCCCACGCCGCACTGCTGGCGAGGATGATTGCACTGCCCAGCGCGATGCTGACGACGGAACGCTTGAAATTCATGCTGTCTCCTGATGATTCATCGAATGCGTGGAAGGTATCTGAACTGGATAGCCTCGGGCTTTAGGGACTACCCCGAAGCCCTGTCGCCCCCGTGACAACGCCCGCCGTTGGTCCAGGGACATCGCGGCAAACCCTTGTTTGTCCCCAAGCCCGCTGGGAAAGCCGCCTGGAAGTATCCTCCCACCCATGAACCGCCCCGACAAACCACACGAGCACGACGACCCACGCTACCCGGTCAAGAAGACCGAAGAAGAGTGGCGCGGCCAGCTCGACCGCATGCAGTACGAGGTGGCCCGCCACGCCGCCACCGAACGGGCTTTCAGCGGCAAGTACTGGGACCACTTCGATGCCGGCCAGTACCGCTGCGTGGGCTGCGGCACACCGCTGTTCGAGTCGGGTACCAAGTTCGATGCGGGTTGTGGCTGGCCCAGTTACTGGCAGCCCATCAACAGCGAAGTGGTTGAACGGGTGGTGGACAAGAGCCACGGCATGGTGCGCGTCGAAGTGCGTTGCAACAACTGCGGCAGCCACCTGGGCCATGTCTTCGAAGACGGGCCCGAGCCCAGCGGCGAGCGCTTCTGCATCAACAGCGCCTCGATCGACTTCAAGGCGGGCCCGGCTTGAACGCCCAGCGATGAACGCCGCCGAGATCGAAGACCGACTGCGCCAGGCACTGGCGCCCAGCCAGCTGCAGGTGGACGACGACAGCCATCTGCATGCCGGCCATGCCGGTGCCCGCGAAGGCAGGCACTTCACGGTGCACATCCGCAGTGCGCGCTTCGCCGGCCTGAGCCGCGTGGCTCGACACCGTCTTGTGTATGATTCTTTGGGCCCACTTGCTGCACAGGGCGTGCATGCGCTGGCGATCGTGGCTCGCTTGCCCGACGAAGCCTGAACTTCCGGCGGCAAACCCTGTCTGATTGCCCTGTCCTTGTGCCCTGTCCTTGTGCCCTGTCCTCGTGCCCGTCCTTGTGCCTTGTACTCCTGCCCGGTCAGCCGGCCTACGGGCTTCGACGTTGATCTCAAGCCAGCCGCCCGCATCGGGCGCGCGCCTCGCCTCTTGAAAGCCACCCCTCCATGAAGATGAAAGTCCTTGCCGCGCGCACATCGCATCCGCCGCATATGCCGCATATGCCGCATTCGCCGCGCCTGTCGTGCATGTCTCTCACAAACCGTATCGCCGTGACCGTGACATTGGCCATCAGCGCCGGCCTGATGCTGCCCCTGGCAGCCCAGGCGCAGAACATCGCCATCGTCAACGGAAAGGCCGTGCCCAAGGTGCGTCTGGACACCCTGCTGACACAAGCCCAGCGCGGCGGTCAGACCGTCACACCAGAAATGCAGCAGCAGGCACGCGACCAGGTCGTGCTGCGCGAGATCTTTGCGCAAGAGGCTGAAAAGCGCGGCATTGCGGCATCGGCCGATTTCCGTAGCCAGATGGACCTGGCGCGCCAGAGCATCCTGATCCGCGAGCTGTTCGAGAGCTACCGCAAGAAGAATCCGGTCAACGACGAAGCGGCCAAGATCGAGTACGACAAGTTCAAGGCCCAGGCCACAGGTACCGAGTACCGCGCGCGCCACATCCTGGTCGAGAAGGAAGACGAAGCCAAGGGCCTGATCACGCAGATCAAGGGCGGCGCCAAGTTCGAGGACCTGGCCAAGCAGCACAGCAAGGACCCCGGCTCCGGCGCCAACGGCGGCGACCTGGACTTTGCCAAGTCCGACAGCTACGTGCCTGAATTTGGCAAGGCCATGTCAGAGCTGAAAAAGGGTGAGATGACGCCCGCGCCGGTGAAGACCCAGTTCGGATACCACATCATCCGTCTGGACGACACACGCGAAGCCGCTTTCCCGGCTTTCGACGACGTGAAGGGCCAGATCAAACAGCGCCTGGAGCAGGTGCTGATGCAGCAGTACCAGGACGATCTGCGCTCGAAGGCAAAAACCGACTATAAATTTGGCAACTGACGGCCCCCAAGGTCCCTGCGGTCGCTGCCCCCCGAGGGGGGTGCTGCCTCACCGCCAGGGAGACCCTGCCGGGCGGCCTGGCTTGATCCTGGCTCAGGGCATCAGCACCGTCGAGCCGGTGGTCTTGCGGGCTTCCAGATTGCGGTGTGCCTGCGCTGCATCAGCCAAGTCGTAACGCTGGTCGATGCGGATCTTCACGGCGCCGCTGCCCACCACCTCGAACAGGTCATCGGCCATGGCTTGGGTGGCTTCGCGCGTGGCGATGTGCGTGAACAGGGTCTGGCGCGTGACGTAGAGCGAACCCTTTGCACCCAGCATGCCGGGTGCAAACGGCGGCACCGGGCCTGATGCGTTGCCGAAGCTGGCCATCAGGCCGAAGGGCTGCAGGCAGTTCAGGCTGCCGTCCCAGGTGTCCTTGCCCACCGAGTCGTAGACCACCTTCACGCCGCGTCCGCCGGTGATGTCCTTGACGCGGGCCACGAAGTCTTCGCGGGTGTAGTCGATGACGTGCGCGGCGCCGTGCGCCAGCGCCAGCGCGCACTTGTCGGCGCCACCGGCCGTGCCGATGAGTTGCAGGCCCAGCGCACGCGCCCACTGGCAGGCGATCAGGCCGACACCGCCGGCGGCGGCATGGAACAGCACGTGGTCTCCCGACTCAAGGCCTTGCACGGGCAGCGTCTTCTTCAGCAGGTACTGCGCGGTCAGGCCCTTGAGCATCATGCCGGCGGCGGTGTCGAAGTCGATGGCGTCGGGCAGCTGCACCACGGTCTTGGCCGGCATCACGCGCACCTCGCTGTAGCTGCCGGGCGGGTTGCTGGCATAGGCTGCGCGGTCGCCCGCTTTCAGGTGCGTGACACCTTCGCCCACCGCCTCGACGATGCCCGCGCCTTCCATGCCCAGCGTCAGTGGCAAGGGGTTGGGGTACAGGCCCGTGCGCTGGTAGACGTCGATGAAGTTCAGGCCGCAGGCCTGGTGGCGGATGCGGATCTCGCCCGGCCCGGGTTCACCCACCGCCAGGTCCACCAGCTGCAGTTGTTCGGGTCCACCGAAGGCGGTGATCTGGATGGCACGCGGCATGGCAGGTCTCCTGTGATTGGGCAGGGCCCGAGGGTAAGGCAAGCGGCCGTGGGCTGCCGCCCCGGGCCATTGGCCGTGGCACCATCAGGCATCTCATGAAACGCCTCTTGCAAGCCCCCAACCTCGCCCTGGCCACGCTGTGGGCCGACATGCTGGTGGGTGTCGGCATTGCCGCCACCGTGCAGCGCGCTTATGCCGGCAGCATCATCGGTGAATTGCCACCCGACCAGGGCCTGCCCGAGGTCTGGGTGCAAGACGCCAGCCAGCATGGCCGCGCACGCGAGCTGCTGGACGAGTGGCAGCACGCACCGCACCGTCACTGGGCCTGCCGCGGCTGCAGCGAGATCGTCGATGGCCCCTTCGAGCAGTGCTGGAACTGCGGCCGAGATCGCCTGGACGACGCCTGCGCATGACGCTGACGCCGCGCCTTGCTGCTGGGTGAAGAGCCGCAGCCGTCCCACGCGCCGGCCTTTGCGCTCATCGTGGCCGGCATCGCCGTCAACGTGGCGCGGCCACTGGCTTAGAAACTTCCTGGGTAGGCGCCGCCGTCCATCAGCAGGTTCTGCCCGGTCACGTAGCCGGCATGCACGCTGCAGAGGAACGCGCAATAGGCACCAAACTCGTCGGCCGTGCCGAAGCGCCGCGAGGGGTTCAGCGCACGCCGTTCGTCCATGATCGTGTCCAGCGGTCTGCCGGCCTTGGTGGCCGCGCCGGCCATGGTGCCGCGCAGGCGGTCGGTGTCGAAGGGCCCCGGCAGCAGGTTGTTGACCGTGACGTTGCGACCCGCCAACTGCGGCTGCCGCGCCAGGCCGGCGACAAAACCGGTCAGGCCGGAACGGGCGCCGTTGCTCAGGCCCAGGATGTCGATCGGCGCCTTCACGGCCGCCGAGGTGATGTTGAGCACACGCCCGAAACCGCGAGCGGCCATGCCGTCCACGGTGGCCTTGATCAGATCGATGGGCGTCAGCATGTTGGCGTCCAGGGCCTTGAGCCAGGTGTCGCGGTCCCAGTCGCGAAAGTCACCCGGTGGCGGGCCGCCCGCGTTGTTGACCAGGATGTCGACGTGCGCGCCTGACGGAAAAGCCGCCAGCGCGGCCGCACGGCCTGCAGTCGTGGTGATGTCCCCCGCCACCGCGATGACCTGCACGCCGACGGCGAGTGCCCGCAGCTCGGCTGCGGTGGCCTGCAGCACGTCGTTGCCACGTGCCGTGATGACCACGTTCACGCCTTCTTGCACCAGCGCCTTGGCGCACCCCTTGCCCAGCCCCTTGCTGGCGGCGCACACCAGCGCCCACTTGCCTTGAATGCCCAGGTCCATGTCTTCAGTCGCTTCGGTTGATCGTTCTGATTGTCCCGCCGGTCGTTCAGCGCCTGCGCCAGATGAACAGGATGCGGCCTGGCTTCAGCGACGCGGGCTTGATGCGCACGCCCGTCACCAGGCACTTGATCATGTGCTCGCAGCTCTTGTCGCTGAACTTCGTTTCCTGAGTCACTGGCTTGACCCAGGAACCCACCACCCGCCGCTGGACCACGTGGCCCTTTCCAATCTGCCAGCGCAGCCAGAAGTTGTTGCTCTGGCGGGCGTTTTTTTCCGGCCACAAGTAGCGGATGCCGTCTGCCGTGCAGCCCAGGCATGCGCCATTGGCGGCGACCAGCGCCACCGGGAACAAGGGTGTCAGGCCGACGAAGTCCCCCACCTTGTTCACGTCGCGGCGCAACTTCAGTTCGTCCGGCAGGGCCTGGTTGACGGCTTCCAGGCGGGCCCACAAAGACGCGATGCGAGCCGCCGCCGTTTGCGGGCCGCTGTCGGGCTCCGATTCACCCTGGGTGCTGGCACCCGACGCGGTGTCACGCGCCTCGGCAGCCGTTCGCTTTTTCAGTTCTTTTTCGACCCAGGACATGACGTTGTTGAAGCGGCTGAAGTTGCGCAGGAGAACGCGGGGGAAGTGCGACGTATTCTCAGCCCAGGCCACATGGCCAGTTCATGCAGAAGTTCATACAGAAGTTCATGCCGAAGTTCATGCCGAACTTCGCGCCGCGCATCCAATCAGCGGCCGGCCAGCCCCTTCAACGCCCGCGCGCCAGCAGCCACACGCCCGTCAGCACCAGCGCCGTGCCGGCCGCCACCCAGGCGTTGAAGGGCTCGCCCAGCAGCCACACACCCATCAGGATGGTCGACAGTGGCCCGATCATGCCGGTCTGCGCCGTCAGGGTCGCACCGACTCTTTCGATGGCCATCATCACCATCAGCACCGGCGCAAAGGTGCACAGCGTGGCGTTCAACACCGACAGCCACACCACTTGCGGCGCCACCACGGCTGCTTCCAGCGGCCGCAGCAGCACAAATTGAAGGATGCACAGGACACAGGCGATCGACGTGGCCCAGCCCGTGAGGCGCAGCGCACCCAGACGCTGCACCTCGGCACCGCTGTAGACCAGGTAGACGGCGTAGGCCACGGCACTGCCAAACACCAGGCCGCTGCCCAACAGCGTGTCGGCACCCGACAGTTGCACCTCTTGGCCAAAGACCAGCAGCACGCCGCAGTAGCTGACCGCCAGTGCCAGCAGCTGGCGCGGCTGCACGCGCCGCTTGAACAGCAGGGCCCCCAGGAACAGCACGATCGTGGGGTTCAGGTACAGGATCAGCCGCTCCAGGCTGGCCGAGATGTACTGCAGCCCGGCAAAGTCCAGGAAGCTGGCCAGGTAGTAACCGCAGAAACCCAGACCGCAGACCACGCCCAGGTCGCGCCGCGTCAAGGCCGGTTTGCCTCGTCCGGCCCACCAGGCCAACGCCACAAAAAGTGGCAGCGCGAAGAGCATGCGGTACATGATCAGCGTGACCGCGTCCACGCCGTGGCGGTACGCCAGCTTGACGATGATGGCCTTGCCGCTGAAGGCGATGGAGCCCGCAGCCGCCAGCGCCAGGCCGCTGCGCAAGGCGCGCGCCTTCGCCCCTAGCACCGCAGCACCGGATTCAGCCCTTGCGCGGAACCGGCCTTGCCGGGCCGCAGCGAGAGCCCCCCTGGGGGGTCGTGACCGGAAGGAGCCTGGGGGCTCAATATCCGGCGACCTGCCCGTCGCGCCGCGGGTCGCTGGCGGCTGCGTAGCCGGTGACGGCCGGGTCACCCTGCCCTTCGTCCAGGCGCCAGATGAACTGGCCGGCACCGTAGTCCTGGTAACTGTCGGTGAAAGGCGCGATGCGGTGGCCCATCTCGGCCAGCGTCTGCGCGGCAGCCGGGTCGAAGCCCGGCTCCAGATTGACCATGCCGTCGAAGTAGCGCCAGCGCGGCGCATCGCAGGCGGCCTGCGGCTGCTGTTTGTAGTCGAGCATGCGCACCAGGGTCTGCATGTGGGCTTGCGGCTGCATGTCGCCGCCCATGACACCAAAGCTCATCACCGGGCGGCCTTGCTGCGTCAGGAAAGCGGGGATGATGGTCTGGAACGGCCGCTTGCCCGGGCCGACGACGTTTTCTCGTGTGCGGTCCATCGTGAAACCATGGCCGCGGTTCTGCAGGCTGACGCCCGTGCCCGGCACCACCACGCCGGAGCCGAAGCCCATGTAGTTGCTCTGGATGAAGCTCACCATCATGCCGCTGGCATCGGCCGCCGTGAGGTAGATGGTGCCGCCCTGGGGGCCGTGGCCGGGGCCGAAGTCTTGCGCACGCTTGGTGTCGATCAGCTTGGCGCGGCCGGCCAGGTAGGTCGGGTCCAGCATCTGCGTCGGCGTCAAGGTCATGGCTCGCGGCTCGGCCACATAGCGGTAGACGTCGGCAAAGGCCAGCTTCATGGCCTCGATCTGCAGGTGCTGGCTGGCCGCGCTGTCGACGGGCAGCGAAGCGATGTCAAAGTGCTTCAGGATGCCCAGCGCGATAAGCGCCGCGATACCCTGCCCGTTGGGCGGAATCTCGTGCAGCGTGTAGCCGCGGTAATCCTGCGCGATGGGCTTGACCCACTCCGGCTGGTAGGCGGCCATGTCGGCCGCCGTCAAGGCGCCGCCGTTTTCGCGGGCGTGGGCTGCCAGCGCCGCAGCCACTTCGCCACGGTAGAACGCTTCGCCCTTGGTCTGCGCAATCAGGCGCAGCGTGCGGGCGGCGTCGGGAAAACGGAACAGTTCACCCACATGCGGCGCGCGGCCGTTGGGCAGGAAGGCCTGCGCAAAGCCCGGCTGCGAGGTGATTTCGGGCAGCGCAGCGGCATTGACCCACTTCTGCTGCACGATCACCGGTACCGCATAGCCGCGTTCGGCGGTGTCGATGGCCGGCGCCAAGAGGTCGGCAAAAGGCAGCTTGCCAAAACGCTGCGACAAGGCCACCCAGGCCGACACCGCGCCCGGCGCAGTGACCGAATCCCAGCCGCGCTTGGGCGGTGTCTGGGCTTCTTTGCCGTACTTGCTTTCGAAGTACTCCGGCGTCCAGGCTTGCGGTGCGCTGCCGCTGGCGTTCAGGCCGTGCAGTTCCTTGCCGTCCCACAAGATGCAGAAGGCGTCCGAACCCAGGCCGTTGCTGCACGGCTCGACGATGGTCATCACGGCGGCAGCGGCGATGGCCGCGTCCACCGCGTTGCCACCGGCCTGCAGCATGCGCACACCGGCCTGGGCCGCCAGCGGGTGGGACGTGGACACGACGTTGCGCGCGAAGACCGGAGAACGTCGGCTGGCGTAGCCGGTGGTCCAGTCAAAACGGTGGGTGGTGCTCATGGGACGGGGTCTTTCAGTGGAAGAAAAAAAGTGACCTTGCACCAGATTGTGCGTGCCTTGCCGACCGCTGCGGCCCAATGTGCGCTACAGCGGCGGCCCGGTGGGCACCGCGTGTTCGTCGGCCACGTAGCGGCGCAGTTCAGGCGGCTCGGGCCCGATGTGAAAGGCCAAGCGCTGTTCCCGCAGGCCGGCGTCGAAGGCGGTGAAACGTTCCAGCCTTCGCTGGTGTTCGAGCCAGTTTTCGTCGACGAAGTACTCCACGTAGCGCCCGGGCACGGCCACATCGCGGAACAGGCCCCAGCTCAGCGCACCCTGGCGCAGGCGGGCGCTTCGGGTGTGCTGCATGACTTCGGCAAACGCGGCGCTGCGCGCGGGGTCGATCTGGTAGGTCAGCGTGACCATCACCGGGCCTTCTTCGGGGCCCACGGCCGTGGCGGGCTGCGGTACATCGCGCGGCGGAACGAGCGAGAAGTCGATGTCGGCGCCACCTTCGACGCTTTGTTTGCGCGTGAGCAGCATCGCCAACACGCCAAAGGCCGCCGCAGCAATCACCGAGCCGTTGACACCCAGCCAAACCGCCACCTGACCCCACAGCAGCGAGCCCGCAGCGGCGCCGCCCATCAGCGCCATCTGGTAGATGGACATGCCCCGCGCACGCACCCAGTCGGGCATGGCCATTTGCGCAGCAATGACCAGCGAGTTGGCCACCGAGATCCAGGCCATGCCCAGCACCACCATGGCCGGCAGCGCGACCCAGATGTTCGGCACGGCCACGATCAAGGTGGACAGCCCCGCGTGCACCAGCGTGCCCACCAGCACGAAGCGGTCGGGGTCGTAGCGAGCGCGCCACCTGGGGAAGTACAGCGCCGCGACGATGGCCCCCGCCCCGACGCAGCTCAGCATCACCGTGAAGGTGGCCGGCCCGCCGCCGTGCAGTTCACGCGCCACCAGGGGCAGCAGCGCGATGAGCGCGGTGCTCTGCAGGAAGAACAGGAAGATGCGCAGCAGCACCACCTTCAGGCGCGGGCTCTGCATGGCGTAGTTCAGGCCGGCACGCATGGCGCCCACGAAGCGTTCACCCGGCAGCGCACTGGTGCGCGGCGCCTCACCGCGCCAGCGCAGCACCAAGGCGAACGCCACCAGGGCCAGCAGCGCGTTCAGCACGAACACCGCCGCCGGGCTGACCGTCGTGATCAGCACCCCCGCCAGCACCGGCCCGATGACGCGCGACAGGTTCATGGCGATGCCGTTCAGCGCCAGGCTCTGCGGCAGCAGTTCCTTGGGCACCACCTGGGGCACGATGGCGGCGAACACCGGCCAGCGCAGCGCCAGACCGATGCCGTTGCTGAAGGTCAGCAGCAGCAGCAAGGGCGCCGTCAACTGCCCGGCCAGGCTGAAGCCGGCCAGCAGCAACGCGTTCACCGCCACCCACAACTGCGTGGCGGCAAAGTAGCGGCGGCGGTCCAGGATGTCGGCCAGCGCACCGCTGGGCAGGCCCAGCAGGAACACCGGCAGGGTGCTGGCGGTCTGTACCAGGGCCACCATCACCGGGCTCGTGGTCAGCGTCGTCATCAGCCAGGCGGCGGCGACGTCGTTCATCCACATCGTCAGGTTGGCGGCCAGCCAGGCCAGCCACAGGCCGCGAAAGATGGCGCCTTCCAGCGGTGCCAGCGCGGCGGGCAGTCTCATCAGGCAACCCTTCGGTGCGCGGCGCGAAAAGGCGCAGGGCCCCGACGTGCAGGGCCTTGCGTGGCGGCTGGCAACGCCGGGTCCAAGCGACTAGTCCGCGTCCTTGAAAGCCACTTCGCGCTTTTTGCGGATGGTCGGCAGCATCACCACGATGATCATCAGCAGCGAAGCCGCCAGCAGACTGGCCGATAGCGGCCGGGTCAGGAAGGCCGTCCAGTCGCCCCGGTAGATCAGCAGCGCGCGGCGCAGGTTTTCTTCCATCATCGGCCCCAGGATGAAACCCAGCAACAAGGGCGCCGGTTCACAGCCCAGCTTGTAGAAGAAGTAGCCGACGACACCAAAGCCCGCCGCCATGAAGATATCGAAGTTGTTGTTGTTCAGAGAGTACAGGCCGATGGCGCAAAAGCTCATGATGGCCGGGTACAGGAAGCGGTAAGGCACCGTCAGCAGCTTGATCCAGATGCCGATGAGCGGCAGGTTCAGGACGACGAGCATCAGGTTGCCGATCCACATGCTGGCGATCAGACCCCAGAACAGGTCGGGGTTGCTGGTCATCACCTGCGGGCCGGGCTGTATGCCCTTGATCGTCATCGCGCCCACCATCAGCGCCATCACGGCGTTGGGCGGAATGCCCAGCGTCAGCATCGGTATGAAGCTGGTCTGCGCGCCGGCGTTGTTGGCGCTTTCCGGGCCGGCCACGCCCTGGATGGCGCCCTGGCCGAAGGGCACGCTGGGGTTCTTGACGATCTTCTTTTCCAGCGTGTAGCTGGCGAACGAAGACAGCAGCGCACCACCGCCGGGCAGGATGCCCAGCACCGAGCCCAGCGCCGTGCCGCGCAGCACGCTGGGCCAGGCTTCCTGGAAGTCGCGCTTGGTCGGCCACAGGCCCTTCACGTCCTTGGTGAAGACTTCGCGGCTCTCGGCCGGGCGTCCCAGATTGCTGATGATCTCGCCGAAGCCGAATACACCCATGGCGATGGCCACGAAGTTGATGCCGTCGGTGAGCTCGGGGATGTCGAAGCTGTAGCGCGGCACGCCGCTTATGACGTCGGTGTTGATCTGCCCCAGCATCAGCCCCAGCAGGATCATCGCGATGGCCTTGATGAGCGAGCCCGAAGCCAGCACCACCGCGCCGATCAGGCCCAGCACCATCAGGCTGAAGTACTCGGCCGGGCCGAACTTGAAGGCCACTTCGGTCAGCGGCGGCGCGAAGGCCGCGATGATGAGCGTGCCCACGCAGCCGGCGAAGAAGCTGCCCAGGCCGGCAGCCGCCAGCGCCGGCCCGGCGCGGCCGCGGCGCGCCATGGCGTAGCCGTCGATGGCGGTCACCACCGAGCTGCTTTCGCCCGGCACGTTGATGAGGATGGCCGTGGTGCTGCCGCCGTACTGCGCGCCGTAGTAGATGCCGGCCAGCATGATCAGCGCCGGCGTGGCGTCCAGCGCGTAGATGCTGGGCAGCAGCATGGCGATGGTGGCCACCGGCCCCAGGCCGGGCAGCACCCCGATCAAGGTGCCCAGCAGCGCCCCGCCGAAGGCGTAGGCGATGTTCTGCAGCGTGAAGGCGACCGAGAAACCCAGGCCGAGGTTGTTGAGAAGTTCGCTCATCGCGTGGGCCTCGGGTCAGATGAAAGAGGGCCACAGCGGGATGATCAGTTTCAGCCCCCAGATGAAGATGGCCCAGCTGAAGACCGTCAGAGCCAGGGCATTGAGCAGGGCTTCGCCCCAATGGAACTCGTCGCTGGCCATGGCCGCCACCACCACCAGCAGCGGCAAGGTGATGACCAGGCCCAGGCGCGGCAGCAGCAGCCCCGCCATCACCATGGCGCCGACGACGATGGTCAGGGGCTTCCAGGCGATGGCGCCGACGGGGTCGCCATTTTCGGTCTCGATGGTCAGCGCCTTGAACAGCACGGCGGCGCCCAGTGCTGCCAGGATGAGACCCAGGCCCAGCGGGAAGTAGCCCGGGCCCGGACGGGCCGAACTGCCGAAGTTGTATTCGGTGGCGCCCCAGGCGAAAGCGAGCCCGGCCACGAGGAACATCAGCCCGGCCCAGAAGTCCTTCTCGCTCTTGATCTTCACCCGCTGTCTCCTCACAAGGCCGACAGGCATTCTAGGCAGGGGGTCGGTGGACCCTGCTGTGGTTTCCACGTAACGGAAAACTAACGGGGAACTGACGGGGAACCCACCTCAGAACCTGAGGCGGCGCAGCCCTCAGGCGTCCAGCGCCGGCGTGGTGCGCAGCACTTCTTCCAGCGTCGTCAGGCCCTCGGCCACCTTCATGGCCCCGGCCAGACGCAGCGGACGCATGCCGTCTTTCAGCGCCTGGCGGCGCAGCGCCACGGCGTCATTGGCCGGGTGTACGGCGGCGCGCGCGGCGTCGGTCATCAGCAGCAGTTCGTACAAGCCGGCACGCCCCCGGAAGCCGGTGTGGCGACATTCCAGGCAGCCCACCGGCCGGTAAGGACGCACGCCGCCGCTCAGGCGCCAGGGCGCCACCAGTTCGTCCAGCGTGGCGCGCTCGACGGTGTCGTCACGCTGCTTGCAGGCCACGCACAAGGTGCGCGCCAGGCGCTGCGCCAGCACGCCGATGACGGTGGCGCTGATGAGGTAGCTGGGCACCCCCAGATCGGCCAGGCGGGTGATGGCGCCCGGCGCGTCATTGGTGTGCAGGGTGCTGAACACCAGGTGGCCGGTGAGCGCGGCCTGGATGGCCATCTCGGCCGTGGCCAGGTCGCGGATCTCGCCCACCATGATGATGTCGGGGTCCTGCCGCATCAGCGCTCGCAGACCTTCGGCGAAGCCGAAGTCCAGCGCCGGCTGCACCTGGGTCTGGTTGAAGCTGGGCTCGATCATCTCGATCGGGTCCTCGATGGTGCAGACGTTCACCTCGTCGTTGGCCAGGCTCTTCAGCGTGCTGTACAGCGTCGTGGTCTTGCCGCTGCCGGTGGGCCCGGTGACCAGGATGATGCCGTGCGGCTTGTGCGTCAGCGTCTGCCAGCGCGCCGCCTCGGCCGGGCCGAAGCCCAGCGCCGCCAGGCCCTTCACCGCCGCCTCGGGGTCGAAGATGCGCATCACCATCTTCTCGCCGAAGGCCGTGGGCAGGGTGGACAGGCGCATCTCCACCTCGCCCCCCGGGCCAGCGGGGCTGTCGGGGCGGCGTGTCTTGATGCGGCCGTCCAGCGGGCGCCGCTTTTCCACCACGTCCATGCGGCCCAGCAGCTTGATGCGCGCCGTCATCGCGCCCAGCACGCCCAGGGGCAGCTGGTAGACGGTGTGCAGCACGCCGTCGATGCGAAAGCGGATGACGCCCAGGTCGCGCCGCGGCTCGAGATGGATGTCGCTGGCGCGCTGGTCGAAGGCGTATTGCCACAACCAGTCCACCACCTGCACGACACCCTGGTCGTTGGCGTCCAGCGTCTTGTTGGTGCGCCCCAGCTCCACCAGCTGTTCGAAGTTGGCGGCCGGCGCCACCTCGCCGGTCTTGGCGGCGTTCTTCACGCTGCGTGCCAGGGCATAGAACTCGGTGGTGTAGCGGCGGATGTCTTCCGGATTGGCCACCACCAGACGCACGCTGCGCCGCATGTGGGCCTCGATCTCGGCCACCCAGGCGGTGTCGAAGGGCTCGGCCGTGGCCACCGTCACTTCGGTGGGACCGACAAGCACGGGCAGGGCGCAGCGCATCTGCGCGTACTGCACGCTCATCACGTCGGCCACCCGGCCCACGTCCACGCGCAGCGGGTCGATGCGCAGATGGGGCAGGCGGGCCCGCGCGGCCAGCCACAGCGTCAGCGCGTCGGTGTCCAGGGCCTGGCCTGTGCCCAGCCCAGGCCCTTGGCGAACGAGACCGGCGCCGCCCAGGCGCACCAGCGGGTGCAGGCTGGACGCACCGGCGCCGAAGCGGCGGCGCACCAGCAGCTCATCGCCGGCGCTGATCCAGCCGTCGGCCAGCAGCCAGGCCAGCAGCTGCGGCCAGTCCAGGCGGCCGCGAGCCGGGGGTTCCGAGTCAGGGGCAGTGGCGGCGGCCGCCAACGGGCCGGGGGCTGAAGGGGTTCGGTCTTTCAAGACGCTCATGGCTCCATCATCACCCGGCCCTGATTCCAGCGATGCGCACAGCACCACCGTGTTCGGGGCGTTGTTCCGGCAACAGGCCTCGCCCGGGTCCGTTCAGCCGTCCACATCCGTCGGCGCCAGCACCGGCCGCAGCATGCGCGGCCATTTCCTGCCGGCCAGGCCCAGGGCGCCGAAGCGCTGTTCGACGGCGCCGGCGCGCCGCAGCAGTTCGTCGCGGGCTGGCAGGC
The DNA here is from genome assembly GCA_038204775.1 of Burkholderiales bacterium. GTDB lineage: Bacteria > Pseudomonadota > Gammaproteobacteria > Burkholderiales > Burkholderiaceae_C > Rubrivivax. Next base: position 5,695 of record JBBRCN010000067.1, on the reverse strand, counting down.
CCACGCCCCGACCAGCCACTACCACCGTGTTGCCCTCGCGCGTCGGACGAAGGCCCCAGACCTGCGCAGCACCAAAGGCTCGCACGATGTGCGCCAGGCTCTGCTCGAAGCTGCTGTCGCGACCGAACAGGTTCACGGCCATCAGGCCGCCGTCCTCGTCCAGCACTGCCCGGCAGGCGGCGTAGAAGGCGGCGCTGTCCAGCACCGGGGCGGCGGCCTCGTGGTCGTACAGGTCCACCTGCAGCAGGGCCACGCTGCCGGGGTCGGCCGTCGCCAGCCAGTCGGCCGCGTCGCCGCGCACCAGCTCGGCCTCGCGCGGCAGGTGGAAGTACTGGGCGCAGGCGCCGATGACCTCGGGGTTGATCTCCACCGCCGTGGTGGCCATGCGCAACTGCTGGGCGGTGAAGCGCGTCAGCGCCGCCGCGCCCAGGCCCAGTTGCACCGCGCGGCCCTGGCCCCACGCTTCAGGCGCCCGCCACAGCAGGGGCGCCAGCATGCGCTGCACGTAGTCCAGTTCCACCACCTGGGGCTTGCGGATGCGCATGGCGCCCTGCACCCAGAGGCTGCCCAGGTGCAGGTAACGCACGCCTTCGTACTCGGACACGGTGACGGGTGGCAGGTCGTCGGTTTCGAGTTCGATCTCAGCAGTCATGATTTCAGAGTTCAAGCGCGGCCAGGGCGCCTTACCAGGCGCACCAGGCACACCAGGCACACCAGGCGCGCAACTTGGGTTCAAGGGACACGGCAGCGTGCGCCGGGCTCACAGCGCCGCCAGCCGCGGCAGCACCCGGCGCACGTTGGCACTGGTGCGTGCCGCCGTCTCGTCGACGGTCCAGCCGCGCAGCGCCGCCAGCTGCGCGCCGATGCGCGGCAGCTCGGCCGGCTCGTTGCGCGCCTGCGGGCCGGGTTGGCCGGCTGTGCCAGCTGAAGCACGCTCGGCTGCAGTGCGGTAAAGCCACTGCGGCGGAATGTCGGGCGCATCGGTCTCCAGCACCAGGGTGTGCTCGGGCAGGCCCTTGGCCACTGCGCGTATCTGCAAGGCGCGCTCGAAGCTCAGCGTGCCCCCGAACCCCAGGCAGAAGCCCGCAGCGACGAAGCGCTGCGCCTGCTGCTGGCTGCCGTTGAAGGCGTGCGCGATGCCGCCCAGCACCGGCACGCGTGTCAAACCCTGCAGCAGGGCATCGGCCGAGCGGCGCACATGCAGGATGACGGGCAGGCCGGCGCGCCGCGCCAGCTTCAGTTGCTGCACATAGAAGTCGAACTGCCGCGCACGGTCCAGCCCGGGCACGAAGTGGTCCAGGCCGATCTCGCCCACGGCCACCAGGCGGGGATCTTGCGCGTGGGCTTGCAGGGCCTGCGCCAGCACGTCCAGGTCGGCCGGGTCAGCCCCGGCCACACACAGGGGGTGGATACCCAGCGCGTAGGCCAGACCATGTTCGTGGGCCAGGTTGCGCACGGCATCGAAATTGGCAATCTCCACCGCCGGCAAGACCAGCTGCGCCACACCCGCCGCGCGGGCGCGTCGCACCACGTCGCTGCGGTCAGCATCGAACTCGGGCGCGTCCAGGTGGCAATGCGAGTCGGTCCACATGCCCTGATGATGAGGCAGGCCCGGGCCCGGTCATGCCCCGCACAGCCCAGCAGCGAGCACGCCGACGTGTTAGGGTTGTTTCGCCCGCAATCTCGTTGCTGAAACGTGTTGTCGGGAAGAGCTGTTGGAACCCCGTTCAGAAAGGGCTGGCATGAAGAGAACTCCGCTGACCAGCCGCTCGCCACGCCGGGCCGAACGACTGCCACCCGCCCGGGAATCTGCAAGTTCGGGTGGGGCTGCGAGCGAGGCTGCCAACACGGCCGGCACCGCAAGCACGGCTGCGGTCGGCGGCGTCACGGCCCGCTCTGGCCTGTCGCGCCGCCAGGCGGCGTTGTGGGGCCTGGGCGGTGCCCTCGTGGCCTTGGCCCTGGCAGCGACCGGCCTGGCCCTGCAGCCCGAGTCGCTGGTGATCACGCAAGACGACATCGACCGCGCGGTACGCGCCTCGCTGGAAAAGGAACCGCTGCCCTCGGCGGCTGTAAAGGCCTACGAGGCCATCCTGCCTTCGGTGGTGCGCGTGACCGGGCTGAGCGACGAAGACGACGAGGGTGACGACAGCCCCGAGGCCCGCGCCATGGGCCGCAGCCTGGGCACCGGCGTGGTCATCGTCGACAACGGCACCATCCTGACCAACCTGCACGTGGTGTGGGGGGCGAAGAGGATCCGCGTGCGCTTCGCCGACGGCCACGTCAGCGACGCGCAGATGGTCGGCGCCCAGCCCGAGAACGACCTGGCCGTGCTGCAGGCGAGCAGCCTGCCCGACGACCTGAAGGCCGCCACCATGCGCAGCACCTCGGATCTGCGGCCCGGCGACGAAGTCATCGCCGTTGGGCATCCCTTCGGCATCGGACCCTCGGTCAGCCAGGGTGTGGTGTCGGGCCTGAAGCGCGAATTCCGTTCCAATGAGGGCGAGGTCACATTGACCAACCTGATCCAGTTCGACGCCGCCGCCAACCCGGGCAATTCCGGTGGGCCCCTGGTCACCATGGACGGGCATGTGGTGGGCGTGGTCACCGCCATCCTGAACCCCAGTGAACAGCGCACCTTCATCGGTATCGGCTTCGCCGTGCCCATCGAGAGTGCAGCAGCCGCCGCCGGCATGCCCCCGTTCTGAAGCCGCCACGCCTTTTTCAACTTCCCTGCCAGCCCCAGCACAGCACCATGCAAGACAACAGCAGCACCGCCAGCCTGATGGAACGCATCCTCTACGAGGTCAAGCGTGTCGTCGTCGGGCAAGACCGTTTTCTTGAACGTGTATTGGTGGCCATGCTGGCCCAAGGCCACCTGCTGGTGGAAGGCGTGCCTGGCCTGGCCAAGACGCTGACCGTGAAAACGCTGGCGCGCACCGTGCGCGGCAGCTTCAAGCGCATCCAGTTCACGCCCGATCTGGTGCCGGCCGACCTCATCGGCACGCGCGTCTACAACCAGAAGACGAGTGAATTCGGCACCAGCCTGGGCCCGGTGTTCGCCAACCTGTTGCTCGCCGACGAGATCAACCGCGCACCGGCCAAGGTGCAGAGCGCGCTGCTGGAAGTGATGCAGGAGCGCCAGGTGACGATCGCGGGCGAATCGCACAAGGTGCCTGATCCCTTCGTCGTCATGGCCACGCAGAACCCGATCGAGACCGAGGGCACCTACCCGCTGCCCGAGGCGCAGGTGGACCGCTTCATGATGAAGGTGCTGGTCGACTACCCGAACGAGGAAGAAGAGTTCGTCATCGCCGAGCGCGTCACCGGCACGCCGGTGGAAGTGATGGCGGTGGCCGACACCTTCCAGCTGGCTGCGCTGCAGCGCGAGTGCCGCGCGGTCTACTGTGACCCTTCGCTGATGCATTACGCGGTGAAGCTGGTCAGCGCGACGCGCCGGCCCGAGCGCTACGACATGGCCGACCAGGCCAAGTACATCACCTTCGGTGCCAGCCCGCGCGCGACCATCGGCATGATCGAAGGCGCCAAGGCGCTGGCCATGCTGCGCGGGCGCCGCTACGTGCTGCCCGAGGACATCACCGACCTGGTGCCCGACGTGCTGCGCCACCGCATCGTGCTCAGCTACGAAGCGCTGGCCGAGGGCCTGAGCTCCGACGATCTGGTGCAGCGTGTGCTGAAGAAGATTCCGGTGCCCGACAAACCTCTGGCGCACCCCAGCGATGCCTGACGCCAAGTCCTCCACCCCGCTGGCGGCGCCCGCCCCGGGCGCGATGCCGCCCGACGCCTTGCTGCGCAAGCTGGAATGGACCGTGATCCGCCGTCTTGATGGCCTGCTTCAGGGCGACTACCGCACCATCTGGCGCGGCGGCGGCGTCGACCTGGCCGACCTGCGCGAATACCAGATGCACGACGACGTGCGCCACATCGACTGGAACGTCACCGCGCGGTTGCAGCAGCCCTATGTGCGCCAGTTCCTCGAGGACCGTGACCTCACCGCCTGGTTCCTGCTCGACCTGTCGGGCAGCATCGACTTCGGCTCGATGGACACGACCAAGCTCGCAGTGTCCACCGGCTTCGTCGCCACGCTGGCGCGTGTGCTGACGCGCCACGGCAACCGTGTCGGCGCGATGCTCTACGGCCGCGCGGTCGAGGCGCTGCTGCCGCCGCGGTCGTCGCGAACGCACGTGCTCGACCTGCTGCAGCGCATGCGCGCGCCACGCGGCCAGGCCAAGGCCGGCAATGCCACGCGGCTGGCCGAGCTGCTGCGGGGTGCCGACACCGTGATCAAGCGCCGCTCGCTGGTCTTCGTGGTCTCGGACTTCATCAGCGAACCGGGCTGGGACCTGGCACTGGCGCGTCTCGCGCGTCGCCACGAGGTGGTGGCGGTGCGCCTGTTCGACCCGCTGGAGATGGCGCTGCCCGATGTCGGCCTGGTGACGGTGGAAGATGCCGAGACGGGCGAGCAGTTGCTCATCGATGCCGCCGACCCTGACTTCCGCGAGCGTTACGCGGCACTGGCCGACCAGCACGAAGCCGCGCTGCGCGAGGCCCTGGGCCGCTCGGGCGCCGACACGCTCGAACTGGCCACCGACGACGATCTTCTCGACGCCTTGCTGCGTTACGCCGACCTGCGGCGCCAGCGCAGCCGCGTCTCCGCCGGCCGCCGATTCCCGGCTCACCTGCGTTCCCATCTGCAAGCAGAGGTTGCCGCATGACCTTCCAATGGCCCACCATGCTGTGGACGCTGGCCCTGCTGCCAGTGCTCGTCCTCTTGTACCTGTGGCTGCTCAAGCGGCGACGCAAGACCACCGTGCGCCTGGCGAGCGTGGCGATCGCCAAGGCCGCGCTGGGCAAGGGCCCGGGTTGGCGCCGCCATGTGCCGCCTGCGTTGTTGCTGTTGGCCGTCGGCGTGCTGCTGCTGGCCACCGCGCGGCCGACGGCCACCATCACGCTGCCGCTGTCGCAGCGCACGATCATCCTGGCGATGGATGTCTCGGGCAGCATGCGCGCCGAAGACGTCAAGCCGAACCGGCTGGTGGCCTCGCAGGTGGCAGCCAAGGCCTTCGTCGAGGGTCTGCCACGTGATGTGAAGGTCGGCATCATCTCATTCGCCGGCACCGCCGCCGTGGTGCAGGCGCCCACCACCAGCCGCGACGACATCATCGCCGCCATCGACCGCTTCCAGCTGCAACGCGGCACGGCCACGGGCAGCGGCATCATCCTGTCGCTCGCCACGCTGTTCCCCGACCACGGCATCGAGATCAGCAACATCACCGGCGAGCGTCGCATGCCCAAGCAACTGGGTGACGACAAGCCGAAGAAGGAGTTCAAGCCGGTGCCGCCGGGCTCGTACAACTCGGCGGCGGTGATCATGCTCACCGACGGCCAGCGCACTACCGGCCCCGACCCGCTGGATGCCGCCAAGATGGCTGCCGAGCGCGGTGTGCGCGTCTACACCGTGGGCGTGGGCACCACCAACGGCGAGATCATCGGCTTCGAGGGCTGGAGCATGCGCGTGCGGCTCGACGAAGAGACGCTGAAGAACATCTCTGTGCTGACCCACGGCGAGTACTTCTACGCCGGCACCGCCGAAGACCTGAAGAAGGTCTACGAGAGCTTGAGCTCGCGCATGGTGGTGGAACGCAAGGAAACCGAGATCACCGCGCTCTTCGCTGCC
>JBBRCN010000066.1:0-23528 GCA_038204775.1 Burkholderiales bacterium | reverse complement strand
AGGTGGTGGACACGTGAATCGGCGGCGTCACGGCACGTGTGCGTTCGTCGATCCAGCCCAGGGCCTGGGCAGCGATGGTGTCGGGGTGGGTGGTCTTGGGGTCCATGGGCACCGATGCTAATGCGCGCAGTTCGCTGGCGCAGCCTGGGCCGTTGTTGGGCCGTTGTTGGGCCGTTGTTGCGCCGTTGCCGCGGCGCCCCGACAGTTCGCTTGCCGCGTTCAGTTCTGGAACGCGCCCGGCGCCCAGCTGCTGCGGCCGCCCGGCAGCGGCCGTGTGCCCGCGGGCCAGACGTATTCGGCCTTGGGCGACAGGTCGTGCCCGTTCACGGCCCGCGGGTCGATGCCGCTGTTGCGCCAGATGCTGCCCGGCACCAGCTCGAAGGCGTAAGTTTCTGCGTCACGCAACATGCCACGTGTGGCGTGGCGGTTGCCTTCAAAGAAGCCGGGCGAGCCCAGCCCGAACAGGCCACCACCCACCAGCACGTTGTTGACCGCCACCACCTCGGTCTGCGGCGGCAGATTGTCGCTGATCACCCGCATGAACCAGGCCGGTGTCCAGCCCCAGCTGATGAAGGTGTTGTGCGCCACCAGCAGCACGTTCTGGTCCCAGGCGCGATCTTCGGTGCCGTAGCCCAGCAGCACCGGGTTCTGCGTATCGGCGCCCTGCCCGATGACGTTGCCGATGATGGTGGCCAGGCCGCCGTTGGCGATATCGATCTCGTAGGACGCCCCCCCGCGCTGACCGTCGTGGATGAAGTTGTAGGTGATCAGATTCTCGCGCGCACGGGTCTTGATCAGGTGGCCTTCGAAGCCCTGCTGGAAGCGGCTGCCGCTGATGCTGAGCTTGGCGATGCGGCCCACGTTCAGCAGATGGTGCAAGCCGCCCACGACACGTGGCGCCAGGCCGAAGACGCTGGCCTCGATGGTGATCTGCGCCTTGTCGTCGTTGGTGCTGAAGAGGCCGTGTTCGTTGTCGAAGAACGCGCAGCGCTGCAGCGTGAGTTGCCCGCCTTCATGGCGCACACCGGCACCGCTGCCCTCGGCGGAACGTGCACCGCGAAACTCCAGGTTCTGCAACGTGACCTGGCCGCCGCGCACGGTCCACAGCGCCTTGTTGTTGCCGGCCGCGCCCTTGCCACGAATCACCGGCGCCTTGCCACCGTTCATGCCCCGCAGCGTGAGGCGGCGGTTTTCGATGAGCAGACCACCGCGGTATTCACCGGACAGCAGCTCGATGGTGTCGCCGTCCTTGGCCTGCAGCAGCGCCGCTTCAAGCTCCAGCGCCGAGCCCGCCGGTCCGGCCAGCCACACGGTCCCCGCGGTGGGTGCTTGCGCCACTGGCGCCGCTGTGGCGGGCGCGGCTGCTGCGTTGTAGGCCGCGGCTGCCAGCGCCCCGGGCGAGACCACCAGCATCACCGCCATCCCGACAAGCCCAAGCGCTTGCACCCAGGGGTTGCGCCCGAGGTATTGCCATCCTCCAGCCATGGGTCGTCTGTTTCCGTTCAACGAAGCAGCGGCGAGTATCTCCTCATCGCACCACGCTGCCCGTACCGGCGCACCCTGCCCCACCCCTGGGCCATGGGGGTTCACTCACGGATAAGTCACGGAAAGGTCGGCGGCACTACAACGGCAGCTCAACCCGCAGGCCGCGCCAGCGCAACAGCGCGGCCTTGGGCCCGATGCGTTCAAGCACCAGACCCGGCACCACGGTTTCGCCTTCGCGCAGCACCTGGCCGTTGAGGATCACGAAGCGGCTGCCCGGGCTGTCTGACCACACCGACCCGCCAAGGGCCAGCGCGGGCCACTGGCCGCGCACCTGCGGCGACAGGTCGGCCAGCTTGACAGGGACGGGCTCTGCAGTCGGCGTTGAAGCGGGCAACGCGGGCGGCGCGGGCATCACGGGCACCCCTGGCGGCGCTGACACCACGATGGGCAGTGTCGGTGCAGGGGCTGCACGTGCAGGCTCGGCATCGGTCACCGACTGCGGTGCGATCACCGCACCGGGAGCCGGCGCGACCGCCACGACCGCCACGACTGCCGGCACAGCCACAGCCGGCAGCACCCTGTCGCCCGAAACACCCGCGCGCCACCACCAACCCCATGCGGCGGCCACCAGCAGCGCCGCCACCACAACCAAGGCCCACCACATCGGCCGCGCCTGTTCACGCGCGGCCTGACCGGCCACCGGCGTGGGCATGGCGCCCAGCCCCGGCAACTGGCCGCGTTGCCGTTCAGCTTCGGCGCGCCGCAGGGCATCCAGGATGTAGGACATGGCTCAGCGCTCCGGCGGCAGGGTCAGGCGCGGTTCTTCCACGCCCGCGCTGCGGTTGAGTTGCATCAGCGTCAGCGGACCGGCCTGGCCGTCCACCGGCAGGCCTTGCAGCAACTGGAACGCGGCCACGGCGTCGGGCCCGCCGCGGACGGCTGTGCCGGCTGCTGCACCACCTGGTGAGGCCGACTCCGGCATCGCCTGCGCCAGCTGCTCCTGCACCCAGACGCGGCCAGCCGCGTCCACACCGCTGCCAGGCCGCCAGCCCGGTGGCGTGCGCCAGAAGGTGGCGAAGTCGCCGCGCCACACACCTGCCAGCGTGATCAAGGGCAAGTCGAAACTGCGTGCGCCCACCTGCAGCCGGGCCTGCCGTGCGTCCAGCGCCACCAGGACAGCGAACACCGGGGCCTGCCGGCCCTGGCGCAACTGCAGCATCACCGGTCGCTGCAGCAGACGCAGCTGGGCCAGACCACCACTGGCACTTCTGAAGCAGGCCAGCTGGGCCAACGCGGCTGCGGTGCAGGGGTCGCCTTCGCCGATGGACACGTTCCAGCGCAAGGCCAGTTCGCGCCAGGCGGTGGCTTCGTCGCGGTGGGCGGCCGCCATCAGCTGGGCCAGTGCATCGGCCGCTGGTGCAGGCAAAGGTGCATCGGCAAGGGCGGGGGCAGGCAGGGATGCGGCGGGCGCCTGCGATGCGGCTTGCTGCACAGCAGATGCGGACGGTGCTGCCGCTGCAGCGGGCCCCGTTGCGGCCAAGATGGCAGCTGGTTCAGCGGACTGCTGCGCCGCGCGCCAGCCGACCAGCGTGACCGCAACGCCTGCCAGCAGCACGGCGCCCAGCGCCCACAAGGCCCACGGCTGGCGCGCGCCAGCGGCCCATCCGGATGCCTTGGACACGGGATCGAACACCTCTTGCGCGGCACGCTGCACCGTGCCGCGGTCCACACCCGGGCGCTGCTGCGCATAGGCGCCCAGCAGCGCGCGGTCGGCCAACAGGTTGATGCGACGTGGCACCCCGGCGCTGTGCTGATGGATGGCCACCAGTGCCGCAGCGTCAAACGGCAGCGGACGGTTCAAGCCCGCCACGGCCAGCCGATGCGCCACGTATTCGCGTGTTTCTGCAGCCGTCAGCGGGCCCAGGTGGTAACGCGCGATGACACGTTGCGCCAGTTGCTCCAGCCCCGGCTGGGCCAGCATCAGGCGCAGTTCGGGCTGGCCGATGAGCACGATCTGCAACAGCTTGCGTTCGGCTGTTTCCAGGTTGGTCAGCAGCCGCAACTGCTCCAGCACGGCCGGCTCCAGCGCCTGCGCCTCGTCGATGACCAGCAGCGCGTGGCGACCCTGGGCGTGTGCATCCAGCAGGTAGGCGTTGAGCGCATCGACGTGCGCCTTGACGCTGGCGCCAGGCCCCAGCGTGGGCAGGCCAAACTCGCTGCAAACCGTTTGCAGCAGCTCGATCACGGTCAAACAAGGGTTGAAGATGTAGGCCACGTCGCAATGCGCGGGCAGCTGTTCCAGGAAGCAGCGCGCCACCGTGGTCTTGCCCGCGCCGATCTCGCCCGTCAGCAGCACAAAGCCGCCGCCTCCGCCGACGCCATACAGCAGGTGTGCCAGCGCCTCGCGGTGACGCTCGCTCATGAACAGAAAACGCGGGTCTGGCGCCAGCGAAAAGGGTTCGCGGCCGAGGCCGAAATACGGGGCGTACATCTGCCGAGAATACCCGGGCACCTGAAGCAGAGCCGATGCGGCGCCGCGGGGCCGACGGGCGGCGGTGAAAGTCGATCAGGCTCTCAAGTGCGCCAGATGCGCGGCGGCGCGGCGGCCAGGCCCCAGGCTTCTTGGCGCCAGGCGGCGCGCACTTGGGTCAGCAGGGCCATCGCCGGCTCGACTCGCGGGGCCAGCACCCGCAACACCAGCACGGCAGCTTGCGCTGCGGTGACACCGGCTCGCACAGGGCCCGGGCTGGCCTCGAGCGCCGCCCGTGCGCTGTCCAGCAAACGATCTCTGCGCGGCGTGGCAAGCACCTGCCCGGCGGCGAACCACAGCGTGGCGCACACGGCATGCCCGGCCCAGCCCAGCGGTGACTGCAGCAGCCGGGTGTCGGTGGCGGCCACCGTGGCCCGATCCAGCCACACGCCGGGCACTTGAAGGTGCTGCCTGAAGGCACCCGCCACGAAGGGTTGCCCGGCTGCGGGCAGGCCCAGAGCCAGCACGTCCCAGCCCATCATCTCGGCACCGGGCGCCAGTTCGGCGACCACGCGGCTCTCGGCCAGGCAGCCGCTGTAGGCGATGGTCTCCATGGGCAACCATTCCAGCCGCGTGCCGGCGGTCAGTTTCAGCCGCACCGACTGCAGGGCCGGCGCGCCGTCGCTGCGGTAGAAGCGTGTCGCGCCCGGCGTGGTGACCAGTGCGTGGCTGCCAGCGTCCAGTGTCGCTTGCACATGCAGTTCATCGCCGCCCACCACGCCGCCGGGCGGGTGCACGATGACGTGGTGGCAGATGGCCGGGCCCTCGGGGTAGAGGCGCTGCAGCACACGCAATGGGCCTTCGTGGCGGTCATGCGCGCCAGTGCGGCCTTGCGCATGTGTGTAGTGCAGCGACAGCCGCGCTTTCCAACCCGATGTGCTGCTGGCAAAAGCCGGCGCGTGCACCTGCATCGCCCCTAAAGCGCAGACCAGAAACCGCGGTGCAGCGCCGCAATCTCTTCTTCCACCTCGGGCACAGGGCCCGTCACTTGCATGGCCTTCTGTCCGCGCGCAAACACCTCGCGGCAAGGCAGGTCCAGCGTCGGGTTCCCGGCATGGTTGCCGGTGATCTGCAGCAGGCGGTTTTCGCTCAGGCCGTAGACCAGGCGACCGATGTGGGCCCAGTACTGCGTGCCGGCGCACATGGCACAGGGCTCGACGGTGGTGACCAGCGTGCAGTCCCACAGCTGCTCGGGCGTGAAGCGCTGCGCCGCTTCGCGCGCCAGCACCGCTTCGGCGTGGTTGACGCTGTCGACGTTGGACTGGTCCAGCAGCACGGTGTCGCCGTCCGGACCCACCAGCAAGGCGCCAAAGGGATGGTGACCTTGCTCCAGCGCCCGGCGCGCCACCGCGTTGGCGTGGCGCAAATGCCTGATTGTTTGCTCCTCCGTCACCGCCACGCGCCCCCAAGCAGCTGCCGCGGAACCGTCTTCGCCGGGCCGCTGGGCGCTCCCCCCCGGGGGGGAGCGCCGCAGGCGCTACGGGGGGAGGCCAACCTCATTCTCCCTGCGTGCCACGGTGCGCCCAACCGGTGGTGCGCTTTTCAACCCAGCTGAAGAGCTCGTACATGGCCATCGCCATCGCGCCGATGGTCACCAGACCGGCAAAGGCCAGCGCCGTGCGCTGCTGGCTGCCGGCCGAGCTGATGAGGTAGCCGATACCTGAGTCGCCCGCCGTCATCTCGGCCAGCACGGTGCCCACAAACGCCAGCGTGATGGCGATCTTCAGTGAGCCATAGAAGTAGGGCATGGACCGCGGCATGCCCACCTTCACCAGCACGTCCCAGCGTTTGGCGCCCAGCACCCGCAACACGTCTTCCAGTTCGGGTTCCATCGTGGCCAGACCGGTGGCGATGTTCACGGTGATGGGAAAGAAGCTGATCAGAAAAGCCGTCAGGATGCCCGGCCCCAGGCCGATGCCGAACCACACCACCAGAATCGGCACCACCGCAGCTTTTGGCACGGCATTGAAGGCCACCATCAGCGGGTACAGCGCGGTGTAGGCCAGCCGACTGCTGCCGACCAAAAAGCCCAGCAGCACACCCACCACGATGCTGAGTCCAAAGCCCACCATCGTGACCCAGAAGGTCTTCCAGGCGGCTTGCAGCAGCGGGCCGCCGAACTCGGTGAACTGCAGTGCAATCTGCCAGGGGCTGGGAAAGATGAAGTCGGCGATGTTGAACAGCGTCACGATCAGCTGCCACAACAACAGCGCGACCACGAGCACGATCACGGGCGACCAGCGTTCGACGTTCTTGGAGACTTTCATGGCGGCGCCTTTACTGGGCAACGGCCGCGCCGGTGTTGCCGATCTTGTTGCGGGAAGCCCCGATGTGACCGCGCAGCTCGTGCACGATGTCGGTGAAGTGCGGGGTGTAGGTCACCTCCAGGTCGCGCGGGCGCGGCAGGTCGATGTGGCGCTTGACGACAAATCGACCCGGGCTGCCGCTCATGCAGTACACGGTGTCGGCCAGGAACACACTCTCGCGCAGGTCATGCGTGACCAGGATGACGTTGAAGCGCTGGGCTGCGTGCAGGTCGCGCAGGATGCACCACAGCTCTTCGCGCGTGAAGGCGTCCAACGCACCGAAAGGCTCGTCCAGCAGCAGCATCTTGGGCTCGTGCACCAGCGCTCGGCAGATGCTGGCGCGCTGCTGCATGCCACCACTCAACTGCCAGGGAAACTTGTCTTCGTATCCGGCCAGACCCACGCTCTTGAGCAGGTCGCGCGCACGGGCCTCGAATTCCTTCTTCTTGCTCTTGTACTGCGAGCGGTAGGGCTCGACGATTTCCAGCGGCAGCAGCACGTTGTGCACCGTCGTGCGCCACGGCAGCAGGCTGGGCGCCTGAAACGCCATGCCGCTGATCTTGAGCGGCCCCGTCACCGGTGCGCCGTCGATGTGGATGCTGCCTTTGCTGGGCATCTTCAAGCCCGTGGTGAGCTTCATGAAGGTGCTCTTGCCACAGCCGCTGGGGCCGACGATGGCGATGAACTCGCCTTCGTCCACCTGCAGCGAGATGTCTTCCACCGCAAAGTTGCCCTGCGCCAGCAACTCGTCGTTGTAGGCCAGCCAGACGTTCTTGAAATCGACGAAGTGGGTCATGGTGATGTGCTGCGGGTGGGTGCGGCAGGTATGCGTTTGCCGGTGTTCATAAGGTCACGGAAGGCCTGCTGGTAGAGCTCAGGCGCTTCTTGCTGCAGGCGGCTGTGTGTGCCGCCCGGGATTTCGACCCACTGCACGCTGCTGCGCACCGCGTCACGCAGGCGCCGGCCCAGTTCCACTGGCACCGTCTTGTCCTTGCTGCCGTGAATCATGAGCACGGGCGCGTCGACGCGGTCGATGCGCGAGATGGAGTCGAATTCCAGCGTCGTCGCCCAACCCGCCAAGCGGCCCCAGAAACCCGCTGCCGTGGCCACGTCGGGCATGCGCGTGAAGGTGCTTTCCAGCACCAGCGCAGCGTAGTCCTGGCCGTATCTCAGCTCGCTGGCCAGGCGCACCGCCACCGCGCCGCCCATGGAATGGCCGTAGATCACGCGCTTCGCTGGGTCGGGCTGGCGGCGCTGCATCTCGACCCAGGCGCTCTGCGTGTCGGCGGTGATGGTGGCTTCCGATGGCACCAGGGCCGTGCTGTCACCCCAGCCGCGGTAGTCAACGGCCACGATGGAAAAGCCTGCCTTGCGCAACGCGTCGATCTTGGGCAGGTTCTGGTAAAGGTTGCGGAAGGTGCCGTGCAGGTACAGCAGCGTGGGCGCGCTGGCGCCGGGCTGTGGCAGCCACCAGATGGCCAACTGCTGGCCGCCCTGCAGCGTCAGCAGCTCGCGCGTGTCGCCCGGCTGCCAGGCGCTTGCAGCCGTGGCCACGTGCTGCGGCAGCGCGGGCGTGGGGCGCAGGGCGATGCGACGCTGGTGCGTTTCCAGCCATGCGCACGACGCCAGCAGCGGCAGCAGCAGCAGCAGCAGCAGACACAGAATCAGCCTCAGCGTGAAGGTGTGCACCCGCGGGCGACCAGCGGCAGCGGGCCCGGCCGGCCGAGCGCCTGTGCAAGCAGAGACAATGGCGTCCATGAAGTACCTTGCGTGCAGGCCCCTGGGGGCCATTTTTGTGTGGTCGGCCATTGTCGGCATCCAGCCCGCCACCGCTGCCGATGGCCCGGGCTTGCTGGGCGAAGGCTACTGGCGCATCGTCGGCTCGCCCTTTTCGCAGCACATCCGGCCCAGCGACGAACACCGCCACGTCTGGGCCCTGGGTCTGGAACGCCAACGCAGCGACAACTGGCTGGCTGGCGGCTCCTACTTCCGCAACTCCTTCGGTCAGCCCAGCGCCTACCTGTACGTGGGCAAGCGCTTCCCCAAACTTTTTGGCTACGAGCAGATGTTCGGCCAGGTCTCGGGCGGTTTGCTCTATGGCTACCGTGGCAAGTACGAAGACAAGGTGCCGTTCAACAACAACGGCTTTTCGCCTGGTGCCGTGGTGACGCTGGGTTGGCAGCTCAACAAGAACTGGGCCGTCTCCGCCCACGCGCTGGGCGACGCAGCCATCATGTTCCAGCTGTCCTACGACCTGCGCTGACGCCGCGGCGCGGTGGCCACTGCCACCGCTGCATGCCGCAACGTCAGCCGGCATCACTTCTTCGCCGGCGGCAGGATGTTGAGCTCGGCCTTGGGTGGCAGCAGCGTGTCGGTCCACACGGCCGTGGCGTCGATGCGGGTCTTGGTGGCAAAGGCATCGGACACCTGCGAGGCCATCAGCGCCAGTCGGCCCGGCACCACCACACCAAAACCTTCAGCCCGGGCATCAGGGCTGGCCACGACGGCGTCGATGGCCATGCGCAGGCGGCGCTTTTCAAGTTCGACGTTGATGATGCCGTCGCGTGCCTTGACGTACTCGATGGCCGGGTCGGGGTTGGCCATCACTTCCTTGGCGCCCTTGGCAAAGGCACTCAGGAAGGCTTTCACCGCGGCCGGGTTCTCGTTGATCATCTTCGGGCTGGCGATGATGACGTTGCCGTAAAGCTTCACGCCGTGCGCCGGGTAGGGCAGCACGACGATGTCCTCGGTCTTCACGCCGCGTGCTTCCAGGTTGAGCAGGCTGGTGAAAGAAAAGCCGGTGATGGCCTCGACGTCACCACGCACCAGCATCGTCTCGCGCAGCGGCGGGTCCATGCTGGTCCACTGCACGCCGCTGATGCCATTGGCCTTGGCAAAGATCGGGAAGGCCTTGCGGCCGGCGTCGAAGCCCGGCGCACCCAGCTTCTTGCCGTTCAGGTCCGACGGCTTGGTGATGCCGCTCTTCTTGAGCGCCAGCACCGCGGCCGGTGTGTTGTTGTAGACCATCATCACGGCGACAGGCTTGTTGGGCGCGTCGGGGTTGTTGGCGTGAAACTCCATCAGCGCGGCCATGTCGGCAAAGCCCATGTCGTAGGTGCCGCTGGCCACGCGGGTCACGGTGCCGCCGCTGCCGTTGCCGGCGTCGATGGTCACGTCCAGGCCGGCGGCCTTGTAGTAGCCCTTGGCCTGCGAGGCCAGGAACAGCGCGGCTGGGCCTTCGAAGCGCCAGTCGAGCTGGAACTTGATGGGCGTTTGTGCCAGCGCCAGCGCGGGCGCGGCCAGCAGGCCGGCTGCAGCCAGCAACGTGCGGCGCTTGATTGAAGTGAACATCGGGTTCATGGGAAAGCTCCGTGGTGGGTTTTTCGGGTCTGGGGTCTGGGGTCTGGGGTCTGGGCTCGGGGGACTGGGATCGTCGGAACGGGGGTTCAGGGCCGCGATGTCAAATTCTGCAAGTTCCGTGCTCACCTCACCCTTGGGGCTTGCACCACAAACGGGCGCTGCGGACCCCGATGTGACGCGAGCGGGGCAAGATCAGGGCTTCAGCAGGTCGAACAAGGTGCGTGCGATGACCCGGGTGGCGCCGCGCAGGTCGGACAGCTGCAGATGTTCATCAGCGCGCTTGGCGTTGCTCTCCAACACGGTGCGCGGTCCGGCGCCGTAGATCACCGCCGGCACGCCGTACTCGCCATAGAGGCGCACGTCGGTGTACAGCGGTGTGCCGCTTTCGGGGATGACTTGGCCAAACACCGCCTGGCCATGATGCTGGATCGCTTCGACCAGCGGGCGGTTTCCCGGCAGCGGCTGCAGCGAATGCGCCATCAGCAGGCGCTTGATGTCCAGCCGCACGTTGGGGCTTTGTTGGACCGTGTTCTCGATCAATACACGCAGCTCGGTTTCGACGGCGGCGGCATCTTCTTCGGGGATCATGCGGCGGTCGAGCTTGATCACCACCTTGCCCGGCACCACGTTGGCGTTGCTGCCGCCTTCGATGCGGCCCACGTTCAGGTAAGGGTGGGTGATGCCGCGGACCTGCGACCGGCGCTGGCGCAACACGCCGTTGTAGGCGTACAGCGCCGTCAGCAACTGGTTGGCGGCTTGCAGCGCGTCCACACCCGTTTCAGGATAAGCCGCGTGTGAAGCCAGACCGTGCAGGGTGACCTCCATCTGCAGGCAGCCGTTGTGTGCGGTCACCACCTGGTAGCTGAAGCCGGCGGCGATCAGCAGGTCGGGCTTCGTCAGGCCCTGCGCCAGGAGCCAGCCGGGGCCCAGTTCACCGCCGAACTCTTCGTCGTAGGTGAAGTGCAGTTCGACCGCACCTTTCAGCGGCAGACCCAGCGCTTGCAGCGCGCGCAGCGCAAAGGTGAAGCTGGCGAAGTCGCTCTTGCTCACCGCCGAGGCACGGCCATAGAGCTTGCCGTCCACCACCTCGCCCGAGTAGGGGCCGCGGGTCCAGCCTTCACCCGGCGGCACCACGTCGCCGTGCGCATTGAGTGCGATCACCGGGCCGCCCTGGGCAAACCGCTTGCGCACGATGAGGTTGGTGATGGACTGCAGGCCGTGTTCGCTGACCACCGCCTGCGGCACGGGGTGTTTCTCGGCCACCAGGCCCATCGCGGCCAGCAGCTCGGCGGTGCGCTGGGCATGCGGCGCGTTGTTGCCGGGCGGGGTGTCGGTGGGCACCTGCACCAGGGCCTGCAGGAACTGCACTTCTTCGTCGAAGTGCGCGGCAATCCAGGCATCGAGTTGTTCGTGGGCGTTCATGCAACAGGCCCCCGGGCAGCCGCTTCGCGACCGCCGCCCCCCAAGGGGATCAGGAAATCTTGGGGCTGCCCTGCGCTTTCCCGGGCCAGGTCTTCGATCAAGTTCATGAATGCCGCGACACAGAGTTCGGTGTCGTCGGCCGTGATGGTTTCCAGCGGGTTGTGGCTGATGCCCGAATTGCCACCGCGCAGGAAGAGCATGGCCTGCGGCATCACCTCGTGCAGTTTCATTGCGTCGTGGCCCGCGCCGCTGGGCATGCAGAACACGGGCAAGCCCAACGCCTGCACCGCGGCTTCCCAGCGCTGCTGCCAGGCCGGCGCGCTGGGTGCAGCGCTGGCGGACATGGTCAGCTCCAGCTGGTGGCTCAGGCCACGCGTGTGGCTGATGCGGTCCAGCTCGGCGCGCACGTCCGCACCGAGCGCGTCGCGCGCTTCGTTGGTGGTGGCGCGCAGGTCCAGGCTGAAGTGGCAGGCCCCCGGCACGACGTTGATCGATCCGCCCGGCACCTGCAGCATGCCCACGGTGCCCACCACGTCGGGCACGGCACCGGCGCGCTGTTCGACAAACAGCATCAGTTCGGCCGCCGCGCAGGCGGCGTCGCGGCGGCGGCCCATGGGCGTGGTGCCGGCGTGGCTGGCCTGGCCGGTGAAGCTGCCCACGTAGCGCAGGCCGCCGTTGATGCTGGTCACCACGCCCAGCGGCAGGTCCCGTTCGTTCAGCACCGGGCCTTGTTCGATGTGCACTTCGACAAAACCCAGATAACGAGAAGCATCACGCTTCAGCGCGTGGATGGCGTTAAGCGTGGCCGGCAGCCCGGCGGCCTGCATCGCGTGCTGCATGCACACACCGTCGGCGTCTTGCTGGTCCAGCCAGGCCGGATTGAAGTCACCCGTGAGCGCGCCGCTGCCCAAAAAAGTGGCCTTGTAGCGCTGGCCTTCTTCTTCGGCGAAGCCCACCACTTCGATGCCAAACGGCAGACGCCGGCGCTGCGCGCTGAGTGTCTTCACGATGGCCATCGGCACCAGGATGCCCAGGCGGCCGTCGTACTTGCCACCGTTGCGCACGGTGTCGTAGTGGCTGCCCGTCAGCAGGCGCTTGGCGCCCGGTGTGGTGCCGGCATACACGCCCACCACGTTGCCGACGGCGTCGAGGTGCACGTCGTCGAAACCGCAGTCCTTCATCCAGACCTGCAGCTGCTGCGCCACCGCCCGGTGGGCATCGGTGAGGTAGGTCACCGTCAACTGGCCCAGTTCCTTGAAGACAGGGTCGCTGTGCGCGGCCAGAACTTCGGCCCAGTCCCACACCTGCTGGCCCTGCGTGGGTGTGATGCCGAACTTGTCGTTGAGGCGCATCTCGGCGATGCGGTGAATGTTGCGCAGCGCCTCGGCCATTTCGAAGTCGGCGTGGCCGGCCAGGCGGCGTTCAAAAGCAGCGATGACCTGCGCGCGGTTCAAGCCCAGTCCACGCGGGCCGCGCACGGCCAGGATGAAGGGCCAGCCGAACTTGCTGTTGTAGGCATCGTTGAGCTGCTGGATATGTGCGAATTCTCCAGGCGTGCAGTCGGCAAGACCCGCCCTGCCCTGCTCGTGGGTGCTCTCGGCCGTCAGGCTTTGGCTCACCATGGCCTTGCCGGCCAGTTCAGGATGGGCGCGGATGAGCTTCAGCTGTGCCTCGCGGCCGATGCCACGCACGCTGTTCACCAGCGCCAGCTTCAAGGCCGCCAAACTGGCAAACGGCCGCTGGTCAGCCGCCCCTTCGGCGACCCAGGGTGAGTGTTCGTAGGTGCCGTCCAGCAGCGCGACAAACTCGGCGGCGCTGGCGGTGTTGACTTGTTCGAGCGTGAGCATCGCGGCCCCTCCTATCGCCAGACAAATGCCGTGGCCGCATCGAAAGGATGCGTGGCCTTCCAGTGCCGCGCGATGTCGATGCGGCGGCAGATCCACACCCGGTCGCGCGACTGCACATGGTCCATGAAACGCTGCAGCGCCGAGATGCGCGCGGGTTTGCCAAGCAACCGGCAGTGCATGCCGACGCTCATCATCTTCGGGCTCTCGCCGCCTTCGGCATACAGCGCGTCGAAGGCGTCGCGCAGGTAGGTGAAGAAGTGATCGGCGGTATTGAAGCCCTGCGCCTGCACGCAGCGCATGTCGTTGGTGTCCAGCGAATAGGGCACGACCAGGTGCGGTGCCAGCGAGCCATCGCTCTTCTGCACCTGCAGCCAGAATGGCAGGTCGTCGCCGTAGTAGTCGCTGTCGTATTCGTAGCCGCCCTGTTCCACCACCAGGCGGCGCGTGTTGGGGCTGTCGCGACCGGTGTACCAGCCGGTGCCCGTATCGGTTCCGGACACACCGGTCAGCTGCTTCAGCAGTTCGGTCGCCACGCCGATGTGCTTGCGCTCGGTGGCTTCGGGCATGTGCTGGTGGTGGATCCAGCGCAGGCCGTGGTTGGCGACTTCGTCGCCGCGCTGCAGGAAGTGTTGCACCAGTTCCGGGTAACGCTCCAGCGCCGAGACCACGCCAAACACCGTCATCGGCAGGCCGCGCTGGTCGAATTCACGCAGGATGCGCCAGACGCCGACACGTGAACCGTACTCGTACATCGACTCCATCGTCATGTGGCGGTTTTCGTAGGCCTGCGCCGTGACCAGTTCGGACAGAAAGGTCTCGCTGGTGGCGTCGCCATGCAGCGGGTTGTTCTCGCCGCCTTCTTCGTAGTTCAGCACAAACTGCACCGCGATGCGGGCGTTGCCGGGCCACTGGGCATGCGGGGGTGTGCGGCCGTAGCCGCGCAGGTCTCTGGGGTAGGGCAAGGCGTTCATGACACGTGCAGCAGTTGTGCGAGGTCGGCGACCCGCGGGTGGAGTTGAAGGTTGCGCTCGACGTTGCCGAGGTGGCTTTCCATCAACCTCGCTGCAGCCCGTGCGTCACGACGCTCGATGGCGTCGACGATGGCCACGTGTTCAGCGGCCGAGTGTTCGGCCGAGTGCGCCGACTGGTACATCAGCGCGATGAGCGAACAGCGTGCCAGCAGGTCGGCCAGCAGCTGTGCCAGCACCTCGTTGCCCAGCAGCCGCGCCAGCACAACGTGAAAGTCGGCCAGCAGGCGTGTGCGGCCGGCCACGTCCACCCGCGACACGGCATCGTCTTCTTGCGCCAGGTGGGTTCGCAACTGGGCAATCTGCGCCTCGGTGATCACAGCGCACAGCTGGCGCGCCATCTGCAATTCGATCAGTTTGCGCACCTCAAAGACCTGGCGCGCCTCTTCGACGCTGGGCTGCGCGACAAAGGCACCGCGCGCCGGCTCCAGCGTAACCAGGCGGTCGCGGCTGAGCTGATTCAGCGCCTGCCGCACCAGCGTGCGGCTGACCTTGAACAAGTCGGCAATCTGCTGCTCGACCAGCTTGGTGCCGGGCATCAGACGGCGTTCGACGATGGCGGCGGTGATGGCGTCGACGATGCGCTGGGTGCTGCCGGGTGGCATGGGCACCGGCTCCTGTGCCGGCAAATCGGGCCGCGAAGGCCGCGTTGCTCGTGCCGATACAGCCGCGGATCGCCGCGGCGGGCTGATGAACTGAAGGTTGGCGCGGCTGCGGGCCATGGGCGGGACCAAGGGCGATCAGGGAGTGGCGTTGACGTGTATCCCAAAGTGTATACACTTTGACATCTCGCGCTGCTTGGCGCAAGCCCCAAGAGAAAGGCCCATGGGACACCTCAGCACCCACGTGCTCGACACCGCCAACGGCTGCCCCGCCGCTGGCATGAAGGCGGTACTGCAGCGCCTGGACGCCACCGGCGCTGTCACGCTGAAGGCCATGACGCTGAACGACGACGGCCGTGCCGAGGGTCCGCTGTTGTCGGCCGACGAGATGGCGGTGGGCCGCTACCGCTTGCTGTTCGAAGTGGCGCCATATTTCCGCGCCCGGGGCGCCATGCTGCCCGAGCCGCCGTTCATCGACACGGTGCAGTTGGACTTCGGCATTGCCGACCGAGAGAGCCACTACCACGTGCCTTTGCTCGTCAGTCCTTTCAGCTACAGCACCTACCGCGGATCCTGAAGCTGGCACCACGGGCATGCGGCTTGCGTGCCCAGGTGCTTCACTCCAGGAGCGACAGATGACACGAACCCTTCGCCTGCTTTCACTGCTGTCCTGCGCGCTGCCGCTGGCGGTCCAGGCTGCCTACCCCGAAAAGCCGATCCGCCTGATCGTCACCTTTGCCGCCGGCGGCGCCAGCGACATCGTGGCCCGCGCCATCAGCGAACCCTTGGCCAAGGCCCTGGGCCAGGCGGTGGTGGTGGACAACAAACCCGGTGCAGGTGGCACCATCGGTGGCAATGAAGTGGTGCGTGCCGCACCTGACGGCTACACGCTCATGCTGAGCAACAGCACGCCGCTGTCGATCGGCCCCTTCACGTTGCCCAAGCAACCTTACGACCCGGCCAAGCAGTTCACCCACGTGGCCATGCTGGGCATCGCACCTGTGGCCATCATGGCCAACCCCAAAAGCGGCCCGGCCGCGCTGAAGGAACTGGGCAAGTTCCAGAGCTTTGGCAGCGGCGGCCCGGGCTCCATCGGCCACATCGTCGGCGAGATGGCCAAAGGCGCCATGAAGATCGACATGACCCACGTGCCCTACCGTGGCGGCGCGCCGATGACCACCGACCTCATCGCCGGCACCATCCCGATCGGCATCGACGTCATCACGGCCTTCGTGCCGATGATGAAAAGCGGCCAGATCAAAGGCCTGGCCGTCACCTCGCGCAGCCGCAGCCCGCTGGCACCCGATGTGCCCACGGTGGTGGAACTGGGTCTGCCTCAGCTGCTGGCCGAAAATTACTTCGGCGTGTCGGGCCCGGCCGGCCTGCCCAAGGAAGTGAGCGACAAGCTGAGCAAGGCACTGGCCGACATCGTGGCCGACCCCGCCATCGTCAAGCGCTTCGAAGAGCTGGGCATCACCACCGTGAAGATGAGCAGCGCAGAATTCAGCAGCTTCGTCGTCAAGCAGATCAGCGACTGGGCGCCGGCCATCAAGGCTGCCGACGTCAAGAACTGAACCGCCAACCCAGACCCGTCGCCGATGGATTTCACCTACCTTCTCGAATGGGTCAACCTGCTGCTGCGCTGGGTGCACGTGATCGTGGCCATCGCCTGGATAGGCTCGAGCTTCTACTTCGTGTTCCTGGACAACAGCCTGACGAAGCCCGAGTCCGACGAGCTCAAGGCCAAGGGTGTGGATGGTGAACTGTGGGCCGTGCACGGTGGCGGTTTTTACAACCCGCAGAAGTACCTGGTGGCGCCCAAGACGTTGCCCGAGCACCTGCACTGGTTCTTCTGGGAGAGTTACTCCACCTGGTTGACGGGTTTTGCGCTGTTCGCGGTGCTGTACCTGTTCAACGCCCGCACCTTTCTCATCGACACCCAGGTCTACGCCTGGTCTTCACCTGGGCTGGCGGTGGCGGCTGCGCTGGCCTTTCTGGTGGTGTTCTGGGTGGTCTATGACCTGATCTGCCGTCTGGTCGGTGAACGATCGGTTGGCGGAAAAAACGGCATGGTCGGTGGCGACGCCCTTGTGGGCGTCCTGGTGCTGGTCTACATCGTGGCCGCTTCGTGGGCCGCCTGCCAGCTGTTTGCAGGCCGCGCCGCCTTTTTGATGGTGGGCGCGATGATCGCCACGGCGATGAGCGCCAACGTCTTCTTCTGGATCATTCCCGGCCAGAAGACGGTCATCGCGCAGATGAAGGCCGGTCAGCCGGTGGACGCCATCCACGGCCAGCGTGCCAAGCAGCGCAGCGTGCACAACACCTACTTCACGCTGCCGGTGCTGATCTCGATGCTGTCCAACCACTACGGTTGGCTCTACCAGGGACCGAACAACTGGGCCGTGCTGGTGCTGCTGATGCTGGCCGGTGCACTCATCCGGCACAGCTTTGTGGTGCGGCACAAGGCGCTGGTGCAGGGCAAGCGCGTGCCGTGGGAATACGCAGCCGTGGGCACCGTGCTGCTGCTGGGTTTGGCGGTGTGGATGGCGCCGCCGCCGCAGCCCAAGGTGGCTGCAGGCGCCCCGGTGCCCACGCTGGCCGAGGTGAAGGCGGTGATGGACCAGCGCTGCGCGCTGTGCCACAACGCCCAGGTGCAGCAGAAAAACGTGGCCCTGCACACACCCGAACTCGTCAAGCAGCACGCGCAAGCCATCTACCAGCAGAGCGTGGTGCTCAAGCTCATGCCCATGAACAACTCCACGCAGATCACCGACGCCGAGCGGTCGCTGATCCAGCGCTGGTTTGAAGGCGGCGCACCCACGGCCGGCGCAGCGCCTTGACCCTCCCACCCGCGCGGCCCCTGGCCTTGCCCCTGGTGACAAGCCACCTGGATGCGGCGCGTAGGATGGTGCCATGCACGCTTGCAACGAACCCATCGTTTCCCTGTCCGTCGCCGCGCGGCGGCGGACTATCCTGGCCACCTTGCCCGCGCTTGCGGCGCTTGCGGCGCTGTCGGCCCTGGCCTTTTTGCAAGGCTGTGCATCGACGCCCGGCACTTCATCCGGCACTTCATCCGGCAGATCGCCTGGCACCGCGCCAGCATCCCGGACCGGCGGCGGTGCGGGTGCCGCCCCTGCGCCATCACCAGGCGATGCAGGTACAGCGGGCCGGTCGGCCGCTGCGGCGGGCACAGGCGCAGGGGCCACCCCGTCGGCCCCTGCAGAACGCGCCCAGCATCCGCTGACCACCGAACGCGAGTGGCTGCAGTCCTGGTTTGGCGGCACGCCGGTGCAGATCGAGCAGCAAGGCGATGGACCGGTCAGCATCGCGGTGCCGCTCGAGTTCTGCTTCGATGCCGGCAGCAGCCGGCTGTTGCCCGCGCTGGCTGCCGTGCTGGACAAGGTGGCCCAGAGCTTGCGCCGCACACCCCAGGCACAACTGCAGACGCTGGCCGCGCCCGGCGACAGCGCTGCGGCCTCGCCGCTGGCGATGCAGCGTGCTCGGCAGGTCCGTGCACGGCTGCTGTCGCGCGGCGCGGCAGCGGTGCAGCTGGCACCGCCCACGGCGACGCCACAGGCCAGCGTGCAGTTGCTGCTGGCTTTGCCATCGCCCTGATCCGCCGCCGGGCCATGGTGGCGGCAAGCCCGGCCGGCGTATCCTGCCGGCTGTCCAGCGCCCCTCGATGACCCGCACCTTCCGATGACTTTCGCGCTGTGGTTGACGATTGCAGGCGCGCTGCTGGTGGTCATGGCGCTGGCCGGCACCATGCTGTCGCGCATGCCGGTGAGCACGGCCATGCTCTACCTGCTGGCCGGCCTGGCCGTCAGCCCCTGGGCCCTGGCCCTGGCAGCGCCCAGCCCCTTCAAGGACGCCAAGGTGCTGGAGCACCTGGCCGAGGTCATCGTGCTGCTGTCGCTGTTCACCTCGGGACTGAAGATGAGCGTCGGCCTGCACGACCGGCGATGGTTTCCTCCGCTGCGCCTGGCCTTGCTGTCCATGGTGGTCACGGTGGCGCTGATTGCCGCCGCCGGCGTCTGGCTGCTGGGCCTGCCACTGGGTGCGGCCATCTTGCTGGGCGGCATCCTCGCCCCCACCGACCCCGTGCTGGCCACCGACGTGCAGTTGGACAACCCCGGCGACCGCGACCAGCTGCGCTTTGCGCTGACCGGCGAAGGCGGCCTGAACGACGGCACGGCCTTCCCGGTGGTGATGCTGGGCCTGGGCCTGCTGGGTCTGCACGACATCGGCGAATGGGGCTGGCGCTGGGTGGCGGTAGATCTGCTGTGGGCCACTGCCGCCGGCCTCGTCATCGGTGGGGCGCTGGGCAGCGGACTGGGCCGCCTGGTGCTGCACCTGCGCCAGCGTTATCACGAGGCCGTTGGGTGCGAGAACTTCCTGGCGCTGGGACTCATCGGCTTGTCGTATGGCTTCGCCGTGCAGGCCGACGCCTACGGCTTTCTGGCCGTGTTCGCCGCCGGCCTGGCACTGCGCCACACGGCCAAGGATGTGCCGCCCCCAGGAGCAGTTTTGCTTCAAACCGTGGTGGCGGCAACGAACGAAACAGACTTCGCGCTCAACGAAACCAAGAGCGCCACCGACCCCGTGCACGCCAGCACGCACATGACCCGCGCCGTGCTGAGCTTCAACGAACAGCTCGACCGCATCGGAGAGATGGTGGGTGTGGTGGTCGTGGGCATGCTGCTGTGGGCCGTGCCCTGGCTGCCGGCGGCATGGTGGTTCGTGCCGCTGGTGCTGTTGTTGGTGCGTCCCGTGGCGGTGGCGGTCGGCCTGGCAGGGTCACGCACTTCACGGAGTCAGCGGCGGCTGATCGGCTGGTTCGGCATCCGCGGCATCGGCTCGCTTTATTACCTGATGTACGCCGTCAACCACGGCTTGTCTGATGGCCTGGCGCAGACCTTGGTGTCGTTGACGCTGGCCGTGTTGGTGAGCTCCATCGTCGTTCACGGCATTTCGGTGACGCCCCTGATGACACGCTACCGCAGCCGCAGAAACCGCCCTTCGGCACCGTCGGGCTGAAGGCCTGGGGCGCTTCGGGATCAGGGGCGAGGCCCAGGCGACTGCGCGTCCGGCACTTCACGTGCTTCAACATCGACGATGGGGCCCTGTGCCCGCCCACCCTGCCAAGCCCTCGTGCCCTGCCCTGCCGGGCGGCGCGCGCGCTGCATCGTCGACCTGAAAACACCCACCGCCGGCCGGCGCCCTCGCAGCAGCGCCCAGGTCACCAGGCCCAGCGCCAACAGTGCACCCACCAGCAGCGCGCCCAGCATCAGCAGGAAAGCAGCCAGCGCCAGCACGATGCGCAACACGCCGCCGACCAGGCCACGGGCAGCCATCCACAAGGAAGCACCCGCGGACGAAGCGGTGCGGGGCGACAAGCGGGGGGCACGCGGATCGATCATGGCAATTTTCACTTTCTTGAATGGGCAGCAGTGCAGCGTCGAGTCGACGGCCTGACCCCTGTCCGCAGACCAGTGTGCCACCTTGATCCGGCGCGGCCAGGCCAGCGGCGCTATCCGCCTACTGGCGGCGGGGTGCCCAGGTCGCGAAGAGACCGGGAACGGGTGGTCGCCCAGGCACCGCGTACAGGGGGGCACGCCTTGCGCAAGCGCAAGGCCATCGCATAGGATTCGGCGGTGACCCATGTCACTCCACTGCCACCGGAAAGCCCTCATGCCCATGACCCGTCTGCTGCTTCGCGGCCTTGTCTCTGCCCTTGTCTGTGTCGGTGTCTCTGCCGGTGTCGTGACAGGCGCACAGGCCGCCACGGCCTGGGACGAAGCCGCTTCGGGTGACCTGGCCAACCTGGGCACCAGCCCCACGTTGGTGTCGCTGGGTCTGGGTTCCAACACGCTGACCGGCACCACCGGCCGCGACGGCGCGGGCGTCGTGGACCGCGACTACTTCACCTTCACGCTGGCCGACGGCTGGCAACTGGACAGCCTGACGCTGCTGCCGGGCACCACCTTCCTGGGCCCGTCGGGCCTGGGCTTCGTCGCGGTGCAAGCCGGCTCGCAGATGACTGTCGACCCCACGGGCGGCGACCCCACCAATCTGCTGGGCTGGTGGCACTACAGCGAAAACGACATCGACACCGACATCCTGCCGCTCATTGGCCTGGGCGGCGGTGCCATCGGCTTTGCCGGGCCCTTGCCCGCGGGCATCTACACCTTCTGGGTCCAGGAAACCGCCACTGGCAGCGCGGCCTACAACTTCGATTTCAACGTCACCGCCGTGCCGGAACCTTCCATCGCGCTGATGTTGATGGCTGGCCTGGCGGGCCTGGGTTTCCTGCGCAAGCGCGGAAACTGCTGATCCGCCGCTTTAACCTGGTCGTTTCAAACGCCGCCGACTCAGGCGGCGTTTGTTTTCAGGTAGGGCATCAACTTGTGCTGGCCAGCGACGGTGATTTCCACCGCGCGCCCATCGGCGCGGCGCAGCCATCCGGCTTGGGTGACCCAGATGGCCGCTGGCAGTGGCCGGTGTCCACTGACCACGCGGCGGCCAGTTCGCTGGCGCTGACGTACTCAACCGACACCAGGTGGGCCAGCATGCGCGACCGCGCCGGGTCGGCCACGATGGCGGCCACGCGGGCCAGTCGCAGTTCGTGGGGTGGGGTCATCGGCTTCGGCACCCGCGCTCGTAGGCGCCGGTGTGCCTGACTTGCAGGACCCGGCCTACCGACAGCTGCCGCAATGAACGCTTCTTTGTCGGCTCAGGGCGGGTCATGATGTTCGACCCACCAACGATTGCCACTCCAGCCGCGACCCATGCCTTCCTCGACCCGCCGTCTTCAATTGAAACTGCTGCTGTGGGGCGGCGCCGCCACGGCCGTGTTGCCGCTGGCCGGCTGCTCGGCCGTGCGCCTGCGCCACTCGATCGAACTGGCCAAGGCCAGCGAGCCGCTGCAGCGCAGCGTCGCCAACCCGCAGACAAGATTGTTGATCGTTGGCGACAGCACGGCCGTGGGCACCGGCGCCAGTTCGCCCCAGACCAGCGCGGCCGGCCTGCTGGCCCAGGCCTTCCCACGCCTGCACATAGAAAATCGCGGGCGCGACGGCGCCACCTTTGCCGACCTGCCGCAACAGTTGAGCGGCAGCGAGCGTTTCGACATCGTGCTGATCCAGGCCGGTGGCAACGACGTCATCCGCATGCGCGATCTTGACGTGGTGGGCAACGAGATCGACGGTGTCACTCGGCGCGCCAAGGAGCGCGCCGCGCTGGTGGTGTTGATGCCGGCCGGCAATGTGGGCAACGCACCTTTTTTCTTCCCTCCGGTGTCCTGGTTGATGACGTGGCGCGCGCGGCAATTGCACGGCCATGTGCGCGACGCGGCGGCGCGACACGGCGCCGTCTACGTGAACCTGTTCAAGGAACGTGACGTCGACCCTTTTGCACTGCGACCCGATGAGCTGAACGCACGCGACGGCCTGCACCCCAGCGATGCCGGCTACCGGGTGTGGTTCGATGAATTGATGTCGCAGGCCGGGCTGGCGCAGCGGCTGAGCGCTGGGCCAGGGCCTGGCGCCAGGTCGCCGGGCGGGGTCGCAGCGGCACCGGTGGGGGTGACGAACGAGCCTGACCGGCCCTTCAAGCCCGTTGGCTCGACGCCCTGTGGACAAGAGCTGTCTTGGCTGGCAAAGTAAAGTTAAAGTGTTTCGCTGCTCGGTTTAAAGCCAACAGGCCAGCGCTTGCCAGCGACATGCAGGGACCATCGTGGCGAACGCCGGGGCGAGAATCCGGTGTCATGGCGCCAGTTGTTCTTTCACAGCTTGCCACCATCAGACAACTCGGCGCGCCATGAACAAGAAGATCGATACACCCGCGACACCCGGTCTCGCAAAATCCCTCACCGGCATCACCGGCCTCGATGAAATCACCGGTGGCGGGCTGCCCACCGGGCGGCCGACGCTCGTCTGTGGCAGCGCAGGTTGCGGCAAGACGATGCTGGCCACGGAATTCATCGTCCGCGGCGCGACCCTGTACGGCGAGCCGGGCGTGTTCATGATGTTCGAGGAAAGTGCTGCCGACCTGATTGCCAATGTGCGCTCACTCGGCTTCGATCTGGATCGGCTCGTGAAGCAGAAGAAGATCGCGCTCGACCATGTGCGCATCGAGCGCAGCGAGATCGAGGAGACCGGCGAATACGACCTCGAAGGCCTCTTCATCCGGCTCGGGCACGCCATCGATTCGATCGGCGCGAAGCGCGTGGTGCTCGATACCGTCGAGGCGCTGTTCGCCGGGCTGCCGAATCACGCCATCCTGCGCGCCGAATTGCGCCGGCTCTTCGGCTGGCTGAAGGCTCGCGGCATGACGGCAGTCATCACCGGCGAAAAGGGCGAGGGCAACGCCATCACGCGCTACGGGCTGGAAGAATACGTGGCCGACTGCGTGATCACGCTCGACCACCGCGTGCACGAGCAGATATCCACCCGCCGCTTGCGGGTGCTGAAGTACCGCGGCTCGGTGCACGGCACGAACGAGTACCCCTTTCTCATCGGCGAGCGCGGCATCTCGGTGCTGCCCATCACCTCGCTGCGGCTCGATCACGCGGCGCCCACGGAACGCCTTTCCACCGGCATCCCGCGGCTGGACGAGATGCTGGGCGGCCAAGGCATCTTTCGCGGCAGCAGCGTGCTCGTCTCGGGTTCGCCTGGCACCGGCAAGAGCAGCCTGGGGGCTGCCTTCGCGGAAGCGGCGTGCCGCCGTGGCGAGCGGGTGATGCTGTTCGCCTACGAAGAATCGAGCGCGCAGGTCGTCCGCAACATGGGCTCGATCGGTCTGGACCTTGCGCCGTGGCTGAAAAAAGGCCTGCTGCAGATTCACGCCTCACGGCCCACCTTGCAGGGGCTGGAGCAGCATCTGCTGGCCATTCATGACACGGTGAAGGCATTCCGCCCCGCGGTCGTCATCATCGATCCGATCAGCAA
>JBBRCN010000065.1:0-23845 GCA_038204775.1 Burkholderiales bacterium | reverse complement strand
AATGAAGGCTGTGCAGGCACGATGCCCACGGAGGCCTGAACAGTCTGGCAGGGGAGCGGAGCTTGTTCAATGCAGGGTCTCGCGCGAGCGACCGTCGCCACCCAAAACTACGGCTTTTGATGGGCGCTTTTCATTGGCACTGCAACCCTGGCTGAGCGCCGGGTGGGAGGCGGCTCTTTGCTGCCTCGTTGGGGGCGCTTACGGTCCATTGCAGTCGGCCACCATCTTCGGGCCGGCCGACCGCTGGACCTTCGGACCGGGTCAGTCGGTGATCGCGCGCCTCGCCGCAGGCACTCGGGACGGAAAAAGGGTGTTTGAAAACCCTATCCTCCTGTCGTTCATGGGGGCGCGATTGTGCCTTCGGCTTGGCGAGGCAGCAGCCAAACACTCAAATGTGGGGGAGTGGGTACTTCGTGGCGCAGAGCCCGTTCGAAATGGACTTGCGCAGCGGACAATGAAGGACTGCCTCTGGCGGATGAGGAGCTTTCATGGACATGCGTTCGTTCTCTTGCGCCGGCGCGCTGGGTCTCTTGCTGTCCACGGCCCCGGCTGTGTCCCAGGCCGAGGGGGTGGAGTTTTTCTTCAGTGGCACAGCCATTGCCAACCTCAGCGAAGACACCCGAACCGGCGGCGCCACGGGCCCGTCCAATGTGCCGGATAGTCTGGCTTCGTTTTTGGTGGACGGCAGCACCGTGCTGAGCCACTTCGTCATCAACCCCAATCGGCCAGGCTTCGTGCTGCCGTCGGGCATTGCCAACGGCGGCACACAGTATCTGCTGGACAACTCGAGGATCCAGTTCGGCTCGCTCACCCATTCAGGCGGCCCGAGCTGCGACGCATTCTTCGCCGACTGCAGCCTCGTGGTGTTCAATAACGACGACCGTCCCATCGCGGGTATGCTGATCGACCGGCTGCTGCTGCCTTCGTTTCGCCACTTCGCGGAGAGCCAACCCAGCGACATCAGCTATCTGCTGGCCCAGTTCGTGATCGAAGATCTTGAACTGTCCGTGCCAGGCGCGCCACCGCCCGATCTTTATGCCAGCGACCAACTCTCATCGGTCCTTCCCACGCTGGACAGCACGCGCCGCGGCAACAACCTGAGCTACCGCCTGATCTACTTCGGGCGCACCGTGTCGGGTGCGGACTTCCGGCGCACCTTCGATCTGCAAGATGTCAGCTTCGGGCCGACCGCCGCAGTCCCCGAGCCCTCCACCTGGGCCATGGGCTTGGCGGGCCTGGCCCTGGTGAGCTGGGCCGTCCGCCGGCAACGCGCGCCGCACAACCGCCGCTAGAATTGAAAACGCTGCGGGTGTAGTTCAATGGCAGAACGGCAGCTTCCCAAGCTTCATACAGGGGTTCGATTCCCCTCACCCGCTCCAGCCGACGCCTGACAGGGCCCCATCGCGGGCCCTTTGTCTTTTGGGACTTGGGCATCGTGGCAGCCACCGACGGCTGGTGGCAAACCGGGGCGCATGCGGCATCATCCCGACATGGCAACGAGCAACTTTTCCGTGCTGGTCGTGGGTGCTGTTCCACCCGAGGTGTCGGCCACGCTGGCGATGCCCGGCTTCACCCTTGTCGCCGGGCCGCTGAGCGCGGCGGACGCGCACGATGCGGTACTCTTGCACGCGGCCACGCGCGCGGCGCTGCAGCAGCTGGCCCAGCTGCAAGACCTGTCGCAGGCGGCCTTTGACAGCGCGGTGGTGGTGCTGGCCGACACCGCCGACGCCGATGCGGAAACCGCACTCCTGCACCTGGGTGTCGAAGCCATCATGGCCGCAGAACCGGCGGCAGACGTGCCACGTGCGCTGCGCCATGCCATCGAACGCAAACGGCTCGAACGAGCCGCCCGCACCGCCTATGCCACCGACCTGGCCACCGGCCTGCCGCACCAGGCGCAACTGGTCGAACATATGACGCAGTTGCTGGCGCTGCGTGAACGCGAGCCTGCGCCCATGGTGCTGATGGTGCTGCGCGTGCACGGCTTCGAGCAGGCTGCTGCGCGTCTGGGTGTCGAGGCCGGCAACGTGCTGCGTCGCAAGGTGGCGGTGCGCCTGCGCAGCGGCCTGCGCGCCAGCGACGTGGTGGCCGCCATCGGCCCCGATGCCTTCGGTGTGCTGCTGGGCCGGCTGGAGGCCAAGTCCGACGGCGAACGGGTGGCCGCCAAGTTGGTGAAGTCGCTGCAGCAGCCCATCCTGGTGGCGGGCCAGCCTTGCGCCGTGGGCGCCGTCGTGGGCCTGGCGCAGTACCCCGAACATGGCAAAGACGCGCAGTCGCTGTTGCAACGTGCCAGCGCGCAGGCCGGCTCGGTGGCCACGGTGGGCGGTGGCGGACTGGCCAGCGCCAGCGTGCACCGCATCGGTGGTGCAGCGGCCAACGAAGACGCGTCTTAGCAAGTTGGGTTAAGCGGCTTGCGTCAGCGCGGGCCGAAGCGGGGAAGGGCAGCGGCTCAGCTCGCACTCCTGGCCGGCGCGCCAGCAACGACCAGGCGCACGGCCTTGCCGGGCAGCGGACGGAACACCGCGTCGACCTTGTCGAACCTGTGCATGGCGCGATTGGTCAGTTGGCCCAGCCAGCGGGCCGCCATGAATCCCAGCACCAGGGTCACGATCGCGCCGACCACATTCATGCCATAGGCCGCCAGCAAGGCGGTGAAGACGTCTGCGACGCGTTGAGCTTGTTCGTTCATCGATGCACCTTAACAACCCGGGGCCGGCCTTGTCACGTTGCCAGGGTTTGACCCCGCGCCGGGCTGCGACATGCAGCGCCCCGGTTCTCAGCGTTGGATCGGCGTGGGATCGGCGTTGGATCGGCGCCGGATCAGCGCTGAATATCACCCAGGCACAGGTACTTCACCTCCAGGTAGTCGTCGATACCTTGTTGTCCACCTTCGCGGCCCAGGCCGCTTTGTTTGACGCCACCAAACGGCACTTCGGCGGTGCTGATGAGCCCGGTGTTGACGCCCACCATGCCGTACTCCAGCGCTTCGCCGACGCGGAAGATGCGGCCGATGTCGCGGCTGTAGAAGTAGCTGGCCAGGCCGAACTCGGTGTTGTTGGCCATCGCAATGACCTCGGCCTCTGTCTCGAACCTGAACACAGGCGCCACCGGGCCGAAGGTTTCTTCACGGGCGCACAGCATCTCGCCGGTCACGTCGGCCAATACCGTGGGCGTGTAGAAGCGGTCTCCACTTCTTTGGCCGCCCACCACCAGGCGCGCGCCTTTGGCCAGGGCATCGGCGACATGGCTTTGCACCTTGGCCACGGCCGCGTCGTCAATCAGCGGACCCTGGGTGACACCGGTCTCGAAGCCGTTGCCGACCTTGATCGCGCCGGCCCTGAGTGCGAGCTTTTCGACAAAGGCATCGTAGACACCGGCCTGCACATACAGCCGGTTGGCGCAGACGCAGGTCTGGCCTGCGTTGCGGTACTTGCTGGCCATGGCACCTTCAACGGCGCTGTCGATGTCGGCGTCGTCAAAGACGATGAAGGGCGCGTTGCCACCCAGTTCCAGGCTCATCTTCTTCACCGTGCTGGCGCACTGCCGCGCCAGGATGCGGCCGACCTCGGTGCTGCCAGTGAAGGACAGGTGGCGCACGGCGTCGCTGCTGCACAGCACCTTGCCGATTTCGATGCTGTTGTCGCCATCGGCGCACAGCACGTTCAGCACACCTGCAGGCATGCCGGCACGCTGCGCCAGTTCGGCCACGGCCAGGGCCGACAGCGGTGTCTGCTCGGCTGGTTTGATGACCACCGGGCAGCCCGCGGCCAGCGCCGGCGCCACCTTGCGCGTGATCATCGCGATGGGAAAGTTCCACGGCGTGATGGCCGCACAAACGCCGATGGGCTGGCGGATCACGAGGTAGCGTTTGTTGTTGTCGGTGGTGGGGATGCTTTCGCCGTAGACCCGACGGGCTTCTTCGGCAAACCACTCGATGAAGCTGGCGCCGTAGACCACTTCACCGCGCGCTTCGGCCAGCGGCTTGCCCTGTTCGGCGGTCATGATGCGCGCCAGGTCGTCGGCGTGCTGGTGCAGCAGCGCAAACCACTTCATCAGGATGTTGGCGCGTTCCTTGGCGGTCTTGGCGCGCCAGGCGGGCCAGGCTTTTTCAGCGGCCGAGATGGCGGCCGCGGCGTCGATGGCGCCCAGGTTGGCCACCAGCGCCAGCTCCAGGCCCGTGGCCGGGTCGGTGACGGCAAAGCGCGGCGTGCTGGCCTGTCCGGCAGTCCAGTCGCCGTTGATCAAGCCGTCGTTCTTGAACAAGGTCGGGTCGTGCAGTTTGGACAGCGGGGACATGGGGTTGATCAAGGGCGGTCTCCAGGAAGTTCGGGCACTGTAGCCCGACGCCCACAAGACCGCGGTGTCAACCTGAACCGGATAGAATCTGGTTGTTTCAACCAGATGCCGGAGTGCCACGATGGGCACGCAAACCATGGGCTTGTTCGAGGCCAAAACCCACTTGTCCGAGGTGGTGGCGCGCGTCGAGGCAGGAGACGAGATCGTGATCACGCGCCACAACAAGCCGGTGGCTCGAATCGTCGCTTACGAGCCGGTCCGCCCTATCGATCTGGACCGCAGGCTGCGCGCCGTGAGCCGCATGCAGGCCATCGGTGCCGAGGTGGCGGTGCGCGGCGGCCCGATCACGCAGGACGAGATCCGGGACTGGATTCGCGAGGGCCGGCGGTGATCGTCATCGACTGCTCCTACGCGCTGGCCCTGGTCATGCCCGACGAGGTGCGCCCGGCCAGCATGCACGCGGTCATGCGTGACAGCCTGGTGGCGCCCATGATCTGGCCGCTGGAGATGGCCAACGCCTTTCGCAGCAGTCTGCGCCGCAAGCGCCTGCAGGAGCGGCAGATTGCCGAGTTGTGTGCCGGCGTGATGGACTTCGATGTCGAGGTCGTCGGCGCCACGCATGCCGCGCCGCAGCGCTACTTCGACGCCGCGCTGGCGCACGATCTCACGCCCTACGACGCGCTGTACCTGGACCTGGCCGTGCAGCGACGCTGCGCGCTGGCCACCTGCGACGCCTTGCTCTCGGCTGCGGCCGAGCGCGCCGGCGTTCACATTCACCGTTGACAGTCAGACCAAGAGCCGCCCATGAAAGCCTCCGAGATCCGCTCCACGTTCCTGAAGTACTTTGAATCCATGGGTCACCAGATCGTGGCCAGCTCGCCCGTGGTGCCTGGCGACGACCCGACGCTGCTGTTCACCAACGCCGGCATGAACCAGTTCAAGGACGTGTTCCTGGGCTTCGACAAGCGGCCCTACAGCCGCGCCACGACCAGCCAGAAGTGCATCCGCGCCGGTGGCAAGCACAACGACCTGGAAAACGTGGGCTACACCGCGCGCCACCACACCTTTTTCGAGATGCTGGGCAACTTCAGCTTCGGCGACTACTTCAAGAAAGACGCCATTGCCTACGCCTGGGAACTGCTGACGGTGCACTTCAAGCTGCCAGCCGACAAGCTGTGGGCCACGGTCTACGCCGACGACGACGAGGCCTACGACATCTGGCTGAAGGACATCGGGCTGCCCGCCGAACGCATCGTGCGCATCGGCGACAACAAGGGTGCGCCGTACATGTCCGACAACTTCTGGATGATGGGTGACACCGGCCCCTGCGGCCCGAGCAGCGAGATCTTCTTCGACCACGGCCCCGACGTGGCCGGCGGCCCGCCCGGCAGTGCAGAACAGGACGGTGACCGCTACATCGAGATCTGGAACAACGTCTTCATGCAGTTCAACCGCACCGAAGACGGCGTGATGCACAAGCTGCCCAAGCCCAGTGTCGATACCGGCATGGGCCTGGAGCGGCTGGCGGCCGTGCTGCAGCACGTGCACAGCAATTACGAGATCGACACCTTCGTGCACCTGCTGGCTGCGGCCAAGAGCGCGGTGCAGCTGGCCGCGGGCGGTGCCGAAGTGGACGCCGACTCGCCTTCGCTGAAGGTCATCGCCGACCACATCCGCGCCTGCACCTTCACCATCACCGACGGCGTGATCCCGGGCAACGAAGGCCGCGGCTACGTGCTGCGGCGCATCGCGCGGCGCGGCATCCGCCACGGCTACAAGCTGGGTGCGCGCAAGCCGTTTTTCTACACGCTGGTGGCGCCCCTGGCGGCCGAGATGGGCGACGCCTACCCCGAGCTGAAGCGCGACATGCAACGTGTGACCGAAGTGCTGAAGGTCGAAGAAGAGCGTTTTTTCCAGACCATCGCCAACGGCATGGAGATCCTTGAAACCGCACTGGTGTCCATGGCAAGGTCCGCGGCAGGAGACGGCTCGCAGCTGATCGACGGCGAGCTGGCCTTCAAGCTGCACGACACCTTCGGATTCCCGCTCGACCTGACCGCCGACGTGTGCCGCGAACGTGGCGTGAGGGTCGACGAAGCCGGCTTCAACGCGGCCATGAACCGCCAGCGTGAACAGGCCCGCGCAGCGGGCAAATTCAAAGTCGCTGCCGGCTTGGCGTACAGCGGCGCCGACACCAGTTTCCACGGCTACGAACACCTGGTGTGCGAACACAGCCAGGTCACGGCCATCTACGTCGACGGCAGCCCGGTGCAGCGGGCCAAGGCCGGTGACGATGCCGTCATCGTGCTCGACCACACACCCTTCTACGCCGAGAGCGGCGGCCAGGTGGGCGACACCGGTGAGCTGCGCAATGCGCGCAGCCGCGTCATCGTCGAAGACACCGTCAAGGTGCAGGCGGCGGTGCACGGCCACCAGGGCCGCGTCGTCGAAGGTGAAGTCGAAGTCGGCGACACGGTGGTGGCGCGCGTGGACGGTGAACACCGCGCGCGCACCGTGCGCAACCACAGTGTGACGCACCTCATGCACAAGGCCCTGCGCGAGGTGCTGGGCGCGCATGTGCAGCAGAAAGGATCACTCGTCAACGCCGAACGCACCCGCTTCGACTTTTTGCACAACGCACCGGTGAGCGATGCGCAGGTGGCGCAGATCGAGGCCATCGTGAATGCCGAGATCCTGGCCAACGCGCCCACGCAGGCGCAGGTGCTGCCCATCGAACAGGCGCAGAAACTGGGCGCGATGATGCTGTTCGGCGAAAAGTACGGCGACGAGGTGCGCGTACTGGACATCGGCAGCAGCCGCGAACTGTGCGGCGGCACGCACGTGCAGCGCACGGGCGACATCGGCCTGTTCAAGATCGTCGCCGAAGGCGGTGTCGCCGCCGGCATCCGGCGTGTCGAAGCGATCACCGGCGGCAACGCGCTGGCTTATCTGCAGGCGCTGGAAAGCAGCGTCAACGGCCTGGCCGGCACGCTGAAGGCCACGCCCGCCGAAGTGCCGGGCCGCGTGGCCGCGGTGCTGGAGCATGTGCGCGCGCTGGAAAAGGAAGTTGAATCGCTGAAGAGCAAGCTGGCGTCTTCACAAGGCGACGAGCTGATGGCGCAGGCGGTGGACATCAAAGGCATCAAGGTGGTGGCCGCGATGCTCAACGGTGCCGACGCCAAGGCGCTGCGCGAGACCCTGGACAAGCTCAAGGACAAACTCAAGAGCGCGGCCATCGTGCTGGCCGCTGTCGAAGGCGGCAAGGTGCAACTGGCTGCTGGCGTGACGGCCGATCAGATGGGCAAGGTCAAGGCCGGCGAACTGGTGAACTTTGTCGCCCAGCAGGTGGGCGGCAAGGGCGGTGGCAAGCCCGACCTGGCGATGGCAGGGGGCAGCGACGCGGCGGCCTTGCCAGCGGCGCTGGCTTCGGTGGCGGCCTGGGTGGGAGCCAAGCTCTGACGACCGAGGCGAATCCAGGCGCATGACAATTTGGCTCTTGCGAGCCGCCCCTCTTTGTTGGCGGCTGAACTTTCGGGTCCGAACGCTCAGGCCCTTGCCATCAGAAGGCGTATCGCAGCGTGGCCTGCACCGCCCACTGGCTCTCGGCCGCAGTCTGTCGTGTGACGAGGTCTTCGACCGAGCCCATCGAGTAGATGTACTTGCCGCTGGCATCCAGAAGAAAGTCCCAGCCATTCAGGGTGCTTGATGGGGGTTCCTGTCCGAGTTGTCCAGCCTGGGGCCGACGCTTCATTCGGGGTGCTGTTCCCGTGCCCGACAAATGTGCCTGCACCTGGCAGCGCCCGGTGCCGTGATCGTGACATGGCCAACATGGGACACTTGCAGGCGTGGCGCCGACGCCACGTTCTACGCAAGCAGGCCGACCATGTCCGACAGCCCCATCACGATCCGCCGCGCGCGCCCGGCAGACGCAGCCGACATGGCGCGCCAGATGGCCCACCCCGAGGTCTACAGCTTTCTGATGCAGCTGCCCCTGCCCAGCGAAGAGATGTGGCGCGCGCGGCTGGAGGGTTTTGCCGCGCCCGACCGCGCGGATGTCATCTTCGTCGCCGAAATGGGCGGCCGCGTGGTGGGCAGCGCGGGTCTGCATCCAGCGCCCCAGCTGCGCCGCCGGCATGTGGCGCAGCTGGGCATCAGCGTGTCACCCGAGGCGCAGCGCCAGGGGGTGGGCCGGGCGCTGATGCAGACGCTGTGCGACTACGCCGAACGCTGGGCGCACATCCTGCGGCTGGAGCTGACGGTGTTTGTCGACAACCTTGCGGCCATCGCGCTCTACGAGAGCTTTGACTTCAGGCGGGAGGGCACACACCGTGGGTACGCCTTGCGGGACGGGGTCTACGTCGACGTGCACGCGATGGCCCGCCTGCATCCGCAGCCGCCAAGCGTGTCGTGGCCGCCGGCATGAGGCTCGGCGCGGCGGCGCTGCTGATGCTGGCGTCGGCCGCCGCCTGGGCCCAGCCGCAGGCCGTGCAGCTGCCAAGCCTGGACCGTGCACAGGGCACACCCGTCGTGCTGAACGGGCACTGGTTTGCGGCGCCAGGCACCGCGTCGGCGCCAGCCATGCTGCTGCTGCACGGCTGTGGCGGCGTGCTGGACGGCCGTGGCCGACTGGCCACGCGTTACACCGAGCTGGCGGCTCGGCTGCAGGGCATGGGGTTGCACGTGCTGGTGCTGGACTCTTTCGGCCCGCGTCAGGTGCAGCAGATCTGCACGCTGCCGCTGGGCCAGCGGCCCATTTCCCAACTGCACCGTCGGCGCGATGCGTTGGGCGCGCTGCAGTGGCTGGCCGCACAGCCGGGGGTGGACGCATCGCGGCTGGGCCTGCTGGGCTGGTCCAACGGCGGCAGCACCGTGCTGGCGGCCATCAACCTGCGCCACCCCGAGGTGCAGGCCGCGCCGGTGCGGCCCAGCCTGGCCGTGGCTTTCTACCCGGGCTGCGAGGCCGACCGGGACCGCGGCTTCGAACCCAGCGCACTGCTGCTGATGCAGCTGGGTGAAGCCGACGACTGGACCCCCGCCGCGCCGTGCAAGGACCTTGCCGCCAGCGTGCGCCGGGGCCCGGTGCCGGTGTGGGACAGCTACGAGGGTGCGCACCACGGCTTTGACGGCACTGCGCCGCTGCGCCACCGCAGCGATGTGCCTGGTGGCACGCGGCCGGGGCAGGGTGTGCACGTCGGCGCCCATCCACCGGCCCGGGCCGCTGCCAAGCAGCGCCTGGCTCAGTTCATCCGCGACGCCTGGAGTCTTGCGCCTTGATCCATATCCCCGACGGCGTGCGCCGCAACAGCGAAGCCGAACTGCAGGCCTTCGACACCACTTGCGCCAGGCTGGGTGGCTTCAACCCCGACATCTCGTTTGAATGGGTGGACGGCTACCTGGCCGCGCTGGCCGCCGGCCCGCGCCTGCCCGAGCCCGCCGACTGGTTGCCCAGGATGTGTGGCGACGCCTTCGAGCGAGCGTTCGCCGACCCCGCCGATGCAGACCAGGCCCAGCGAGCGCTTCAGGTGCGGCTGAAGGTGCTGAGCGAGCAGCTCGATCCTGCCGTGCTGATGGACGACCCGCAGGCGCTTCGGCTGGACCCGCTGATGTCAGAGTGGACCGATGTCGACCGCCAGCGCATGGTGGACGAAGAAGGGCTGTCGCTCGAAGACGCGGCGATGACGATGACCGGATCGTTGTGGGCCGAAGGTTTTCTGGATGCCGTCGATGCGTTTTCCGACCTGTGGGTGGAGCCCGATGGCGAAGAAGACGCCGAGATGTTCGGCACCCTGGTCGACCAGATCGCGGCGCTGATGGTGCCGGCCGGGACCGAGACCTACACCGCCCACGTGGCGCAGTACTACCCACGCGGCGACCCGACGCGGGACGAACTGCTGGCCGAAGCCTGCGGCGCGGCTCAAGACCTGCGCATGTATTGGCTGGACCGCGCGCCCAAGCCGGTGACGCGGCGCGTCGAAGCCACACCCGGCCGCAACGACCCTTGCTCTTGTGGCAGCGGCAAGAAGTACAAGAAGTGCCACGGCGCCTGAATCTGCAGTCGGTCCGCCGGGCCCCGGTCAACGGGCTTCAGGCATATCGCAACTCACCCGCCTTGCCCCAGAACACGCGGTAGGAAAACACCGTGTAGCCCACGATGGCGGGTACCGTGATGGCGCAGCCGATGGCGATCACGGCCAGGGCTTCGGTGGCGCTGGCGGCTTGCCAGATCGTCAGCCGGTCCAGCACGACGTAAGGAAACAGGCTGTAGGCCATGCCGATGGCGCCCAGCAAGAACACCGACACCACCAGCACGAAGGGCAACCAGCACACCTTGCCCAGCACGCGGTGTGAATTGAGCAGGGCCCGTGCGCCCAGCAGCGCGGCCAGCGTCATCAGCGGAATCGGCAGCAGCGCGATGAATTCCGGCATGCTGAACCAGCGACTGCGCACGGTGGCGCTGACCAGCGGCGTGGCCACCGAAATGAGCCCCATGCCCAGCACCACCGGCGCCCACGCCAGCTTGGCCCAGCGTACGGCGTGGCGCTGCAGTTCAGCGTCGGTTTTCATGATCAGCCAGCCCGCGCCCAGCAACACATAGGCCGCAGGCAAGAGCAGCGCGATGGCGGCAGCAAACAGCATGAACTGCCAACCCTCGGCCAGGCCCGTGAGGTAGCGGCCCAGCATCCAGCCCTGCGAGACCGCTGCCAGGCCCGAACCGAAAAAGAAGGCCTTGTTCCACAGCGGCTTGTGGCTGTCATGCGCCTTGACCCGAAAGTCGAAGGCCACACCGCGCAAGATCAAGCCCACCAGCATCAGCGCCACCGGCAGGTACAAGGCCCCCAGCACCATGCCGTGTGCCTTGGGAAAGGCAATCAGCAGGATGCCCACGCCCAGCACCAGCCAGGTTTCATTGGCGTCCCAGAAGGGGCCGATGCTGGCGATCATGGTGTCCTTCTGGGCGTCGGTGGCGCGGTGCAGCAGCAGGCCCACGCCAAGGTCATATCCGTCCAGCACCACGTAGGCCAGCATCGACAGGCCCATCAACGCCATGAAGATAACGGGCAGCGATTCGGCCCAGCTGAAGGTGCCGCTCATGTTCGCACCCCGGCCAGCGCAGGCTGCCAGGGCGCAGGCATGTCCACCGGCTTTTCGGCCATGTACTTGATGACGCCGATGTAGGCCACGATGAGCGCCAGGTAGACCGTGACGTACAGCGCCAGCGTCAGCGCGATCATGGGCGCCGGCACGGCTGAGGCCACCTCGTCGACACGGATGAGCCCGAACACGATGTAGGGCTGGCGGCCGATCTCGGTCACGTACCAGCCGGCCACGGTGGCCACCCATCCTGAAAAGGTCATGCCTGCAAGTCCCCACAGCAGCGGCCTGGGCAAAGCCCCGGCCAGCCAAGCGCGGCGCCTGTAAAGCCACAGCCCGGCCCAGCTGAAGCCCAGCATCAGCAGGCCGGTGCCCACCATCAGGCGGAAGCCATAAAACAGCGGCTTGACGGGCGGGTGCGCGCCCACGAAGTCGTTCAGACCTTGCAGTTCACCGTCGGGGTCGAAGGTGAGCAATGCAGCGGCGCCCTTGGGAATGCCGACTTCGAAGCGGTTGCTGCGTGTGCTTTCGTCGGGCACCGCAAACATCAGCAGCGGCGCACCGCGCTGGGTTTCCCAGATGCCTTCGATGGCCGCGATCTTCTGCGGCTGGTGCTTCAAGGTGTTGTGGCCATGCATGTCGCCGGCCACGATCTGCAGCGGGATCAGCACCGCAGCCAGGGTCAGCCCCGTGCGCAGCACTTTCGGTGTGGACAGGTTGGCCTTGGCCTTCAGCAACTGCCAGGCGCTGACGCCGGCCAGAACGAAGGACACCGTCAGGCCCGATGCCAGCAGCACGTGCACCAGGCGGTAAGGAAACGAGGGGTTGAAGATGACGGCCAGCCACGACTGCACAAAAAACTCGCCGCCGCGGATCTCGTGGCCCGCGGGTGTGTGCATCCAGGAGTTGAGCGCCAGGATCCAGAAGGCGCTCATCGTGGTGCCGAAGGCCACCAGTGCGGTGGCCGTGAGGTGCGCACGTTCGCTGACCCGGCCGTGGCCGAACAGCATCACGCCCAGGAAGGTGGCTTCCAGAAAGAAGGCGGTCAGCACCTCGTAGCCCAGCAGTGGCCCGGCGATGTTGCCCACACGTTCCATGAAACCCGGCCAGTTGGTGCCGAACTGGAAGCTCATGGTGATGCCGCTGACCACGCCCAATGCGAAGGTCAGCGCAAACACCTTGGTCCAGAAGCGGTAGGCCATGAGCCACGCTTCGTCGCTTGTTTTCAGCCAGCGCAGGCGAAAGAACAGCAGCGTCCAGCCCAGCGCGATGCTGATGGTGGGAAACAGGATGTGGAAGGTGATGTTGGCCGCAAACTGCATGCGGGCCAGGAGCAGGGCGTCGAGCATTGCGGTGTCCTCTACAGCTTGGACTTGGCGCGCGGCGCCGCGCGGCCGCTGAATTCGAGCACCCGCTGCACCTTGGCGCCCATCTTCATCAGCGTGGAAAGCGTCTGCTGGTCCAGGCGCTGCACGTCGTCGAACCACGTGGTCATGAGCTCGATCAGGTCGTGCATGCCTTTCATGCGTTCCTGTGCGTAGCGGTCGCTCTCGGTCGTGGCGTGTTCCAAGAGCGCATTGCGCAGCATCGACAGCGTGGGCTCGATTTCGCGGCGGCGGCGCTCTTCGGCCAGGGTCTGGAACACCTCCCAGGCGTCGGAAGGTGCTTCGAAGTACTCACGCCTGTCGCCCGGAAAGTGGCGCAGCCGCACCAGGCGCCAGGACTGCAATTCCTTCAAGCCCATGCTGACGTTGCCCCGGCTGAATTCCAACTGCTCGGCCATTTCCTCGGCGTGCAGCGGGGTGGACGAGACAAAGATCAGCGCGTAGATCTGGCCCACGGTGCGGTTGATGCCCCAGCGGCTGCCCATCTCGCCGAAGTGGCCGACAAAGCTGCTGACCAGGGGAGAAAGTGAACTCATCGGGGCCTTGTGGGTTGGCAGGCAAGAGCGCGCTGGATGTGATTTTGGCCTGAAGTTTCAGTAATTACTGAAACTTCAGGCAATCCCGATGCCGCTGTGGGGCCACACCGGGGCCCCTGCTAGAGTCCCGCGCCATGCCAGCACAGCAAGCCCTCCAAGGCAAACACCTCGTCGTCGGACTGTCGGGCGGCGTGGCCTGCTACAAATCTGCAGAACTGGTGCGCGAGCTCATCCGCGCCGGCGCCACGGTGCAGGTGGTGATGACGGAAGCGGCCACGCAGTTCATCACCGCCGTCACGATGCAGGCGCTCAGCGGCCGGGTCGTGGCCACCAGCCAGTGGGACAGCAGCCAGCCCAACAACATGGCGCACATCAACCTGTCGCGCGAGGCGCAGGCCATCGTGGTGGCGCCGGCCAGTGCCGATTTCATCGCCAAGCTGGCGCAAGGACGCGCCGATGAGCTGCTGAGCCTGATGTGCCTGGCGCGCCCGGCGGGCAGTTGCGCCTTGATCGTGGCGCCGGCCATGAACCGCGAGATGTGGGCCCACCCGGCCACCCAGCGCAACGTGGCGCAGATCCGCGCCGACGGCGCCACGGTGCTGGGCCCTGACGCCGGTGACCAGGCCTGCGGCGAAGTGGGCGACGGGCGCATGCTCGAAGCGCTGGAACTGCGCGACGAACTGATCGCCTTCTTCCAGCCCAAGCTGCTGGCGGGGCAAACCTTGCTGGTGACGGCCGGCCCCACCTTCGAAGCCATCGACCCGGTGCGTGGCATCACCAACCATTCCAGCGGCAAGATGGGTTTTGCCATCGCCCGCGCAGCCGCCGAGGCCGGCGCATCAGTCACGCTGGTGGCCGGCCCGGTGCACCTGCCCACGCCGCGGGGCGTGCGCCGCATCGACGTGCAAAGTGCGCAGCAGATGATGGACGCGGTGCTGCCGCTGGCCAGCCAGCACGGGCTGTTCGTGGCCACGGCGGCGGTGGCCGACTGGCGGCCTGCAAC
Source organism: Burkholderiales bacterium (assembly GCA_038204775.1). Lineage (GTDB taxonomy): Bacteria > Pseudomonadota > Gammaproteobacteria > Burkholderiales > Burkholderiaceae_C > Rubrivivax. Next base: position 9,533 of record JBBRCN010000065.1, on the reverse strand, counting down.
CAGCACCGCGCACAAGATCAAGAAGGATGGCAGCGGTTGCCCGCCGGCCCTGGAGCTGACCGAAAACCCCGACATCCTGGCCGCCGTGGCGCGCCTGCCCGAAGGCCAGCGCCCCTGGTGCGTGGGCTTTGCCGCCGAGAGCCACGACGTGGTTCGCCATGCACGCGACAAGCTGGCGCGCAAGGGTGTGCCGCTGATGGTGGGCAACATCGGCCCGGCCACCTTCGGACGCGACGACAACACGCTGGTGCTGGTCGATGCCCAGGGTGAACAAGAGTTGCCGCCAGGCGACAAACTGGACCTGGCGCGCCAACTGGTGGCACAAATCGCACGCCGTGCGCCGGCCCGCCCGTCTGACCGCCCGTCTGACCGGCCGTCTGACCGGCCGTCTGCCAGTTCGTCTGCCAGTTCGGCTGCCAGTCCGTCTGCCAGCCCGCCATGACCACCATCGACCTGAAAGTGCTGGACGAGCGCATGGCTGCGCACCTGCCGGCCTACGCCACCCCCGGCAGCGCCGGCCTGGACCTGCGCGCCTGTCTGGACAACGCACTGGTGCTGCAGCCGGGCCAGACCGCACTCATCCCCACCGGCCTGTCGGTGCATATCGCCGACCCGGGCCTGGCCGCGATGCTGCTGCCCCGTTCGGGGCTGGGCCACAAACACGGCATCGTGCTGGGCAACCTGGTGGGGCTGATCGACAGCGACTACCAGGGCCCGCTGATGGTGAGCTGCTGGAACCGCGGCAACACGGCCTTCACGGTCGAGCCCATGGAGCGCATCGCGCAGATGGTGATCGTGCCGGTGGTGCAGGCCTGCTTCAGACGAGTCGAAGCCTTTGGCGAATCCGACCGCGGTGCAGGCGGCTTTGGGTCAACGGGGCGCGCCTGACCTGGCCTTGTTGCGCGTCAGTGCAGGTCGTTGCGCGGCGGCCTGCTCAGATTGCCCAGCACCGCCAGCGGCGTGTTGCTGACGCTGCCGTTGTCGACTTCTTGGTCCGTGGCTTCACGCACGGCGCGCACCTTGATGGCCATGCGCAGCGACATGCCGGCCAGTGGGTGGTTGCCGTCCAGCACCACGTGTGTGGCATAGATCTCGGTCACCAGGTAGATGGTGTCGGCGGGCATGTCGGGCGTGACGCTGCCCGTGGGCAGGCCCTCGAAGGCCATGCCGGTTTCCAGCTGCTCGGGGAAGAGCTTGCGGTCTTCAAAGCACACCAGTTCAGACCGGTAGTCGCCAAAGGCGTGTTCGGGTTCCAGGTGCAGGCTGAGCTCGGCTCCGGCTTCGTAGCCGGCCAGGGCTTCTTCGACCTTGGCCAGCAGGTCGTCGCCGCCGTAGAAAAATTCCACCGGTTCTTTCAGTTCGTCGATGGGCCGGTTCTGGCCGTCGGTCAACTCCCAGGTGAGGCTGACGACGCAAGGTGCTGTGATGATCATCAAAAGATGATCGCACAGCACATGCCGGGCGCGCCACGCTGCAGCCCCGCGGGCACCAGAATCGCACCATGGACGTGAACCTGAAACTGCAGCTGCTGGGGGGGCTGAGCCCGGCGGCTTTCATGAAACGGCATTGGCAGAAAAAGCCGCTGCTGGTTCGTCAGGCCTGGCCCGACGTGATGCCGCCGCTGGCGCGGCCGGCACTGTTTGACCTGGCCGCACAAGACGACGTGGAGTCCCGCCTGGTGGTCTGCGAACAAACGGCGCAGGGCGCCAGCGAGCGCTGGCGTGTGCGCCGCGGGCCGCTGCCCCGACGTGCGCTGCCGCCGGTGTCGCGTCCCGGCTGGACCCTGCTGGTGCAGGGGCTGGATTTGCACGTGAAAGCGGCGCACCAGATGCTGCGTCGCTTTTGCTTCGTGCCCGACGCGCGGCTGGACGACCTGATGGTGTCCTGGGCCAGTGACGGCGGCGGTGTGGGCCCGCATCTGGACGCCTACGACGTGTTCCTGCTGCAGGTGCAGGGCAGCAGGCGCTGGCGCGTGGGCCGCGTGAAAGATCCGCGGTGGGTGGCCGATGCGCCGCTGAAACGCCTGAGCCAGTTCGAGCCCGAGCAGGAATGGGTGCTCGAACCCGGCGACATGCTCTACCTGCCACCCAACTGGGGCCATGACGGCGTGGCCGTGGGCGGCAACTGCATGACCTGTTCGGTGGGTTTTCGGGTGCCAGAAGCCGACGAGTTGGCGCGCGACCTGCTGCTGCGTCTGGGTGATGAAGATGCACTGCCTTCGCCGCTGTACCGCGACCCGCAACAAGCCGCCACCAACGCACCAGCCGAGGTGCCGCCCGCGATGTTGGCCTTTGCGCAGGCTGCCGTGCAGCGCCGCCTGGCCGACGCGCAGTGGCTGGCCCGTGCTCTGGGCGAGACACTGACGGAACCCAAACCGCAGGTGTGGTTCCAGGGCCGGGGGCGGGATCACGCGACCAGGCTCGGGAGCGTCGGTGCCGCCGTGCGTCTGTCGGCCCGCACGAAGATGCTGCACGACCCGCGCCACATCTTCATCAACGGCGAGGCCTTCGAAGCTGCCGGGCGCGATGCACGGCTGATGCGCAGCCTGGCCGATCAGCGGCGGTTGCCTGCCGCCGAGACGGCGCGCCTGAGCCCGGGCGCGCGAGAACTGCTGGACCAATGGCTGGCCGCAGGTTGGGTTGAAGCAGAAGAGACAACGCAAGGAGTGCCCCCATGAAAGAAGCGCCGTTGATCGACTCGCGTGAAGCTTTTGCCCTGGCGGTGCGCTGGGGCTTTGAAACCGCCATGGCCCAGGACGCCCGCTGCATCACCTGCGTGGACCCGACCTTCGAGCTTTGGCCACTGGACGATGTGGCCCTGCTCAGCAGCCTGACGGCCTGGGTGCGCCTGCCCCAGCGGCGCCTGGTGATGCTGGCGGCCCGCTTTGATGAGGTGCCTCGCCGTCAGCCCCGTTTCACGGCCTGGCGGCGTGACTGGGCCCACGCCATCCAGGCGTTGCAGGCACCCGAAGAGTTCGCGGCCGAACTGCCCACCGTGTTGCTGGACGACCGCAGTGTCAGCGTGCACCTAATGGACCCGTTGCACGGAAGGGGCAGGGCCGGTGTGGATGTGCGTGCCCGGCTGCTGTTGCAAGAACGGATTGATGTGGTTTTGCAACGCTCTGAGCCAGCGTTCGCGGTAGACACGCTCGGCCTATAGGGAATGCCTGTAGGGAATGCCCTCATCCAACATAGAATCCTGGGTTGGTCATCGTGCAGAGGAACACATGCGTTGTGCATCTGCCTGCGAAGGGCCGCCAGACGGGTTGATTGGGCTGTTTGCCCGAAGTTTCCCCCTGGTCAAGCCCTCAAACGCACGGACCTTGAACTTCACAACTGCAGTTTTTTGCAATCGCACCGTAACTCCTGAGGATACTCACATGAACAAGTCGCTCGTTTTGGCTGCCCTGGTCGCTTCCGTTGCTCTGGCCGCCTGCGGCAAGAAGGAAGTCGCCCCGGCTCCGGTAGTTGCCCCGGCCCCCGCTCCTGTTGTTGTTGATGCTGCCGCCAGCGCCGCCAACATGGCCGCCTCGGCCAGCGATATGGCTGCCTCTGCCGCCGTGGGTGCCGCTTCGGCGATGCAAGGCGCTGCCGATGCCGCCAAGGACGCCGTGGGCGCTGCCAAGGATGCAGCCAAGGACGCCGCTGCCGCTGCCGCTTCCGCCGCCAAGAAGTGATGGGCCGCGCGCCGACTGGCGCGCCTCCCGCAAGCCACCCGAAGAGGTGGCGCGCTTGAAAAGAGCCACCCTCGGGTGGCTCTTTTCATGGCGGCTCGCAACGGCCGCAATTTCCGCAATTACCGCATGGGCCGCAAGGTCGACAAGACTTCAGCGCAACTCGGTGATCAGTGCCGAAGCAATGCGTTGACCGTTTTCCCCCACGTCTGCCGCGCCAGCGGACGTGAGCACCGCCACCACCGACTTGTCGCCCACTCCCTTGACGGCGATGCGGTAACGCACGGCCGCCAGCGGGTTGCGGTCGTTGCCCATCAGGCGTGCCCAGAAACCGGGTTCTTCCTGGCCCAGGCTCTTGGGGTCGACGTAACGCACGTAGTACACCCCCTGGCTGCGGTCGCGGTCTTCCACCGTGAAGCCGCCTCGGTCCAGCGCCAGGCCCACGCGGCGCCAGGCGCGGTCGAACGGGTCGTCAAGCTCCAGCGCGGCGCCACCGGCCACGGCGCGAGCCCTGGCCGGCTGGGTGGGCTGGGACGGCACTGCTGAAGAGCCCGACGCAGTGCCCGAAGCCGCACCAACTGCAGCCACCAGCGGCCGCGCCGCTTCTTCCTTGGCGCCCAGCGACACCATCAGGCGCGACAGCATCTCGGCTTCCAGTTGCGGATCGTTGGGGCGCGCGCGCCAGCGGGTGTTCTCGCGCCGCTCATCGGTATAGACCTCTTCTGCGCCACGGTGGGCGATGTAGATCTCGCTGCCGCCGGCGGTGCGCTCCAGGCGCATGCGGAACTGGTCGCGTTCACCGGTATCGTACAAATTGCCCAGCAGCCGCCCGATGGTGTTGCGCACGGCATCGGCCGGCAGCTTGGCGCGGTTCTCTGCCCAGGTGGTTTCCAGCACGCCTGCCTTGGCGTCTTCCACCGCGATGGTGAATCCACGCTGTTCCCAGAAGGCACGCAGCAGCGGCCACAGCTGTTCGGGTGTCTGCTCCACCACCAGCCAGCGCTGCTGGCCCAGGCGCTCGATGCGCATCGTGCCTTGTGCCTGCAGTGCCACCGCCAGAGTGTTGGTGGCGGCGGTGACGGCAGGCGCAGCGCCAGCAGCCGAGGCGCTGATCACACCACCCTGCGACTGGTAGCGCGAGTCGCGTGCCAACTGCGTCAGGTCGGGCGGCACTTCCAGCGGCTTGGTCTTGGCCGCCGCGCTGCGGTAGTCCACCGACGACGAGGTGGAATCCAGCGACGAGCAGCCGGCGCTCAGCATCGCCAGTGCACAGAGCACGGCCAGGGCCGCCACGGTGGGTCGGAAGGACGCAACAGGAATCAGTTTCACGTTCAGGGTCTCCAGCAGGGCCGCAGGGCGGCCGTGCAGTGGGGTGTATCGGGATGCGGAAGGGTTTTTTCAGGCCAGCAGGCCGCTGTCGCGCAGCGCTTGCCGCATCAAAGCCTGACCGCCTTCAGTCAGCGGCACGATGGGCAGGCGCACATGCGGTTCACACAGGCCCAGCTGCGACAGGGCCCACTTGGCCGGTGCCGGGCTGGGCTCGCAGAACAGCTGCTTGTGCAGCGGCAGTAGCCGCAGATGCAGGGCTGCGGCCCGGCGGCTGTCGCCTTCGAGCGCGGCCACACACAGCTCGTGCATCAGGCGCGGCGCCACGTTGGCGGTGACGCTGACGTTGCCGTGGCCGCCCAGCAGCATCAGGGCCACCGCCGTGCCGTCGTCGCCGGAGTAGATGGAAAAGCCCTCGGGCGCGTGTTTGATCAGCTGGCAGGCGCGTTCGATGTTGCCCGTGGCTTCCTTGATGCCGATCACACCCGGCAGCCGCGCCAGGCGCAGCGTGGTCTCGGGCAGCATGTCGGCCACGGTGCGGCCGGGCACGTTGTACAGCACCATCGGCAAGTCCACCGCCTCGGCGATCTTGAGGAAGTGCTGGTAGATGCCTTCTTGCGACGGCCGGTTGTAGTAGGGCACCACCGACAGGTGGCAGTCGGCGCCCACCTGCTTGGCAAAACGGGTGAGTTCGATCGCCTCGGCGGTGGAATTGGCGCCGGTGCCGGCCATCACGGGCACACGCCCGGCGGCAATCTTCACCGCGGCCCGGATGACCTCGCAGTTTTCTTCCATCGACACCGTGGGTGACTCGCCCGTGGTGCCCACGACGCCGATGCAGTCGGTGCCTTCTGCGATGTGCCAGTCGATCACGCGTTTCAGCGTGTCGTAGTCGATGCTGCCGTCTTCATGCATGGGCGTGACCAGGGCCACGATGCTGCCAACGATGGGATTCATTCGAACAGTGTTCCTGGCGCGGCCGCGCTTTGGGTAGAAGGCAAGCGGCTGATTTTAGCTGTCGGGGCCGATCAGGCCGTAGCGTGGGCCCGCTGTGCCATCTGGCGGGGCAGCAGCAGGCGCCTTGACGGCCACCAGGCGCTGCACAAACCGGGGCGGGTGGGCATCGAAGCCGTCTTCGTAAGCCACCACACGCAGACCGGCAAAAGCGCTAAGCAGTTCCCCGGTGCGCAAAAGAAAATCGGACCGCGAGGGCTTGCCGATGTCCTGCTGGCCGTCGGCAAAAGTTTCGTAGATCAGCACGCCGCCTTCGTTCAGCGCGCCTGGCAGCAGCGGCAGCAGCGGCCGCCACAGGTAGTTGGTGACGACGATGCCGTCGAAGGTGCGACCTGGCAGCGGCCAGGGCCCGCTCTCGATGTCGGCCACGGCGATCTCGGCCAGCTGGCGCAGGGGCTCGACCGCCGCCGGGTCGCGGTCCACAGCCGTCACGGCAAAGCCCTGCGCCACCAGCCAGCGCACGTGGCGGCCGCTGCCGCAGGCCAGGTCCAGCACCGTGCCGCCCGGGCCGATGAGGTGCGCAAAGCGCATCACCCAGGCCGACGGCGGTGGGCCTTGGTGCGCCTGATCAGACGCTAAAAGCACGCCCAGACCCGGTTGGCCAGGTCCACCACCAGGTGCGGGCTCAGGTAGGCCGCGAAGACCAGCGCCAGCGCAGCGGCGGCCAGCAGGCCGGCGGCAAAGGGCAGCCAACGTGTTTTCATGCCGCTTGTGGCGCAGCGCGCACGATGGCGGTTTCCCGCACCGGCAGGTTGATGAGCGCACCAAACACCCCCAGCGCCACGGCGATCCACCACACCACGTCGTAGTTGCCCGTGGTGTCGTACAGCTTGCCGCCCAGCCATGCACCCATGAACGAACCCAGCTGGTGGCTCAGAAAGACAATACCGCCAAGCATGCTCATGTACTGCACACCGAATATATGCGCCACGATGGCGTTGGTCGGCGGCACCGTGCTCAACCACAGGAAGCCCATCGTGGCGGCGAAGATGTAGACGCTCCACGGCGTCAGCGGCGCGGCCAGGAAGATGACGATGGCCACCGCCCGAAGTGCATAGATGGCCGACAGGATGTAGCGCTTGGGCATGCGCTGCCCCAAAGACCCGGCGGTGTAGGTGCCGAAGACGTTGAACAGGCCGATCAGCGCCAGCGCCACAGTGGCCACACTGGGGTCCAGGCCGTTGTCCTTCAGGTAGCTGGGCATGTGCACGCCGATGAACACCACCTGGAAGCCGCAGACGAAGTAACCGGCCATCAGCAGCCGGAAGCTGGGGTAGGCAAAAGCCTCGCGCAGAGCCGAGCCAATGCTCTGCCGGTGGCCGGTGGCTGCTGCCGCCGGCGGCTCTTTCATTCCGAGCGCCAGCGGCATGATGGCCAGCGCCATGCAGGCCAGCACAAACAACGCGTTCTGCCAGCCCCAGCTGGCGATGAGCCAGTTCTCCACCGGCACCATCAGGAACTGGCCAAAAGAGCCGGCCGCCGCCGTCACACCCATGGCCCACGAGCGCTTGGCCGGGTCCACCTGGCGCGCGATGACGCCATAGACCACGGCATAGGTGGTGCCCGACTGCGCCAGGCCCAGCAGCACTCCGGCACCACCCATGAAGGCCAGCCCGGACGTGGCCAGGCCCATGCTCACCAGGCCGCCGGCGTACAGCACCGCACCCACCAGCAGCACACGGAAGGCACCGAAGCGGTCAGCCAGCAATCCCGCCAGCGGCCCGGCCAGGCCCCAGGCCAGGTTCTGCACCGCCAGCGCAAAGGCGAAGGTTTCGCGCGTCCAGCCGCGGTCCATGGTGATGGGCTGCAGCCACAGGCCGAAGCCGTGGCGAATGCCCATGCTCAGCGTGACGATGGCGGCGCCGCAGATCAGCACCTGAGACATCGTCAGCCGCTGCGGCATGGAAGCTGCATTCATTCGGCCATTGTCGAAGAAAACGCTGCAAGCTGCCGCCAGGCCCCTGGCTACAGTGGCGCCCACTTGAAAGGCATTTCTGCATGAAGGTCCTGGTGCTGGGGAGTGGTGTCATCGGTGTCGCTTCGGCCTGGTACCTGGCCAAGGCCGGGCATGAGGTGGAGGTGGTGGACCGGCAATCCGGCCCGGCACTGGAAACCAGCTTCGCCAATGCCGGCGAGGTGAGCCCGGGCTACAGCGCACCCTGGGCCGGGCCCGGCGTACCCATCAAGGCCATTCAATGGATGCTGATGCAGCACAGCCCGCTGGTCATCTGGCCGCTGCTGGACCCCGCCATGTGGCGCTGGGGCGCGATGATGCTGGCCAACTGCACCGAAAAGGCCTACGCGCTGAACAAGAGCCGCATGGTGCCCATTGCCGAGTACAGCCGCGACTGCCTGAAGGCGCTGCGTGCGGAAACCGGCCTGGCCTACGACGAGCGCGCACAAGGCACGCTGCAACTCTTTCGCACGCAGCAGCAGCTGGACAGCATCGGCGGCGACGTGGCCGTGTTGAAGCAGTACGGCGTGCCTTTCGAGGTGCTGGACCGCGCCGGCTTCTGCGCCGTGGAGCCTGCGCTGAAACTCACGCAGCACAAGTTTGTCGGCGCGCTGCGTTTGCCGGGCGACGAAACCGGTGACTGCTTCAAATTCAGCAACCGCCTGGCCGAGATGGCGGCCGCGCTGGGCGTGAAGTTCCGCTGGAACACGCGCATCGAATCGCTGCAGGTGGGTGGCGGCGCCATCACCGGCGTGCACACCGATGCCGGCCTCTTGAAGGCTGACAAGGTGGTGCTGGCGTTGGGCAGCTACAGCCCTCTGCTGCTTTCGCCCGTGGGCGTGCGCATCCCCGTCTACCCGGTCAAGGGCTACAGCATCACGGTGCCCATCACCGATGCGCAGTACGCGCCCGAGTCCACCATCATGGACGAGACGCACAAGGTGGCCGTGACGCGCCTGGGCGACCGCATCCGCGTCGGCGGCACGGCCGAGTTGGCCGGCTACTCACTCAACCTGCGCGAACCGCGCCGGGGCACGCTGAACCACGTGGTGAGCGACCTCTTCCCCCAGGGCGGCGATGTCAGCAAGGCCACGTTCTGGTGCGGCCTGCGCCCGATGACACCTGACGGCACACCCATCATCGGGCCGACACCGGTGCAGAACCTGCTTCTGGCCACGGGGCATGGCACGCTGGGCTGGACGATGGCGTGTGGCACCGGGCGGGTGATCGCCGACCTGGTGTCGGGCAAGACGCCGGACATCGATGTCAGCGGCTTGGCGATGGCGCGCTACGGCTGAGGGCCGCCGGCTGACGCGGGAGGCGATCTCTAGAATCGCAGGCATGCCTTCCATCAAACAGAACAACACTTACGCCGAAGCTTCGATTCGTGTCCTGAAGGGCCTGGAGCCCGTCAAGCAGCGCCCAGGCATGTACACGCGCACCGACAACCCGCTGCACATCGTGCAGGAGGTGATCGACAACGCCGCTGACGAGGCCCTGGCCGGGATCGGCCAGCGCATCGCCGTTACTTTGCACACCGACGGCAGCGTGAGCGTCGATGATGAC
>JBBRCN010000064.1:0-24501 GCA_038204775.1 Burkholderiales bacterium | reverse complement strand
CGATGCCGGATTGGAGATAGGCGTGCAGGATGTCAGGCGTGTTCGGCCACACGTTCGGACGCAGGTATTCGCGCGACGCATCGCGCGTCAACTCGGTGAAGTAATCGGTGATTTCCGCCTTCGTCGTGCGCCACGTGAAATAGGTATAGGACTGCGTGAACCCGAGCTTTGCCAGCCGATGCATCGGGCGCGGCCGCGTGAAGGCTTCCGACAGGAAGATCGCGTCGGGAAAGCGGCTGCGCACCTGGGCGATCGCCCATTCCCAGAACGGGAAGGCCTTGGTGTGCGGGTTGTCGACGCGGAAGATGCGCACGCCTTGTTCGGCCCAATACTCGAAGACGCCGGCCAGACCGGCCCACAGTTCGCGCCACTGTTCGGATTCGAAGTCGAGCGGGTAGATGTCCTGGTACTTCTTGGGTGGGTTCTCGGCGTACTGGATGCTGCCGTCGGCGCGCTTCCTGAACCACTCAGGGTGCTGCGTCACCCAGGGGTGGTCGGGCGCGCACTGGAAGGCGATGTCCAGTGCCACTTCGATGCCGTGTTCGTGCGCCTTGCTCAGCAGGCGCTGGAAGTCGGCCAGCGTGCCGAGTTCATTCAGGATGGCGTCGTGCCCGCCTTCTGCCGCACCCACGGCCCAGGGGCTGCCGACGTCGGCGCCCGTCGTCTGCAACGTGTTGTTTCTACCCTTGCGGCGGTCGCGGCCCACCGGGTGGATGGGCGGAAAGTACAGCACGTCGAAGCCCATGCGCTGCACGTAGGGCAGCCAGGCCTCGCAGTCGGCGAAGGTGCCATGGCGCTTGCCGTCACCGGCGGCCGAGCGCGGAAAGAATTCGTACCAGGTCGAAAAGCGCGCGCGCTCGCGTTCGACGGTGATGTCGTAGACGCCCGCAGCGGTGCATGCGTGGCGCAGGTCCGGGTGGCGCTGCGCAATCAGGCCTCGGCCTTCGTCGAGGCCGATCTGCTTGAGCAGGTCGATCGCGGCACCGGCGTCGGCGGCGGCGGCCAGTTCTTGCGACCAGGCCAGCAGCAGCGTGACCTCACCGTTGGTTTCCGCGCGGGCAGCCGTCTCGGCGATGAGTGTGGCGCCGCTGCGCGCGGCGACCCGCACATCGTCGAGCTCGACACGGCGCGCGAAGTCGTGGCGCCACGACAGGAACGGGTCGACGCGGCCATGGACCGTGTACTGCCAGAGGCCGATCGCATCGACCGGGAACTCGGCACGCCAGCGGTCGTTGCCCAGCGGCTTCATCGGCGTGCTGAACCAGTCGGCGGTACCGGCGGGACGCCACTTCAAGTCGCAGGCAACGACATCGTGGCCGTCTGCAAAACCATCGGCTTCCACCGTCACCTTGTCGCCGACGATGCGCTTGACCGGAAAGCGCCCACCGTCGAGAGACGGCGTGATGCTTTCGACCACGGCCCGGATGCGCCCGTCCTGCAAGCCGATCGGTGTGACTGCTGCCGCTGTGTTCATGCTGTGCCCCCTGCGTGTTCGAGGATCAGGATGCCCAGTGGCGGCAGCCGCAAGTTCAGTGCCTGAAAGCGGCCATGTGCAGCCACCGGCATGGTCTGGGCCTGGCTGAGGTTTCCGATGCCGCTGCCGCCATACAAGGTGGCGTCGCTGTTGAGCAGTTCGCGCCAGCGCCCGTGCAACGGCACGCCGACGAGGAAGTTCTCGCGCGGCACAGGCGTGAAGTTGGCCACCACCAGCAGCGGCGGACCGCTGCGCGCCCGGCGCAGGAACAGCAGCACGCTGTTCTCGGCGTCGTCGGCGCTGATCCACTCGAAGCCTGCGGGTTCGAAGTCGACCTCGTACAGTGCCGGCTTGCTTCGGTACAGCCGGTTCAGGTCCTCGACCCAGCGCTGCAGGCCGCTGTGCAGCGGCTGTTCGAGCGCCCGCCAGTCGAGCGCACCGTCGTGGGTCCATTCGGCACGCTGCCCGAACTCACCGCCCATGAACAGCAGCTTCTTGCCCGGGTGTGCCCACATGTGGCCGAGCAGCAGGCGCAGGTTGGCAAACTGCTGCCATGCGTCGCCAGGCATCTTGTCGATCAGCGAACCCTTGCCGTAGACCACCTCGTCATGCGACAGCGGCAGCATGAAGTTCTCGGTGAAGGCATAGACCATCGAGAAGGTCAGCAGGCCATGGTGCCAGCGCCGGTTCACGGGGTCCTCGTGCATGTACTTCAGGGTGTCGTGCATCCAGCCCATGTTCCACTTCATGCCGAAGCCCAGACCGCCCATGTCGGTGGGCCGGGACACCTGCGGCCAGGCGGTCGATTCCTCGGCGATCACCTGCACGCCCGGGTGCTCGCGGTAGGCCGTCTGGTTGAGCATCTGCAGGAACGAGACCGCCTCCAGGTTCTCGCGGCCGCCGTCGCGGTTGGGGATCCACTCGCCGTCCTTGCGCGCGTAGTCGAGGTACAGCATCGATGCCACGGCATCGACACGCAGCGCGTCGATGTGGAATTCGTCCAGCCAGAAGAGGGCGCTGGACAGCAGAAAGGCGCGCACCTCGTTGCGGCCATAGTTGAAGATCAACGAGTTCCATTCGGGGTGGAAGCCTTGGCGCGGGTCTTCATGTTCGAACAGGTGCGTGCCGTCGAAGCGGGCCAGCCCGTGTGCGTCGGCCGGGAAGTGCGAAGGCACCCAGTCGAGGATCACGGCGATACCGGCCCGGTGCAAGGTATCGATGAAGAACTTGAAGTCCTCGGGCGTGCCGTAGCGCGCGGTGGGGGCGAAGTAACCCGTCGTCTGGTAACCCCAGGAGCCGTAGAACGGGTGCTCGGTGACCGGCATCAGCTCGACATGGGTGAAGTTCAGCCGGTTCAGGTAGTCGGCCAGCAAGGGTGCCAGCGTGCGGTAGTCGGGCATCGTGCCGTCGGCGTGGCGCCGCCACGAGCCGAGGTGCATCTCGTAGACCGCCATCGGCGCGCCGAGCGCGTTGCGGCCGGCGCGCTGTCGCATCCAGTCGTCGTCGCCCCAGTCGAAGGCCGGGCTGCCCCAGACGACCGAGCCGGTGGCTGGAGGCAATTCTGCATAACGTGCAAATGGATCGGCCTTTTCCAGCAGGTCGCCTTCCCGCGTCTGGATGGCGTACTTGTACTTCTGCCCCTGCACCACGCCCGGGATATCGACCTCCCAGACGCCGGAGGCGTCGCAGCGGGGCTGCGCTGGATGTGCCTGGGCACGCCAGCCGTTGAAGTCGCCGATGACCGACACCGCCTGCGCATTCGGCGCCCAGACCGCAAATCGCGCCGTGCTGCCTGTCAGCTGGCAGCCGAGCTGCCGGTACAGGCGCGCGTGTGTGCCTTCGCAGAACAGGTGGATGTCGAGCTCGCCCAGCGCCGCAGCGGGGGCAGGCGTCCCGCGGGGCGCATGGGTGGTGGGCTGGGCCTGGGCTTGGGCTTGGGCTTGGGCTTGGGGAGTAGCAGGCTTCTTCGTGCGCACGTGGTGGATCCTTTCGATTGGTGTACCCGGGCCGGCAACCCGGTGACACGCTGAGGGGCGAGCCCGGGCTCGAGCGAACAGCCGGGCGCGCCGCCCAATACTCAGCGTTTTCGAGTCGGCGCTTGGGAAAGCACCTGCAGTTCGTCGAGCAAGGCTGCAAGGTCCCGTTCGTTTTGCGATGCGTTGCGCATGGGCTGGTCGAGGCGGCGTGTCAGTGCGGCCTCCTGCTTGCCGTCGGCGAACATGTACAACTGTCCCATGTTCTCGGCCGCAGCGCGGTAGCTGTGGTCGATGCCCCGCAGGGCGCGCAGAAGTTCGGCGAGAGTGGCAGCGTCGACGTCCCCGAGCATGAGCCCGAAGCTGCGCTGCGCCGGGTCGTTCGCGGCGTGCCCTCGGGCTGCGGCTTCACGCGTCATGACGCGGCCCCGATGGGCGCGGTGCCGGTCGAGCTGAGGGCCGCAGCGCGGCCAGTTCGTCGTTGTCGAACATCTCGGCTGTGATCAAGGTGATGCCGCGCGCGGTGACGTGAAATCGGCGTCTGTCCTGCTCGGCGTCGAAGCCGGCCACCAGACCGGCGGGCAGCCGGCAGCGCTGGTCGACGATGACGCGGTGCAGGCGCACGCCAGCGCCGATCTCGGCTTCGGGCAGCAGCAGCGATTCACAGATCTGCGCGCCATGGCCGACGCTGACGTCGGAGAAGACGACGCTGTCGCGGATGTCTGCAGCGCCAATGGCGCAGCCGCTGCCCAGCAGCGAGCGCGTCAACAGGCTGATACGGCCATCGGCGTCGGCACTGAAGCGGCTGGGGGGCCCGCAGTCGGCCGCGCCTGGCGGAGACCAGTCGCCGGTCGACAGGTCGCAGCCTTCACCGTCCCGAGTCAGGTCGATGTTGGCCTCCCAGTACGCGTCCAAGGTGCCGACGTCGCGCCAGTAGGGCCTGGTGCCCGCCGTGCCGACGCAACTCGCGCTGAACGGATGGGCGTGGACTGGACAGCCCGCGCGCAACAGGGCCGGTACCACGTCGTGGCCGAAGTCATGGCTCGACGTTTCGACCGCATGGTCGGCGCGCAGGGCGCCGACGAGCGCCGCCGAGTCGAAGACGTAGATGCCCATGCTGGCCAGCGCGGTCTTCGACGAGCCCGGCATGGGCTTGGGCGAGCGGGGTTTCTCCTGCCAGCCGACGACTTGAAGCGCGTCATCGACCTGGAGCACGCCGAAGTCGCTGGCTTCTTCGATCGGCACTTCGACACAGGCCACGCTCACGGCGGCACCCGACGCGGCATGGTCGGCCAGCAGACGCCGGTAGTCCATCTTGTAGACATGGTCGGCGCCGAGCACCAGCACGACATCGGGCCGCAGTTCGGTGATCAGGTCGATGTTCTTGAACACCGCGTCGGCGGTGCCGGCAAACCAGCCGTCGCCATCGCGCTGTTGTGCCGGCAGCACTCCGATGAACTCGCCCAGCGACTTTGGCAGTACCCAGTTCTGGTTCAGATGGCGCAACAGACTCTGGCTCTGGTACTGCGCCAGCACCGCAACCTGCCGCACGCCGGAACAGATGCAGTTGGCCAGGGTGAAGTCGATGATCCGATAGCGGCCACCGAACGCTACCGCCGGCTTGGCCCGGTGCTGGGTCAGCGGCCCGAGCCGGCTACCTCGTCCGCCCGCCAGCACGATCGCCAGCACACGTTGGTGGACCTTCACCGCTTCGAAGTCGACCCGGGACGACACTGGGAGGTCGCCGCCGGTCAGTCGAGCCTTCGATCCGGTGTTCAGCATGCGGCCCTCCTGCGTTTTTCCTTGTGCACGACAGCTTGTATTTCGCAGGGATTGTCGGGTCTGTGCGGTTCCGCACATGTCCACGACGACCGAAGCGCTCGACATGGTCGGTAGCGGCGCGGGCTGGGCCGTCAGTGTGCATGCAGCCGGTGGCGCTGGCCAATGTCGGTGAGACCTTCAGCGTCGAGACGCCTTGGATGTGTCGGCCCTTGAAGGCACCGGCATCAGGGCCCGGTCAACGCCGCCAGGTGCGCCTTGCATGTGCGCAAGACGCAGCTGTACACCCAGCGCGTGCGCGCTGGCGCGGTGTGCCTGCGGCCGGGCGTCGAGTCGCTGATTCGCCAAGCCCGTGCCGACGCCCGCCCGACATCTACCACTGGGTGTTGCAGCGTCTGCGCGTACCCGCACACGGGGCGTTGGCGATCGAGGACTCGGCCGTGGGCGTGGCGGCGGCACAGGGCGCTGGCTTGCGGGTGCTGCTGGTGCGCAGTGCCTACACCGCCGCCGACCGCATCACCCTGGCCGGCGGCGTGCAGGAGAGGGCAAGTCTGCTCGGTGTGGGCCTGGACCAGCTGACAGCCGGTCTTGTCGAAGGCTGAAGCCGCCGGCCCTGGGTCGGGCGATCTTCTATCCTCTGGCCCATGACAAGTGCTTCTCTCACGGCGATACCGGCCATGCCTCCCCGGGCCGAAACGAATCCCCAGCGTGTGCTGGTGCTGGGCGCCACAGGCACCATCGGCCGCGCCACCGTGCGTGCGCTGCTGCGGCGCGGCCACGAGGTGGTTTGCTTCGTGCGGCCCCGCGCCGGCGTGGGCGGGGCGATGGGCCGCGACGACACGGCACAGCTGTTGGCCGGCGCCACCGTGCGCTGGGGTGACGTCTGCGACCCGGCCTCGCTGGCCCGCGACGCCATCTGCGGTGAAAGCTTCGACGCGCTGGTGTCCTGCCTGGCCTCGCGCACCGGCGCGCCCAAGGACGCCTGGGCCATCGACCACCAGGCGCATCTGCATGCCCTGGCAGCCGCGCAGTCAGCGGGTGTGTCCCAGGTGGTGCTGCTGTCGGCCATCTGCGTGCAAAAGCCGCTGCTGGCTTTTCAGCAGGCCAAGCTGGCTTTCGAAAAACAGCTGGTCGAATCGGGCCTGACCTACTCCATCGTGCGGCCCACGGCCTTCTTCAAGTCACTGTCGGGGCAGGTGGACCGCGTGAAGCGCGGCAAGCCCTTCCTGGTCTTCGGCGACGGCACACTGACCGCGTGCAAGCCGATCAGCGACGACGACCTGGGCGACTACCTGGCGGGCTGTCTGGACGACAGCAGCCGCCACAACCGGGTGCTGCCCATCGGCGGGCCCGGCGAAGCCATCACGCCACGGCAGCAGGGCGAGCGCCTGTTCGAGCTGCTGGGTCGGCCGCCCCGCTTCAAGCAGGTGCCGGTGGGCTTGCTGGACACCATCATCGCCGTGCTGGGCACGGCCGGGCGTGTGGTGCCTGCGCTGGCGGCCAAGGCTGAACTGGCGCGCATCGGCCGCTACTACGCGACCGAGTCGATGCTGGTGTGGAGCCCCGCGACGGGACGCTACGACGCAGAAGGCACACCATCAACCGGCAGCGAGACGCTCTTCGACTTCTACGCACGACTGGTGAGCGGCGCCGTGGCCCCCGAGCGCGGGGACCACGCGGTCTTCTGAGGGCCACAGGGCGGGAAGAGGACGGCCCGGCAGCGCCTGTCCTGCCGGGCGGGCAGGGCGGTATCTGCTACCTGGCGGACTTCTTGGAGGCGGGCCTGGCCACGGCCTTCTTGGCGGCCGGCTTCTTCGCTGGCGCGGCCTTCTTGGCGGCGGGCTTGGCCACGGCCTTTTTTGCAGGCACGACTTTCGGCTTCACAGCCATGGCCTTCTTCAGCGCCTTGGCTTCTTTTTCGACGGCCTTCTGCAGCGCCTTGGCCTTGCGCTCGGCGCTGGCTTGCAGCGCGCTGAGTTGGCGGCCGGTGCTGCGCTTGGTGGCTTCCAGCTTCTTCTCGGCGGCGCGCACCGACTTCTCGGCCGACGCGCCGGCCTTGGACAGTTGCGACTGTGCCTTGGCCAGTTGCTTCTCGGCCATCTTGACCAGACCATCGATCTTGCGTTGCACCTTGTCGCGCTGCACGGTGGCACGCTTCCTGGCCTTCTTCATGCTGGCCGACACGGCGTCGCCCAGGGCTTCGATCTTGTGCGACACGGCGGTGCCCACTTCCTTGGCGGCAGTGCTCAAGTGATCGCCAGCGGTGGCGAGTTCCGACTTCTTGCTTGTCTTGCGGGTGGCCATGTGTTCCTTTCGCGGTTGACGGATTGCTGCATGCAAGTGCAACAGCCGCGGATTGTCGCTCTGCGCCGGGCGATCGAACCGACTTGCACCATCATGTGCAGCGCACCCGCAACACCGCGTTCAGCGCACCCGCAACACCGTGCTCAGCGCCCGATGAAGTCCAGCGGGTTCTCGTTCAGCCGCTGCCTGTGCGTGGCGAACAGGCCGTGCGGCGCTTCGCCGCATTCCACCCTCATGCTGTCGGTGATGTCCTGGGCGGCCAGGCGGCCAGGCGGCCAAGCGGCCACGCGGCTCGACGCGGCGACGGGCACGGCCTTGTCTGCCGTGCCTTGGATGATGAGCGTGGACACCGCACGGCGTTCCAGTCCTTGCCGTCGAGCCGTGTCTTGTCGGTGGTGGTGGTGGTGGTGGTGGTCGTGCGGGACATGGTGGCGACTTGCGGGGCGACCCAAAGTGCAGCAGCCCGGTCGTTCTGCGGCCGCTGCGGTCAGGGTTCAGCGCATGTTCATGCCGCGGGATTTCAATCCTGGTCGTACGGGGTACCGTAGAACTTGTGCACGCCGGCGGCCCAGGTCTTGTCCGACATCACCGGCCAGTTGTCCTTGTCGAAGCCCGGTGCGTCGCTCAGGGCGGCCTTGGGCACCGCCAGCGTGAAGCGCTTGTTCGCGGTGTCCAGCTTCAGCGCGGCCCACGGGACTGCAAAGAGCTTGTCGCCCATGCCCAGCACACCGCCAAAGGACAACACCGCGTAGGCGACCTTGCCGCTGGCCATGTCGATCATGATTTCCTTGATGTCGCCCAGGTCTTCGTTGTCGTTGTTGTAGACGTCGTTGCCCATCAGCGTGTCGGCACCCATCAGTTCGGGGCCCGGGCCGTCGCTGTGGTTGGCATACATGCCGAAGTTGTCGCGTGTCACGTAGTTGGTGTCCATGTGCTTCCTTGCAGGTTGAAAATGGGTGGGTTGCGGCCCCACCGGTGGCCGGTTCGCCTTGGCGTTTGCCCAAGCAGCACTGCGACCATAGGCACTGCTGCGAGAAAGGACTGTGCGGCAGCGAACCCAGTGCCCGGGATGGCACCATGCGGGTCACGAGCGAAGAAAGGCGACAGGATGGCCATCGGTTGGATGACGGTGTTGAAGCTGGTGCCCTGGGGCGACGTGATCAAGAACGCGCCGGCAGTTGCCGAAGGCGCACGCAAGCTGTGGGACAGCCGCAAGACGGCGCCCGCTGCAAAGGAAGCATCGCCACCCGACTCCGTGTCGGCGCCCTTGCTTGACCTGGATGCGGCGGCTCTGCTGCAGGCACAGCAGCAGCTGCGCCTGCAACTGTCGCAGGCCGAGACCGCTATCGACACGCTGAATGAACAGATGCAGGCTTCTTCGGTGTTGATCAAGGCGCTGGCGGAGCAGAACACAGGCCTCATCCAGCAGATCGAAACCCTGCGCAAGCGCTGGCTCTGGCTCGGTCTGCCCACGGCGGTGCTGGCCGTGCTGGGCGCGTGGGCGGCCGCCGCGCGGTGGTGACCCGGCGCCTGATCGCCTGCGCAGCGCCTGTCGCGCACTGCTTGGCGCGCACTGCTTGGTGCTCAGTGATTGGCGCCCCGGACCCGATCGATACAATGCCTTGCCAGTGAGTTGCGAGTGCCTTGACGACCAGTGGCGGGCACCCGGCGGCCGTCCTCCGTCCTGTGCGGGTGCGGCGTACCTAAACCGGATCGGGCACAGGCGTGCGGCCGGGGTGCCCGGGCATTGCATCCCGGCCATTCTGGATGGGCCCCATCTCCCGCCCCGCGGGTTGAAGCCAGGGCTTGAAATCGGCCTGGCCGTCTGGGCCACAGGGGCCCACCACGGCCACCCACAGGCGGCCGGGCTCAACGCCGGGCCCTGCGGCGCGGGCCTTGCTGCCCTTTGTTCAAACCTGCCAGACCCTCCATGGAAATTGCGGTACTTTTTGCCCTCATCCTGCTCAACGGCCTCTTTGCGATGTCCGAGATCGCACTGGTCACGGCGCGCAAGGCGAGGCTGCAGAAGCTGGTCGATGACGGTGATGCGGGCGCAGCGGCAGCCATTCAGCTGGGCGAAGACCCGACGCGCTTTCTGTCAACCATCCAGATCGGCATCACCTCGATCGGCGTGCTCAACGGCATCGTCGGTGAAGCGGCATTGGCGGCACCGCTGGCCGAATGGCTGGCCACGCTGGGTGTGCAGGCGCCCTACACGCAGTACGGCGCCACGGGCGTGGTGGTGGTGCTGATCACCTACTTCTCCATCGTCGTGGGTGAGCTGGTGCCCAAACGCATCGGCCAGTCCAACCCCGAGTTGCTGGCGCGCTTCGTGGCCCGGCCCATCAATTGGCTGGCCATTGCCACGAAGCCCTTTGTGCGCCTGTTGTCGATTTCCACCCACGCACTGCTGCGGCTGCTGGGCGTCAAGCAAGGCGGTGGCGGGGCGGTGACGGAAGACGAGATCCACGCCATGCTGGCCGAGGGCACCAGCGCCGGTGTCATCGAGTCGCACGAACATGCGATGGTGCGCAATGTGTTCAAGCTCGACGACCGCCAGATCGGTTCGCTGATGGTGCCGCGCGCCGACGTGGTGATGCTGGACATGAGCTTGAGCTTCGAGGCCAACCTGTCCCGCATCGAGGAGTCCGACCACGCACGATTCCCGGTGGTGCGTGGCGGACTGAACGACGTGGTGGGAGTCATCAACGCACGCAAGTGGCTGTCGCGTGCGCTGCGCGAGCAGGACCGTGACATCGCCAGCCAGCCGCTGAAAGCCCCGCTGTACGTACCCGAGACCATCACCGGAATGGAATTGCTGGACAACTTCCGTTCGTCCGACGTGCAGATGGCCTTTGTCATCGACGAGTACGGCGAGGTGCAGGGCATCGTGACGCTGCAGGACCTGATCGAGGCCATCACAGGCGAATTCAGGCCTCGTGACATGGCCACCTCATGGGCCGTGCAGCGCGACGATGGCAGCTGGCTGCTGGACGGTCACATCCCGGTGCCCGAGCTGAAAGACCGTCTGAGCCTGCACACCGTGCCCGACGAGGAGCGCGGCCGCTACCACACGCTGAGTGGCATGCTGATGCTGCTGACCGGCCGCCTGCCCCGCGTGGCCGACAGCGTGGACTGGGAGAGCTGGCGCCTTGAAATCGTGGACATGGACGGCAAGACCATCGACAAGGTGCTGGCCACCCGACTGCCCGAGCCCACGCCCGGCGACGGTGAACATCAATCGGGTTGAAGCCCGGGGCCTTGGTCGCCTGCAACTGACCTTCAACCGAACCGCAACTGAACCCAACCGGAGACCGGCTTGAAATTCCAGATGGCCAAGAACTCGCTCTTTGCAGTGCTGCTGCGTTCACCGTGGTGGATCAGCCTGTTGGTTGCCCTGCTGGTGGGGCTGGTGGGTTTTGCGCTGCTGCCCCAGCAGTTCAAAGTGGTCGGCGCGCTGTCGGGCCTGCCCTTTGCCATCATCTCGGCCATTGCCGCGGTGCGCCAGCGGCACCAGCCCAGCGCCGCCCGTGTGCAAGCCATCGAACAGGCCCTGGCCGCCATGGCCTGGCCACAGTTTGCCGGCCTGCTGGAGCAGACCTTTCAGCGCGACGGCCACACCGTGCAACGCGCTCCCGGATCAGCCACCGGCTACGACTTCGACCTCGACCGCAAAGGCCGCCGCATGCTGGTCAGCGCCAAACGCTGGAAGTCCGCCCGCACCGGTGTTGACGTGCTGCGCAACCTGCACACCGCCCGCGTGGCCGCCGAAGCCCAGGAAGGTGCGACCACCACCGACGCCCTCTTCATTGGCCTGGGCCCCCTGAGCGAAGGCGCCAAGACCTACGCGGTGCAACACCGCATCGCCATCTGGCAAGCCGCAGAACTGGCAGAGGCCCTGCGCGGCCTGTCATTGAACAAGTAGTCAGAACGACGACCACCACGGCATCCGACCAAGCAAAGTGCGCGGATCCGGCTCCGCCGGTCCGCTGCACAACACCCCCCTCGGGGGGCAGCGACCGAAAGGGAGCTTGGGGGTCCTCAGCCCGCGCGGATCCGGCTCTGCCGGTCCGCTGCAAAGCATCCCCCCTGGGGGGCAGCGGCCGATAGGGAGCTTGGGGGCCGTTACCCCTTGGGCGCTAAAAAGCCGCGATCCCCGTCATCGCCCGCCCCAGGATCAGGGCGTGCACATCGTGTGTGCCCTCGTAGGTGTTCACCACCTCCAGGTTCACCAGGTGGCGCGCCACGCCATATTCGTCTGAAATCCCGTTCCCACCCAGCATGTCGCGCGCCGTGCGAGCGATGTCCAGTGCCTTGCCGCAACTGTTGCGTTTCATGATGCTGGTGATCTCGACGGCGGCCGTGCCTTCGTCTTTCATGCGGCCCAGTCGCAGACAGCCTTGCAGGCCCAGCGTGATCTCGGTCTGCATGTCGGCCAGCTTTTTCTGGATCAGCTGGTTGGCCGCCAGCGGCCTGCCGAACTGTTGGCGGTCCAGCACGTACTGGCGGGCGCGAAACCAGCAGTCTTCGGCTGCGCCCAGGGCGCCCCAGGCGATGCCGTAGCGGGCGCTGTTCAGGCAGGTGAAGGGGCCCTTCAGGCCACGCACCTCGGGGAAGGCGTTTTCTTCGGGGCAGAAGACTTCGTCCATGACGATCTCGCCGGTGATGCTGGCGCGCAGCCCCACCTTGCCGTGGATGGCCGGCGCCGTCAGGCCCTTCATGCCCTTGTCCAGGATGAAGCCGCGGATGGCACCCGATCCTTCCAAACTCGCATCCTTGGCCCACACCACAAACACGTCGGCGATGGGTGAATTGCTGATCCACATCTTGCTGCCGCTGATGCTGTAGCCGCCCGGCACCGCCTTGGCGCGTGTGACCATGCCGCCGGGGTCGCTGCCGTGGTTGGGTTCGGTCAGGCCGAAGCAGCCGATCCAGTGGCCGCTGGCCAGCTTGGGCAGGTACTTCTGCTTCTGCGCCTCGGTGCCGAATTCGTTGATCGGCACCATCACCAGCGAACTCTGCACGCTCATCATGCTGCGGTAGCCGCTGTCTACCCGTTCCACCTCGCGCGCCACCAGGCCGTAACACACGTAGTTCAGGCCGGCGCCGCCGTACTGTTCAGGAATGGTCGGGCCCAGCAGGCCCAGTTCACCCATCTCGCGGAAGATGGCCACGTCGGTCTGTTCCTTGCGGAAAGCATCCAGCACACGCGGTGCCAGCTTGTCCTGGCAGTAGGCCGACGCGGCTTCGCGCACCGAACGTTCGTCGTCGGTGAGTTGCTGCTCCAGCAGCAGCGGGTCGTCCCAGTGGAAAGATGCCTTGGCGGCCATGGTGATGTCCTTGAAGAGTGAATTCAGTTCGGGATGACGGCAGTGACTTCGATCTCGACCTTCGCGCGGTCTTCGATCAGCGCCATCACCTGCACCGCGGTCATGGCAATGCCGAAGTCGCCAATCAGTTCGCGGAACACGGCGCCGATCTCGCGGCCCTTGGCCATGTAGTCGCGCTTGTCGGTCAGGTACCAGTTCATGCGGGTGATATGGGCCGGCGTGGCGCCGGCTTCGGCCAGCACCTCCACCACATTCTGCAGCGCCTGGCGCACCTGGCCCACCAACTCGTCGGTGTGGAAGTGGCCCTTTGCGTCCCAGCCGATCATGCCGGCCACGAAGACCTGCTTGCCGCTGGCGGCCACGCCGTTGGCGTAACCCTTGGGCCGCGCCCAGTGGGCGGGTTGCAGCAGCTCTTTGTTCATGCACTTTCCTTGATGAGGTCGCGGCCGATGATGAGCTGCTGCACCTCGGTTGCACCTTCGTAGATGCGCAGGCTGCGAATCTCGCGGTACAGCCGTTCCACCGTCACGCCGCTGACCACACCCATGCCGCCGAAGATCTGCACCGCCGCGTCGATGACCTGCTGCGCACCTTCGGTGGCCGCCAGCTTGGCCATCGCGGCCTGGCGCGTCACCTTCAGGCCCTGGTCGCGTTCCCAGGCCGCGCGGTAGACCAGCAGCGCCGCGCTGTCGATGGTCAGCGCCATCTGCGCCAGCTTGGCCTGTGTCAACTGAAAGTCAGCCAGGTGCTGGCCGAACATGGGCCGGCTCTTGGCACGTGCCAAGGCTTCTTCCATGGCGCGGCGCGCAAAGCCCAGAGCTGCTGCGGCCACGCTGGTGCGAAAGACATCCAGCGTGCGCATGGCCACTTTGAAACCTTCGCCGGCGGCGCCGACGCGGTGGCTCAGAGGCACGCGGCAATCGGTGAATCGCAAGCGCGCCAGCGGGTGCGGGGCGATGACCTCGATGCGTTCTGCGATCTCCAGGCCGGGCGTGCTGGCTTCGACGACGAAGGCCGAAATCCCACGCGTGCCCGGCGCTTCGCCGGTGCGGCAGAACACGACGTAGAAGTCGGCGATGCCGCCGTTGCTGATCCAGGTTTTTTCGCCGTTGAGCACCGCATGGTCGCCGTCGATATGCGCGGCACATTGCATGGCCGCCACGTCAGAGCCGGCATCGGGTTCGCTCAACGCAAAGGCGCTGATGGCCTGGCCGGTGGCCACCTTCGTCAACCAGCGTTCTTTCTGTTGCGGCGTGCCGGCCAGCGAGATGGCACCCGAACCCAGGCCCTGCATGGCAAAGGCAAAGTCGGCCAGACCGTTGTGCCGCGCCAGCGTTTCACGGGCCAGGCACAGCATGCGCGTGTCGATGGCCTCTGCGGCACCGCCATACACCGTGCCGGCCACGGCGTGCGTCAGCCAGCCGCCGCTGCCCAACTGCTGCACCAGATGTTTGCATTGCGCGTCGACATCATGGCCGTGCACATCGCGCACGGTGGTCTGCGCCCAGGCGTCCAGTGCCTTGGCAAAAGTGCGGTGGCGGTTTTCGAAGAAGGGCCATCCCAGGTGCTCGAGTGGGTTCATCGTGTGCCCTCGTTCAGTTTCCTTCGAACACCGGCCGGCTCTTGGCGACGAAGGCGCGGTAGGCGCGGCCGAAATCTTCGGTCAGCATGCACAGCGCCTGGGCCTGGGCTTCGCTTTCGATGGCAGCGTCGATCCCCATGTTCCATTCCTGGTGCAGCATGGTCTTGGTGATGCCGTTGGCAAAGGTCGGGCCCGCGGCCAATTCTCGCGCCAGCTTCATCGTTTCTTCTTCCAGCGTCTCGGGCGGGCTCAGCCGGTTGAAAAACCCCCAGCGTTCGGCCTCTTCACCGCCCAGCGAGCGCCCGGTGTACAGCCATTCGCTGGCCCGGCCCTGGCCCACGATGCGCGGCAGCATCGCGCAAGCACCCATGTCGCAGCCGGCCAGGCCGACGCGGTTGAACAGAAAGGCTGTTCTGCTGCGTGCGGTGCCCAGGCGCAGGTCGCTGGCCATGGCCATGATGGCGCCGGCGCCGGCGCACACACCGTCCACCGCGGCAATCACCGGTTGCGGACAGTGCCGCATATTCTTCACGAGTTCACCGGTCATGCGCGTGAACATCAGCAACTCGGGCGCTTTCAGGTGCAGCAGCGGACCGATGATTTCGTGCACGTCGCCGCCGCTGCAGAAGTTGCCGCCAGCACCTTGCACCACCACCACGTGCACGTCGCTGGCGTGGCGCAAGCTGTGGAACAGGTCGCGCAGCTCGGCGTAGGACGCGAATGTCAGCGGGTTCTTGCGCTCGGGGCGGTTGAGCGTGACCACGCCCACACCAGCCTCCACTTGCCACAGGAAGTGTTCAGCAGGGTAGCCGGCCATGGCCACGCGGTTGCCGGCGCTGAGGCTTTTGTCCACGCGGGGAACAGCGGGTTCGTTCATGTCTGTCCTTCGGTTTGCATCTCGTTGTGTGCCGCGCAGTGTGCTTTGCGGCGTGTCTCAAGAAGCCATGCGGGCGCGCTGGAACAACGCTTCCATCTGCGCCTTGCCACTGTCGTACTGCGGCGGCCAGTGGGTGCCGGTGTAGCCGATCTTCGCTGCTTCCTGCAGCGTCCAGGCCGGATTGGCCAGGTGCGGGCGCGCCACGGCACACAGGTCGGCGCGGCCGGCGCTGATGATGCTGTTGACGTGGTCGGCTTCGCTGATGGCGCCAACCGCAATCGTCGGAATGCCGGCTTCGTTGCGGATGCGGTCGGCAAAGGGTGTCTGGTACATGCGGCCGTAGGTGGGCTTCTGCGCCGCACTGACCTGGCCACTGCTGCAGTCGATCATGTCCGCGCCTGCGGCCTTGAATGCCTTGGCGATCTGCACCGCGTCGTTCGGTGCGATGCCACCTTCCACCCAATCGTGTGCGCTGATGCGCACGCTGATGGGCTTGTCGGCCGGCCAGGCGGCTCGCACGGCAGCAAAAACCTGCAGAGGGTAGCGCAGGCGGTTGTCCAGCGAACCCCCGTAAGCATCGTCGCGTTGGTTGGTCAGCGGCGAGATGAAGCTGGACAGCAGGTAGCCGTGTGCGCAGTGCAGTTCCAGCCAGTCGAAGCCGGCCAGCGCGGCCAGTTGTGTGCTGTGCACGAAGTCTGCGGTGACGCGGTCCATGTCAGCGCGTGTCATCGCGCGCGGCACGGCGCCGTCTTTCAGGTAGGGCAGGGCGGATGCGGCAATCAGCGGCCAGTTGCCCTCGGCCAGCGGCCTGTCGGCGCCGGCGCCTTGCCAAGGCGCGTTGGTGCTGCCTTTCGGACCAGCATGGCCGATCTG
Organism: Burkholderiales bacterium; assembly: GCA_038204775.1. Lineage (GTDB taxonomy): Bacteria > Pseudomonadota > Gammaproteobacteria > Burkholderiales > Burkholderiaceae_C > Rubrivivax. The sequence goes on along the minus strand of JBBRCN010000064.1, from coordinate 8,309 downwards.
GATGGCGATCTTCGCGTCGCTGCCCTGGTGCACGAAGTCCACGATGCGCCGGAAGGCATCCCGCTGCACCTCGTTCCACAAACCCGGGCAGCCGGGTGTGATGCGCGCGTCGGCGCTGGTGCAGGTCATCTCCACCACCACCATGCCGGCACCACCCAGGGCGCGCGCGCCGATGTGCACCAGGTGGAAGTCACCCGGCACGCCGTCGACACAGGAGTACTGCGCCATGGGCGAGACCACCACGCGGTTCTTCAGCGTCACGCCACGCAGTGTGTACGGCGTGAACATCGGCGGCACGGTTGTGAGCCCCAAGGCTGCGGTCGCGGCCTGGCCGCGATCCTCGCCACTACCCGCGGGGGCTGCGCCGCCTTGGGAAGGCCCGGCGTCGTCGCACTTGTCGCGGGCTTCGAACCATTGCTCGAAGCCGTCCAGCCAGCCCTTGTCGCGCAGGCGCAGGTTTTCGTGGCTGATGCGCTGGCTGCGCGTGAGCATGCTGTACATGAACTGCTCGGGTTCCAGCTGATCGCAGTAGCGCTGGCCGCAGACCTCGAACCATTCCATGGCGTTCCAGGCTGCGTTCTGGATGCGCAGCACGTCGATGGCCCGCAACGCCTGGTACTTCGTCAGCACCTCGGGGATGTGGTCGGCGGTGTCGCCGATGTCCCTGAACTGGCGCGTCAGCTCGATGGCGTCTTCCAGCGCCAGCTTGGTGCCCGACCCGATGGCGAAGTGCGCCGTGTGCACCGCGTCGCCCATCAAGACCACATGGTTTTGGCCATTGAAGTGCCACCACTGCTGGCAGGTCACGCGCTGGAAGTTGAGCCAGGCGCTGCCGCGCAGGTGGCGCGCGTTGCTCATCAGTTTTTCGCCTTGCAGGTCACGCGCAAAGAGCTGCTCGCAGAAGGCCACCGACTCATCGGTGCTGGCCCCGTCCAGGCCGTGAGCCAGCCAAACGTGTTCAGGGCACTCGACGATGAAGGTGCTGGTGCTGTCGTCGAACTTGTAGATGTGGGCCTGGAACCAGCCGTGTTCGGTCTTCTCGAAGATGAAGGTGAAGGGTTCGTACAGCTTCTTCGTGCCCAGCCAGATGAAGCGGTTGGGCCGCGTCACGATGTCGGGTTTGAACACAGCCGCGTAGCGCGTGCGGATGCGCGAGTTGACGCCGTCGCTGGCAACCACCAGGTCGGCGTCGGGGTAGTCGGCATCGCTGTCGGCTTCGGTTTCGAAGACCAGTTGCACACCCAGTTCTTCGCATCGAGCCTGCAAGATGTTGAGCAGCTTCTTGCGGCCGATGCCCACGAAGCCGTGGCCGCCGCTCTTGATGGTGCGGCCCTTGAACTGCAGTTCAATGTCGTCCCAGTGCGCGAAGCTGCTTTCGATGGTGTCGGCGGTCTCGCGGTCCCACTGGCGCATGTTGTCCATGGTGGCGTCGCTGAACACCACGCCCCAGCCGAAGGTGTCGTAGGCGCGGTTGCGCTCGACCACGGTCACCTCGTGCTCGGCGCCGCGTGCGCGACCCAGCTTTTTCATCAGCAGGCCGAAGTACAGGCCAGCCGGGCCGCCACCGATGCAGACGATCTTCATCGCGAGGTCCTGGGGTGTCAGGCGTTGACGTTGACGACGACACGGCCGCGGATGCGGCCAGCCAGGATGTCCGGGCCCGCTTGCAGCGCGCCCAGCAGCGTGACCTCTTGGGTCAGTGTTTCCAGCTTGTCCAGATCCAACTCGTCGGCCAGCCTTTGCCAGGCCGCCCGGCGCAGCGCCATCGGTGCCATCACGCTGTCGATGCCGTACAGCGTGACGCCCCGCAGGATGAAGGGCGCCACGCTGCCCGGCAGGTCCATGCCCTGCGCGAGGCCGCAGGCGGCCACGGCGCCGCCGTAACGCGTGCCGGCCAGTGCGTTGGCCAACGTGTGGCTGCCCACCGAGTCGAGCACGCCCACCCAACGCTCTTTGCCCAGCGGCTTGCCGGGTGCCGACAATTCATCGCGCGAGATGACCTCTGCCGCGCCCAGGCCCTTCAGAAAGTCGGCTTCGTTCAGGCGACCGGTGGAAGCCACCACGCGGTGGCCCATCTTGGCCAGCAGCGTGATCGCGACCGTGCCCACGCCGCCGTTGGCACCGGTGACCAGCACGTCGCCGCTGCCGGGCACCACGCCGTGTTTGTCCAGCGCCATCACGCACAGCATGGCCGTGTAGCCGGCGGTGCCGATGGCCATGGCCTGGCGCGGCGTCAGGCCGGTTGGCAGCGGCAGCAGCCAGTCGGCTTTCACACGTGCTTTCTGCGCCAGGCCGCCGGAATGGCTTTCGCCCACGCCAAAGCCGTTGAGCAGCACCGCGTCGCCGGGTCTGAAGCGTGCATCGTCGCTGGCGCTCACGGTGCCGGCAAAGTCGATGCCCGCGTGCAGCGGAAACTTGCGCACCACCGGTGCCTTGCCGGTGATGGCCAGGCCGTCCTTGTAATTGATGGTGCTGAAGGCCACGTCTACCGTCACTTCGCCAGCGGGCAGGGCGCTGTCGTCCACTTCCTTCACGCCGGCGCGGTAGCCGGCTTCGTCCTTCTCAACGACAAGGGCCTTGAACATGCTGTCTCCAGTGTCTTCTTGATGGTCGGGATGGCGTCAGGGCCTCAGTTTGACACGCGGTGAGAGGCATGGCGGGCGGGCGCAGAATGCCGTGCATGAAGCCCACCTACCGTCACTTCACGCTGGCTGTTTTGCCGGCCCTGCTGCTGGCAGCCTGTGCCACGCCCGTACCCCCGGCGCAAACGCCCGTGGCCGAGGTGTTGAAGACCTGGGGTCCGCCTACCGCAACCTATGCACTGCAGCCCACCGGTCAGCGCCTGGAGTACGCCACCGGGCCCTTTGGCCGCACCACCTGGATGATCGACATCCGGGCCGATGGTCGTGTCGGCCAGGCGCGTCAGGTGCTGAGCGAGGCCGAGTTCATGGACCTGCAGCAGCAAGGCACGCTGTCGCGCGACGAGTTGCTGCGCAGGATCGGCACACCCGGTGAACGCCGCGGCGCGCGCTTCGGTGGCCAGACATGGTCCTGGCGTTACCCCACCAACGACTGCCTGTGGTTCCAGATGTCGCTGGATGCTGAGGGCATGACCCGCGGTGGGGCCTTTGCCATCGACCCGCTGTGCGACGCCAGGGACAACGCACGCGACTGAACCCTGTTCGCAGCAGTTTGTGAGGCAGGTCGGGCGGTAGGCTGATCAGCACGCCATGGCCGCTGCCAGCAGCCGATGAAAGTGGTGCGTGCCCTGTTCATGCGCCGGTGAATAACGCCCTGTGCTGTACAGCCGCGAGCGGATGCCGCGTTGCACACCCAGCACCACGGCTTCGTCTTCCATCTCAACAGGATCCAGCGCGCCGCCTGCGCCTTGGCCCAGCAATGAGGCGTCGGCCACAAAGCTGCGAAACAGCACGCGGCTGCGGGACGGCCCCAGCGGCTGCACCACGTTGACCGACAGGCCCCAAGGGTAGACGTTGAACATCAGGTTGGGATAGAGCCACCAGTAATAGGCCGCCACGCGCAGGCCGTGGTCCTGCGTGCCCGCAGGTGGCTCGAAAGCCGCTTCGCCGTCGTGCGCCAGGGCCAGCTGCAGCACGCTGGCAGCACCCAGTTCATAGCGGTAGTGGGCCATGTCCAGCGTCTGGTTCAGCGCCGGGTGCACAAAGGGGATGTGCAGGCCTTCGAGGTAGTTTTCGACGTAGAGCGCCCAGTGCGCGTCGAACTCGAAAGTGCGCGATCGGCTGGTGTCGGCCTGCCACTGGTGCACCGGCAGCCAGGCCAGCCGCTGCTGCATCTCGCCCAGCCATTTGCTCAAGGGCAGGGCGGGCGCCAGCGACGTGAAGCCGTGACCGGCCCATTCGCCCAGCGCCAGTTGCGGCAGGTGATCGCGGTTTGAGGGGAAGTTGCGTGCGCCTTCGAAGCCGGGCATGAAGCGCAGCTGGCCGTTCAGTTCAAAGCGCCGCGAGTGGTAGCTGCAGCGGATGTGTTCTGCCCTGCACGGTGCGTCCACCAGCCGGTTGGCGCGGTGCGTGCATACATTCGATAGGCAGCGCAGCGTGCCGGCGGCGTCGCGTGACAGCAGCACGGCTTCGTCCAGCAGGCCTGGCAGCAGATCGTGTGGAGCCAGGCTGCCGGGATCGGCCACGTCGGTCAGCGGGCCCAGCCAGTGCCAGGCGGCAGCAAACACTTGTTCGCGCGCTTGGCGGTAGACGGCCTCATCCAGATAGAAGGCCTTGTCCAGTGTCCGTGCCACGGTGATGTCGGGGTCGACGTGGAAGCGGGCTTCAGCCATCGGCTGGCTCCTGAGCTGGTTCCTGGGCCGCTTCGGGTATCGACAGCATAAAGCTGCCTTGCGCCACCACCTGGCCGTTGATCTGTACTGCCAGCCCGTGCACCCCGGCGTGGTAGCGACGGGTGGTGATGGGCCGCAGCGAATGGCGCTTGATCAGCGTGACCTCACCTCGCGACGGCAGCTGCAGTTGCCAGCCCTTGAAGACCTTGGGGCTGGTGCTGCCGTTGGCCTTGACGTGGTGCACCGCGTAGTCGATGGCCAGGGTCTGGACACGCGTGCTGGTGGAAGCCAGGTGCAGATTCAGCGCTACCGCATCGCCCAGCTTCACCCGCCCGTGCGACAAGGACAGCGTGGCGCTGCCCTTGAACGCCGCACCCAGGCCCCAGGCCTTCAGCACCGCCGGGTCACCGGCTTTGATCAGCGTGCGGCTGGCGTGCCGCAGCAGCGCACGCCGTGGCGGCGGGGCGTCGGGCAGGTGGTCTTGCAGCCACTGCGCCACGCGCTGCGGGTGGTCCTTGGCGATGTCGTTCAGGTGGTTGGCCACGCTACGGCGCACGTAGTCGCTGGAGTCGTCCTGCAGCGCCTGCAGCAGGGGCAGGGTAGGCGTGGGGTCGGCCACCAGCTGTTTCAGCTGCAAGCCCCAGGGCAGGCGTGGGCGGCTGCCTTCGCTGACCAGGCGGCGCACGTGGGGGCTGTCGTCGTGCACCCAGCGCTGCAGCGTGGCAAAGACCAGTTGCGGGTGCTGCACGATGAAGGGCCGGATCGCAAACTCGGCCGTGAAGCGCTGCGTCAGGGCGTGCAGCGCCAGCAGGGCCCGTTCGGGGTGCGCCTGACCACGACGTGCGATGTACTCGCCCACCGGCCACAGGATCCAGCCCCGCAGGCCACGTTCCAGACCGGTCAGCTGCGCCATGGCTGCGCCGGGTTCGGCCGGGGCCAGCGCGGCCTGCAGCGCGTCAGCAGCCACAGCGAAGTCCGGCGGCAGCGTGTGTTCCAGCGCCGAGCAGATGTGCAGCGAGCGCGCCTTCAGCTCCAGCACGTCCAGCCCGGTGCCGGCCAGCCGCACAAACTGCCGGTCGTCAAACTGAGGCAGCTGCCGCTTCAGGTGCACGGCGGCCTCTTTCACCAAGCCGGCATGCAGCAAGTTCTTGAAGGGTTCGGCCATCGCTTCAGTCCAGCGTCACCGGCAGGTGTTTCAGGCCACGAAAGCGAATGCGCAAGTCACGCACCGGCGCGCCACGCGCATGCAGGCGCGGGTAGCGGGCGACCAGTGCGGCCAGCGCGATGCGCGCTTCCAATCGCGCCACGTTCATGCCCGAACAGGCGTGCGCGCCCTGCCCGAAAGCCAGGTGCGGGTTCGGTTTGCGCGCCACGTCCAGGCAGTCGGGCTGGTCAAACACCGCCGGGTCGCGGTTGGCTGCGCCGATGGCCAGGGTGATGAAGCTGCCGGCAGGCAGCTCTTGCCCGCTGAACAACAGAGGTGCCGTCGTGAGGCGGTTGTTCAGCTGCAGCGGACTTTCAAAGCGCAGCAACTCTTCCACGGCCGACGGCACCAGTGCCGGACCCGCCAGCAAGCGGTCCCACTGGCTGCGGTTTTGCAGCAGCGCCTGCACGCCGTTGCCGATGAGGTTGGTGGTGGTTTCGTGGCCCGCGTTGAGCAGGAAGATGCAGTTGTGCAGCAGCTCCTTTTCGCTGAGCGTGCCTTGGCCATCACCTTGCAGCAAGCGCGTCAGCACATCCGATTCGGGGTCCCCCGGGTGCTTGCGCCGGTCGTTCACCAGCACCCGCAGATAGTCGCAGAAACCGGTGACCGCCCGGTTGGCGCGCGCCAGCAGCGCCGTATCGGGCGACGGTTCCAGCGCCGACAGGATGGCCAGCGACCAGCCGCGCAGCGGCGCGCGGTCTGCGTGCGGCACGTTCAGCAGGTTGCCGATCACCTCCACCGGGATTTGCGCCGCGAAGTGTTCGACGATGTCGGGTTCGCCCGCATCCGCCAGCCGGTCCAGCAAGGCGTCCACCAGCGCGACCACACCCGCTTCCATGCGGGCGATGGCACGCTGGTTCAGCGCCCCCATCAGCAGTCGGCGCACGCGCGTGTGCAGCGGCGGGTCGTTGAACACCAGGCTCGTGGTGTGGTGCTCGTAAATGGGCGAGCCGGTGCACATGCGCGGGCCGAACTCGCGCTGCTTGTCGCTGCTGACCTGCTGGCTGCGGTAGGCGGCCAGCACGTCGCCATAGGCCGTCAGCAACCAGTTGCCAGGGCCCAGCGGGTGCATGGGGCGGTGGCGGCGAAGGGCCGCGTAGGTCGGGTAGGGGTCGTTGATGAAGGCGGCTGGCGCATCGGCCAGGCTGAAGCCATCGGTCAACTGGATGTCGTCGTGCATGGCGTCATCGTAGCGGCGGGCCCTGGACGTGCCGCTGGCACTGTCTGTTGCGGTGCAGCAGGCGTGTTTGGGCCGCCACATGTCTGGTTCGTTTCAAAGCCCGCCCGAACCCCCACGAATGGGCCCCCGCGTCTCGGGGGGTGTGTGCAAATGTTGCTGGCCGCGCGTGATTCATGTCCTGTCCAATGCGGTTTCCCGACGAGAAACTCGCTCCGTGCTGCCAAACAAGCGGCCCAACACCGAGCAAGGACACCCGAAAGTGAACAGCCAGTCGCCCAGTCAACCCAGCAACAGACAAACCTTCGTCCGCCCGAGCGGGATCGAGGTGGAGCCGGTGGTGTTTGCCCTGGCGGTGATTGGTGTGGTCATGTCGATCAGCCTGTGGAAGCCGGTGCCCGACGATCAACAAGTGGCGCCGCAGCAGGCACCCCAGACACTGGCGCAGGCACCGCGGCACTGACACCAGCGGTGCGCTGCCACTGGCGCGTCCCCTCCGAAAGCCGGCACCAGCCGGCTTTTTGCTTTGTGCTGGCGGCGCCTGGGTAGCTTGACTTGGCTGCCGTGAATGCATCACCCGCCGGTTGTGACCTCTTCCGTCGCCGGCCCCGGTCACGGTGCACCACAGTCAGGCAGCGCCACGCGACCGCGAAACCTGGGGGTGCGGGCAAGCCACCGTGGCACACCGCAGCCCTGCCGATAGACTGCGCCAGCGCCAGAATGGGTGGCTTGCGCCGCCAGGCAGCAGCACAGAACAGCCAACAGGCAGCAGGCAGCAGCCAACTGGCAGCAGGCAGCAGGCACAAGACGAGGGAGCAGCCAGCATGACGCGCCGAGCGCGCCAGACCGACACATCCAGGCCCGTGCCGGCAGCCGACCCATCGCCGCTGACGCAGCCCGCCGCACAATCGGTCCAGGCGCTGGCTCGGGCCGGGCAGCACGCGCACGCCGTCGAGGCGGCTACTCGGGCCCTGGCGCAGACGCCGGCTCAAACGCTGGCCAAAGCGCCGCGCGACGTCGCCCAGCAGTTGCAGTTGCTGGAACTGCGCATCGACAGCTTGCTGGCCCTGATGGAACTTGGCCAGGCCATGGCCGACGTGCAGGCGATGCTGGCGCTGGCCGCCCACACAAAACGCGCTGCCGACCGAGCGCGGGCGCTGATTGCCCTGTCGCTGGTGCACATTCGCCAGGAAGACCTTGCCAAAGCCGCCCGAGCTGCCGAAGAAGGGCTCGACGCCGCTCGCCGCAGCCGCCAGCCGCTGCTGGTGGCCACCAGTCTGCTGCGCTCGGCCATGGCGCTTCAGGCGCCGCAACCCGACCGCGCAGCGGCGGATGCGCAAGCCGCCGCCATGCGTTTCGAGAGTCTGGGCACCCCGGCCTTGCAGGGCCAGGCGCTGCGCGTGCTGGCCGCCGTGCGGTTGGCGCAGGCCGACACCCCTGAGCACCGCGCTATCGCCGAGCGCGCCGTGAACCTGCTGCACGACAGCGGCGACAAGGCGCAAGAGGGCCGCGCGCGCATGACCTTGACCGGTGGCCAGCCCGATCTGGCGCTGCGCCTGCGCGGCCTGAAGCGGGCGCTGCAGCTGGCCATCGAGGCCGGCGACCGCCAGGTGGAA
>JBBRCN010000063.1:0-24739 GCA_038204775.1 Burkholderiales bacterium | reverse complement strand
GGCCTCACCAAAGGCCAGTTCAGCGCCACCGCCGACCGCGGCAGCAAGAGCAAGAAGGGCGCGGTCAACAGCGACAGCCCGGTGGACCTGGTGGCCATGGCGCTGCAACTGGGCGCCACCTACGTGGCACGCGGTTTCAGCGGCGACAAGGGGCAACTGGTGCCGCTGATCAAGGGTGCCATCGGCCATGGCGGCGCGGCCTTCATCGACGTCATCAGCCCTTGCGTGGCGTTCAACAACCATGCCGGCAGCACCCGCAGCTACGACCACGTGCGCGAGCACAACGAAGCCGTCAACCGCATCGACTTCATCGACCTGGCGCCCGAGATCAACGCCGAACCCGCGCCTGGCGAAACCTTCTCACTTCCCCAGCCCGACGGCGGCCTGATGCACCTGCGCAAACTGCACGCCGCCCACGACCCCAGCAACCGCCGCGGCGCCATGAACCACCTGGCCGTGATGCAGGAAGCCGGAGAAATTCCGACCGGCCTGCTGTACGTCGATCCGCAGGCCGCTGACCTGCACGCGGCGCTGAACACCGTGCCCGAGCCGCTGAACACCTTGGCCGAAGCCCAGCTGTGCCCGGGTCAGGCGATGTTGGACAAGATCAACGCCGGCTTGCGCTGAGCGCAATTCGAGCGCCGACCGTCAACGCTCTTGAGCTCGGCTGCCAAAAGCCCATGAGCAGCGCATCTTTGTGTCAAAGGATCTGACATATCCGTGTGCTTCTCTATGTCAGCTCACACTGCTTGATCCATCCTGCGTGCGCGTGAGGAGACCTGAAGATGAACCTGCCCATCCTGTCCTTTCGCACCCTGCTCGCCGGCTTGATGGCTCTGGCAGCCCTGGGCCCGGCCGGCGCCCAGCAAGACTTCAGCAAGGTCGAGATCAAGGCACAGAAGCTGTCCGACAGCGTCTACATGCTCACCGGCGCGGGCGGCAACATGGGCCTCAGTGTGGGCGCGGATTCGGTGTTTCTCATCGACGACCAGTTTGCGCCGCTGGCCAGCCGCATCAAGGCCGCCATTGCGCGCATCACACCCAAGCCGGTGCAGTGGGTGCTGAACACCCACTTCCACTTCGACCACACGGGCGGCAACGAGTCCTTTGGCGGCGATGGTGCCTTGATCGTTGCGCACGACAACGTGCGACGCCGCATGAGCAGCGAGCAGCTCATCGCCCTGGCGGGCAACGCCAGCCGGCAGAAGGCCGCACCGCGGGTGGCGCTGCCGGCGGTCACCGTGCCGGGGGACATCACCTTCCACATCAATGGCGATGAGGTGCACGCCTTCCATGTGCCACGCGCCCACACCGACGGTGACCTCATCGTGCACTTCCGCCAGAGCGATGTCGTGCACATGGGCGACGTCTTTTTCAACGGCATGTACCCCTTCATCGACATCAGCAGCGGCGGCAGCGTGGCCGGTGTCATTGCCGCCTACGACCGGGTGCTGGCGTTGGCCGGCGAAAGCACCCGCATCATCCCAGGCCACGGCCACCTGGCCACACGCGCCGACCTGCAGGCCGCGCGCGGCATGCTGGTGGCCACTACGCAGCGGGCGCAGGATTTGCGCCGCGCCGGCAAGAGCGACGCCGAAATTCGGGCCGCGAAACCCAGTGCCGAATTCGATGCGGTATACGGCGGCGGGTTCATCAAGCCCGATATCTTTGTGCAGCAGATCCTGGCCGGCTTGGTGCCCTGAGCGGCGCACCCCGTCGCACGCCGGCCGCCATTCACAGCTTCAGTATCTTGGGCACCGCAGCCGGCCGCAGCCTGAAAGCGTCGGCCATGCCAGAGCCCAGCAGCGGGCGCAGGTAGAGCCTGAACGCGTCGGTCACGTCGGTGCCGCTTGCGCTGATGAATTCGTCTTCCATCGTGCGTGTCTTGCCGGCCACGGCTTGCAGCGGCAGCAGTTCGTAGTCCACCGAATAGAAGCCCGTGCGCTTGATGGCCACGCTGCCGCTGACGCTGCCCCACATGGCGTATTGCACGGCCTTTTCGCCGACCTCACGCGCCTCGCGTTGATCGACATCGCTGACGCAGCCCACAAAGCTGCGCTGCAGGTAGCCGAAGGTGTCGCCGCGCACACGTTTGATCTTGAGCTTGGCCTTGATCTCCTCGCACAGCAGGTCGGCCAGCGCACCGCTGCCGGACAACTGCACGTTGCCGTGGGCGTCGCGCTCCAGGTCCTTGGCCAGCAGGCCAAGGATGGGCGTGCCCTGGGCATCGTGGATGCCTTCGCTGACGGCGATCACACATCGGCCGTAGCGTTCGTAGGCGGCCTTCACGTCGAGCAGGAAACGATCGATCTCGAACACCCGCTCGGGCACGTAGATCAGGTGCGGGCCATCGTCGGGGAACTTCTTGCCCAGTGCCGATGCGGCAGTCAAGAAGCCCGCGTGCCGGCCCATCACCACCCCCACATAAACACCCGGCAAGGCCGCGTTGTCCAGGTTGGCACCGGCAAAAGCCTGGGCCACAAAACGTGCAGCACTGGGGAAACCCGGCGTGTGGTCGTTCAGCACCAGGTCGTTGTCGATGGTCTTGGGAATGTGCATGCAGCGCAGTGGGTAACCCGCTTTGACGGCTTCCTCGGCCACGATGCGCACGGTGTCTGACGAGTCGTTGCCGCCGATGTTGAAGAAGTGTTCGATCTGGTGCGCCTTGAGCACCTTGAACATTTCCTGGCAGTAGGCCAGATCGGGTTTGTCGCGGGTGCTGCCCAGCGCCGCGGCGGGTGTGTTGGCCACGAGTTCGATGTTGTGGCTGGTCTCCTGCGTCAGGTCGACGAAGTCTTCGTTAACGATGCCGCGCACGCCGTGGCGTGCGCCATAAACACGCTGCACCGCGCCGTGGCGGCGCGCCTCGAGCACCACGCCGGCCAGGCTCTGGTTGATGACGGCGGTGGGGCCACCCCCCTGGGCGACGAGGATCTTGCCTGAGGACATGTTCTGCTCCTGTTTTGGCCCGGGCGTTCGTCCCAGACCAACTTGCATCGTAGCGGGCCCTTCGTCACCCACAATCGCGCGGCCCCTCGCGACCACCCAGCCTGCATGCACCGCACCCTTTTCGACACCCCGGTGGTCAACACCGTCTTGCGTACCTTCTCCGTGGTCTTTCTCAGGCTCAATGGCTGGAAGATCGAAGGCAGCCTGCCACCCGAGGCCACACGCAGCGTCTTCATCGCCGCACCGCACACCAGCAACTGGGACCTGCCCTACACCTTGATGGTGGCCTTTGCGCTGAACCTGAACATCTACTGGATGGGCAAGGCCAGCCTCTTCCGCTGGCCCTTCGGCCCGGTGATGCGCTGGCTGGGCGGCATTGCCGTGAACCGCGACAAGAACAGCAACCTGGTGGCGCAGTCGGCACAGGCCCTGGTCGACGCCGACGGCCCCTTGCAGCTGGTGGTGCCGGCCGAAGGCACACGCGGCAAGACGCGGCACTGGAAGACGGGCTTTTACTTCATCGCGCTGCAGGCCCGGGTGCCCATCATCCTGGCCTACATGGACTACGAGCGCAAAGTCAGCGGCCTGGGCCCGGTGTTCCAACCCACAGGCGACGTCGAAGCCGACATGGCCGAGATCAAACGTTTTTACGCACCCATCAAGGGGCGGCGGGCCGACCAGTTTGTAGCTTGATCAGAAGTCGACGACTTGGACTTTCATGCCCCGCTTGGCCAGCAGCGCACGCGCCTTTTCGGCCTGTTCGCGGCTGGTGTAGGGCCAGCCCACGACGCGCCAGTCATCGCCGGCACGCAGGGCCTCGACACGCAGGCCGGGTGCGTCGGGGCTGCTCAGCAATTCACGCATGGCATCGGCGATGACTGCACCTTCGGTGCGTGTGCGCAGCAGCCGGGTGGACACGGCAAAAGCCGGGCCTGTGGCCAGGGGCTGAAGCACCAGCGGCGGTGCTGGGGCGGCTTGCGCTGCCTGTGTGGGGGGCGCTGCCTGTGTGGGGGGCGCTGCAGGCGTGGCGGCTTTGGCGCGTGGCGCAGCAGGTGGGGCTGAAGCTGCAGTTGCAGTTGCAGCAGCAGCAGAAGCCTGGCGTGCAGCAGCCAGCGCTTGCCGGCGTTCTTCGATGATCGGGCCCAGCGACGGCAGTTGCACACGACCCAGCGACGGATCGACATCGACAGGCGCTGGTGAAGCAGCGGGTGCGGACGCTGCGGCGGACGCTTGTGCGGACGCTTGTGCGGACGCTGATGCCGACGCTTGTACGGACGCTGATGCGGACGCCGCTGCTGAACTTGATTCAGCTGAGACCGGCGGCGCGACATCGGGGGCCGCGCTGGCCATTGGCGGAGTCAGCGGTTTTGGCGCAAGTGGCGCGCTGGCCGCAGCAACAGCAGCCGCAGGGGCGAGCGCTGACGCATCACCGGTGGACCGCATCCAGGCCGCCCACGCGCCCAGCACCACAGCCAGCAGCAGCAGCGCCCACAGGGCCAGCTGACGCGTGCGCAGCAGCCGCCGCCCCAGCACGGCGGGTTTGAGGCCGCTGCCCACCAGCACCCGGGTGCGGGCCTGACCCACTTCGATCTGCGCCGTCAGCAACCAGCGCTGTTGCACCAGGGCCGGGTCCACGGCACCTTCAGCGGCGACGCGGCGCACCTGGCTGTCCTTGCCGGGGCTGGCCTGTGCGGCACCGTGCAACGCGGCAAACGCCGCCACGGCTGCAGGCTTCAGCGGCGGGATGAAGTTCTCGCTGAACAGCGGCTTCAGCGGCCCCGCAGCTTCGGGTGGACGCGTGGGCGGGGCAGCGACCGGTTCTGCCACCGGTGCAGGCGGTGGCGGCAGACCGGCAGCTTGTTGTTGCGCACGGGCCATGGCCCGTTCGCGCAGCGTCTTGCCGTCTGTCGGGCCGTCTGCCGGGCCGTCTGCCGAGCCGTTCGCCGGGCCGTTCGCCGGGCCGCCGGCTGCAGCGCCGGCCAAGGCTGCGGAAGGCGCAGCGGATGCATCGGCAGCAGCGGACAAAGCTGAAGCCGATGCCGACGCAGCAAAGGGCACCTCCACATAGCCCACCGACTGCACATGCGCCAGCGTGATGCGGCGCGCCAGCGCATGGCTGTTGTGCCAAGCCACCAAGTGGCCGGCCAGGGTGTCCGGGCGCAACTCATCCATGTTCAACAGGGATTCTGCTGGCTGGCGCGCTGCACCATCAGCGTCAATTGGCCCACACGCGGTGGCCTGTTCATGCCTTCACCGTGGAGCGCAGTGGCGCTGCTGCCGGCAAACGCAGCAGAGACAGCGTGGCCAATGCGCCCAGGCCCAGCACACCGGTGAGCCACAGCGTGGCCACGCCCCGGCGTTCCAGCACCAGACCCAGCAACCAGGGCGAAAGGGCACCCACCAGACGCCCCGGCAAGGCAATCCAGCCCTGGCGCGCGCCGTAACCCTGGGCGCCGAACAGCGCCAGCGGCAGGGTGCCACGCACGATGGTCAGCAAGCCGTTGCCCAGGCCATGCAGCACGACAAAGGGCACGGCCGCTGCGGGGCCCCCCAGCAACAGGCAAGCGGCACCCAAGGGGTGTCCCAGCGTGGCCAGGCGGGCCGTGAGCAGCGGCGAGAAGCGGTTCAACACGCCCAGCTCGACGAGGGGCGAGGCCACCTGTGCCGGCCCGGCCAGCGCGGCCACAGCCACCGCCGTGCCCAATGTTGCGCCACTGGCCTGGATCAACGCCGGCAAGTGGGTGGCGATGGCGGTGCTGATAAAGCCCATCAGCATGAACAGCAGCATGAACAGCAGCATCACCAGCAGCAGCATGCGGGCCAGCCCCAGTTCCCGCGCCATGGGCGCAGCCAGCATGACAGGCAGGTAGAACGACGAGGCCCAGGCCAGCGTCTGCGCCGTGCCCAGCGCGATGACGATCGAGGTGCGCGACTTCAAGCGGCGGTGTGTGTGTGTCGTTCAGGCCTTCTTGGCCACGAGGGTCAGGATGTCGTAGCTGGCCACCAGTTCGCCATGCTGGTTGTTGACTTCCACGTCCCAGGCCACCACGCCCTGGCCCACACCGTCGGAGCCCTTTTTCTGGCGGTCGGTTTTGCGTTTGCACGTCAGCCGCGCCTGGATGGTGTCGCCGATGCCCACGGGCTTGACGAAGCGCAGCGTGTCCAGGCCGTAGTTGGCCAGCACCGGGCCCGGCGCCGGGCTCACGAACAGGCCCGCCGCCGCGCTGAGCACGAAGTAGCCGTGTGCGATGCGCTTGCCAAACGGGGACTTCGCGGCGGCCACCTCGTCGAAGTGCATGTAGAAGTAGTCGCCGCTGATGCCGCCGAAGGCCACGATGTCGGCTTCGCCCACTGTTCGCCTGTGGGTCAGCAAGGACTCGCCGATCTGCAGGTCTTCGAAGTGGCGGCGGAAGGGGTGGACTTCGGTTTCGATCAGCGGCGCACCGCGCAGGTGTTCGCCCACGATGGCTGACAACATCGCCGGCGAGCCTTGCACGGCGGCGCGCTGCAGGTAATGTTTGACGGCGCGCAGGCCACCCAGCTCTTCGCCACCTCCTGCGCGGCCCGGGCCGCCATGTTTCAGGCCCGGCAGCGGCGACCCGTGACCGGTGGATTCGACTGCCGCCTCACGGTCCAGCACCAGCAGGCGGCCGTGGTGGGCTGCGGCCAGCGGCACGGCGTGGGCCGCCGTGGCCGCGCTGCGTGTGACCAGCGTGCCCACCAGGCTGCCGCGGCCCCGTGCGGCCAGGTCCAGCGCCTCTTCCAGGCTGTCACAAGGCATCAAGCTGCACACCGGCCCAAAGGCTTCGATCTCGTGCACGGCGTCGTTCAGCAGCGGTTGCTGGCACAGCAGCAGCGTGGGCGAAAAAAAGGCGCCACCCGAGACGTCATCACCTTGCGGCGCAAAACCGTCTGGCGCACCGAAGACCCGCTCGCTGCTCCGCAACAGCTGCGCCACGCGCTCGGCCACATCGGCCTGTTGCGCGCGCGAAGCCAGCGCACCCATGCGCACCGCGGGCAGCGCCGGGTCTCCCACCACCACGGCCGCCAAGCGGGCACGCAGCTGGCTGGCCACCGCGTCCAGGTGCCGACGCGGCACGATGGCACGCCGGATGGCGGTGCACTTCTGGCCGGCTTTGACCGTCATCTCACGTGCCACCTCTTGCACGAAGAGGCCGAACTCCTCGTCGTCGGGGCTCACGTCGGGCGCCAGGATGGCGCAGTTCAGGGAATCGGCCTCGGCATTGAAGGGGATGGACCGGCGCACGACGTTGGGGTGCGTGCGCAGCTGGGCTGCCGTGTCCGCACTGCCGGTGAAGGTGAGCACATCGCTTTCCTGCAAGCGGTCCAGCAGGTCACCCGTGCCGCCCACCACCAGCTGCAGCGCGCCCGGCGGCAGCAGGCCGCTGTCCAGCATCAGGCGCACTGCCGCTTCAGTCAGGTAGCTGGTGGCGGTGGCGGGTTTGGCGATGCAGGGCATGCCAGCCAGGAAGCTGGGTGCCAACTTTTCCAGCAGACCCCAGACCGGAAAGTTGAAGGCGTTGATGTGCACCGCCACGCCGCGCCTGGGCACCAGGATGTGGGTGCCGACAAAACCGCCATTCTTGGACAGCGGCAGCACCGGGCCTTCATGCAGCAGATGGCCCGAGGGCAGTTCGGCGCTGCCCATCGCGGCGTAGGCCAACAAGGTGCCGGTGCCCCCTTCGATGTCGATCCAGCTGTCCTTGCGCGTGGCACCGGTGTGGGCCGACACCGCGTAAAGCTGTTCCTTGTGTTCGTTCAGAAACCTGGCCAGTGCCTTGAGGATGGCCGCGCGCTGCTGGAAGTCCAGCGCCAGCAACGCCGGCAGGCCCACCTGACGCGCGTGGTGCAGCGCCTCGCCGAAGTCGGGGCTCTCAGCATGGGTGTGGGCTACCGTGCGGCCGTTGATGGCGCTGGCCAGCGTCAGCGCGGGCTGCTGGCCCAGCCAACGGCCGGCGATGTGGCTTTGCAGAATCGGGGTCACGGTGGTCTTCTCCAGCCCTTGGAAAGAAGGCGGTGCGACAGTGTCGCACTGCCGTTGCAGGCAGGGCTCGGTGACCGTGAGCAGTCGGCTGGCGTCTTCTGAAACTGTCTGTTGACGGCCTGCTCGCCCCTTGACGCGGGTCCACGACGGGTAACCCGCACCGGCCCAATAGTCGGTTGAGGTCGCGCGCACGATGCCACTGCAAACCGTCGTGTGTGGTGGCCTCAGCCCTGTCGATGGCCGATTCATAGGCCAGCAACGCCACCGATCCGGACTGCAGCGACAGCGTGCTGCCACCGCCCGCCCAGCTGCTGACGCTGGGGTTGGGCATGCTCACGTTGCGCATCACGCGGGTGCTGCCCGTGCCGTTGCAAAACGCCAGGTGGTTGCGTCCGGGGTTCGACACCGGCCGGTGTCGAAACGGGGCTGGCTTCAGAGAGCGCGCTGCAGCAGCTGTTCGACCAGCCGGCCGCGGTCCTGCCGCAGCGTGGCGTTGCCCTGGCGGGGCATCAGCGATTCGCCCACCACAAAGGCATACAGCAAGAAGGCGCGCGACCGGGCTTCGGCCACCGCGAAGCCCAGCGCAGAAAAAACTTGCGCGATGTAGGCGATGCGGCTGGCATCGGATTCGTCCACCGCGTGACGCGCCAGCTCGTCGCGCCGGGCCCAGGCGCGGATGGCCAGCTCGATGCGCGCCGCACGCGCGGCCGAACGTCCGCGCAGCGGCAGCGACAGCACGTCACGCAGCTGCTGGCGTGGGTCGACGTGGGCGGTGGACAGGCGCAGCGTCAGCTGCTCGGTGCTCAGTTCCCGCCAGGCCTGCAGCACGCTGCGGAGCAGTTCTTCACGGTCGCGGAAGTGCCAGTAAAAGCTACCCCGGGTGACGCCCAGCTGCCGTGCCAGCACGTCCACTCTCACGTGGTCGATGCCCTGGTCCACCAGCACCTCGGTGGCGGCGCCGGTCCAGGTTTCGCGCGTCAGTGCCGTGCGGTCACTGCCCTTGGCAGCCGCACGGGCGGTCTTGGCGCGCGGCGTGCGCGTGGCGGTGCGGGGCGTGGGGCTCGTCATGAAAGCAGCGGGGCGCAGGAGATGATCGCGAACGTCAGGCACGATCATGCCATGCAGAACTGTATGGACACCCGGGTTATCCCGGCTTCTCACCGGTACAGCCGCGCCTAGGATCGTGCTTAGCAACATACAGACATGTATGGAGACAAACCGGATCATGAGCGCCGACCGCTTCTTCGACAACCCGCAGTGCCTGGCCCCACGCCGGGTGCAGAAGGTGTCCCATGCCAGCGGCGGTTTTGTCCTGCGCTCGCCCGAACCCCTGCTGCCCCATGCGCGCTGCGTGGGTGAGTGGTTGCAGCACTGGGCAGAAAAAACACCCGAGTCAACCGCCTTTGCGGAAGCCACGCCGTCCGGCGCCTGGAAGGCCCTGAACTGGCGCAGCCTGCGCCAGCGTGTGGGTGCCGTGGCGCAAAGCCTGCTGGACCTGCAATTGCCCGCAGGCCAGCCCATCGTGGTGCTGTCCGACAACTCGCTGGACCACCTGGTGCTGATGCTGGCCGGCATGCACGTGGGGCGCGCGGTGTGCACCGTCAGCAGCGGCTACTGCCGCCTGGCCGGCGGTGACTTCAGCCGCATCCACGGCATCTTGCAAGCGCTGCAGCCGGCGTTGATTTATGCCCACGATGCGGCCACCTACGGCGCGGCATTGAAGCAAGCCCCGGTGCGGGCACGGGTCGTCTTCAGCCAGGGTGCGCAAGACCTCCCGCAGGCACTGCATTTTGACGACCTGATGGCGACCCAGGAGACACCTGCCGTGATGGCGGCCTTTGCGAAGGTCACGCCCGACACCCACGCCAAGTACCTGCTCACCAGCGGCTCCACGGGTCACCCCAAGGTGGTGATCAACACCCACCGCATGCTGTGCGCCAACCAGCAGATGCTGGCGCAGACGCTGCGCTTCCTGCAGCGCGAAAAACCGGTGCTGCTGGACTGGCTGCCCTGGAGCCACACCTTCGGCGGCAACCACAACATGAACCTGGTGCTGATGCATGGCGGCACGATGTACATCGATGACGGCCGACCGATGCCGGGCGCGGTGGACAAGACGCTGCAGCACCTGCGTGACCCTGAACATGGCGTGCAGCCCAGCGTCTACTTCAACGTGCCCAAGGGCTACGAGATGATGCTGCCGGCGCTGGAGGCCGATGACGCTTTGGCACGGCGTTTCTTCGAAAAGCTGCGCATGGTTTTTTATGCCGGCGCCGGCATGCCGGTGTCGACCTGGCAGCGGCTCGAACAGGTGGCCGCGCGTGTGCGGGAAGAGCCGGTGTGGTTCACCACCAGCTGGGGCAGCACAGAAACCGCCCCGGCCATCACTTGTGCACACTGGAAGCTGGATCGGCCGGGGGTCATCGGCCTGCCGATGCCGGGCGCCGAGCTGAAGTTCGTGCCTGTGGCAGGGGACCCGGGCGGCAAGCTGGAAATGCGCGTGCGCGGGCCGCACATCTTTCCCGGCTACCGCAACAACGAAGCCGCCACGCACGAAGCCTTTGACGAAGAAGGCTACTACCGCATCGGTGACGCCGGCCACCTGGCCGACGCGCAGGACGCCAGCCAAGGGGTGGTTTTCAACGGCCGCGTGGCCGAAGACTTCAAGCTCAGCAGCGGCTCCTGGGTCAACGTGGGCCCGTTGCGGCTGCGCGTGGTGGCAGCGCTGTCACCGGTCGCGCAAGACGTGGTGGTGACGGGCCACGACCGCAGCGACATCGGCCTCCTGATCTTCCTTTCCGAGGCCGGCCGCAAGTTGCCGGCAGAAGCCTTGACGCAACACGTGCGGCAGGCCCTGCAGGCCATCAATGCCGAAGGTGGCGGCTCTTCGCAATCGCCCACACGCGCCCTGTTGCTGCCCGATGCGCCAAGCCTGGCGGCAGGCGAGATCACCGACAAGGGTTACCTCAATCAGCGTCTGACTCTGCAACGCCGGGCGCCCGACGTGGCGGCGCTCTACGTCAGCCCGGCTGACCCGCGTGTCATCCGCAGCTGAACCGACACCGGAACGAGTCCATGACCGCCCTGCCCTTTGAACCCCTGCACACGCTCAGCGGCCCGCTGTCCAGCCTGCCGCTGCTGCAGTTGCAGGAAACCGGCGCTGTGCTGCACGTTCGCCTGAACCGGCCGGCCAAGCGCAATTCGATCAGCGACGACATGCTGTCGCAGTTGCACACCGTGTTTGTCAACATGCCCTCGCGATTCAAGGCCGCAGTGATCAGCGGCGAAGGCGATCACTTCTGCGCCGGCCTGGACCTGTCGGAGGTGAGCGAGCGCAACATCACCGAAGGCATGCATCACTCGCGGGCCTGGCACGCCTGCTTCGATGCCATCCAGTTCGGCCCCGTGCCCGTGATTGCGGTGCTGCACGGCGCGGTGGTGGGCGGCGGCCTGGAACTGGCCAGCAGCGCGCACCTGCGTGTGGCCGAGGCCAGCGCGTTTTATGCCTTGCCCGAAGGCACACGCGGCATCTTCGTGGGCGGTGGTGGCTCGGTGCGCATCAGCCGCCTGGTGGGCGTGACGCGCATGACCGACATGATGCTCACCGGCCGCGTCTTCGACGCCAACGAAGGCCACACGCTGGCGCTGAGCAACTACCTGGTGGGCGCCGGTGAAGGCCTGGCCCAGGCCCTGGCGCTGGCGCAGAAGATTGCGCTGAACGCACCGCTGTCCAACTACGCCATCACGCAGGCGCTGCCGCGCATTGCCGACCTGCCAGCCGCCGACGGCCTGTTCATGGAGTCGCTTGTGTCGTCCATCGCACAAGGTGACGAAGCGGCCAAGGAACGTGTACGGGACTTTCTGGACAAGCGGGCCGCCAAGGTGCAGGCGCCGCAGTGAACAGGCAGCATGTGCACCGTGTGGCCGTGCAGGTTGGAAGAACCCGGAGCGCATCAAGACCATCGCCGTGCCTGAAGACATCCGCGCCTTGTGCGCATGACCACCACCCCACCGGAGACCCACGATGAATCTCACCCGCCGTCAAAGCCTGCTGCTGGCCGCCGCTGGCGCCGCCCTGCCCTGGCGCGTCCAGGCGCAAGGCTTCGAACAACCGAAATTCCTGTACGGCTTTCCTGCCGGCAGTGCCGGTGACATTGCCTGCCGCCGCGTGGCCGAACGGGTGGGCGGTTCAGCTTATGCCAAGAACGCCGCCATCGTCGAAAACAGGCCCGGTGCCGGCGGCCGCATCGCGCTGGATGGCTTGCGTGCGTCGCCCAGCGACGGCTCGGTGCTGGCCATGACGCCGTTCTCGGCCGTGTCGATCTACCCGCACGTCTACAAGAAGCTCAGCTACGACCCGGTGGCCGACTTCGTGCCGGTGTCCATCGCGGCCATCATGCACCACGGCCTGGCCGTGGGCCCCGTCGTGCCGGCCAGCGTGACCGACGTCAAAGGCTTTGTCGCCTGGGCCAAGGCCAACCCGGACAAGGCCAACTACGGCTCGCCCGCGGCGGGGTCGACACCGCACTTCCTGGGCGCGCTCCTGGGCCTGGGCCAGAACGTCGACCTCAAGCACATCCCTTACCGCGGATCGGTGCCCGGCATCACCGACGTGGTGGGCGGCCAGCTGGCGGCCATGTTCACGCCCGCTGGTGACTTCCTGCCCAACCACCGTGCGGGCAAGCTGCGGCTGCTGGGCACGTCAGGCAAGACACGCCTGCCCTTTGCACCCGACGTGGCCACCTTTGGTGAACAGGGATTCAGCGAACTGACCACCGAAGAGTGGTTCGGCTTCTACGCACCGGCGCGCACACCGGCCGCTGTGGTGGCTGCTGCCAACGCGGCCATCAACCAGGGCCTGAAAGACAAGTCGCTGGTGGACGGCCTGGCGATCGTTGGACTGCTGGCCCAGGGTTCGACACCGGACGAGATGGCCCGCAGCCAGCGCGCCGAGTTCGAACGCTGGGGCCCGCTGGTCAAGCGCATCGGCTTCACTGCCGACAGCTGAAGCGGCCAGGGCGCCACGCTGAAGGGCTGCGGTTGGCTCAGCCTCTCAGCGCTTGAGCAGTTCGCGCCAGCCGGCCCAGCCCAGCTGCTGCATCGTTTCGATGTTGCGTTCGTAGATCGCTTCCGCTGCCGGGAAAGCCGCTACCGCACGGTCGATGCTGTCTTCGCGCAGCAGGTGCAGCGTGGGATAGGGCGACCGGTTGGTGGCGTTGCCGACGTCGTCGGCACGCGCATCGGCAAACTGGAAGTGTGGGTGGAAGCTGGCGATCTGCAGCACACCTTCCAGGCCCAGGTCGGCCAGCGTGTCTTCGGCCACGCCCAGGAAGTCGTTGAAGTCGAAAAAGTTCTGCAGCACTTGCGGGTGCACGATGAGGGTGGTGTCCACTTCATCGGCGTCGGCCTGGGCCAGCCCTTGCAGTTCTTGCACCAGCTGCTTGAGCAAGGCCACCGGCTCGGTGGCTTCGCTCAACACCCAGCGGATCTGCCCCTTGCCGTGCACGGCCTTGGCAAAGGGGCACAGGTTGAGGCCGATGACCGCGCGCTCCAGCCAAATCTGTGTTTCGGCAATGGGCGTCATGGCCGCACGGCGGGGGTTTCGATCGGCATGCCGGCGGCGCGTTGCATCAGGTACAGCTCCAGCGCCGTGAGTTCGTCGCTGGCAAAAGCATAAGGCTGGGCGCGCACACCGCTCATGCAGTGGCGCAGGCGGCGCTGCAAAGAACCCACACCTTGCCATTCCAGCCGGTACAGCGGGTACCCCGTGGGGTGGGCCTGCGGGATGGTGCTGCCCGCCAGGCGGCGGCCGACCTGCTGGTCGTGGCACTGCGCGCAGGAGAAGTCGAGTTGACCGATGCGCTGCTCATAGAGCTTCCGGCCTTGCTGCACAAAGGGTGCCAGCCGGGGGTCGGCAGGCGGCTGCACGGGCTGGCCGCGCGACTGGTGCGCAACGTAGGTTTCCAGACCCAGCAGCGCCTCGCTCTCGGGTGCGAAGGGCTTGCCCTTGACGTGCCGCATCTGACACAGGTTGATGCGGGCCGACAGCGTGACCGGCTTGCCCAGCAGGCTGTCCATGGCCGGGTAGCGCGCCGCCACCCCTCGCAGGCTGGCTGCAGTGTGGCAACGCTGGCAGCTGCTGTCGAAGCGCTGCTGACCGTCCTTCAGCCACAAGAAGCCGGGGTTCTGCGCGTCGTCTTTCTGCAGTGCCTGTGTGGCAGGGCTCATGAAGTCGAAGCCCGACAGGCGTTGGGCCTGGGCGCTTGAAACCGCAGCACACAGAACCAGCAAGCCCAGCGCTGCGGCTCTCATGTCGCCGTGATGCGCACCGACTCGCTGTGCGCCACGCCGCGGTCGCCAGCCCAGGTGATCGTGAGCGTGCCGCTGCGCGGCAGCTTCAGGTGGAAGGCCAGGTAGGGGTTGGCGGCGATGGCGGCGTGCAGGTCGGCGGCGAAAACCAGCTCGCCTTCGAAGCGGCACTCGACGCGGCGCAGCAAGTCGCGCTGCAGGATTTCACCTTCCGAGCTGCGGCGGTAGCCGGTTTCCATTGGATGCTGCGCCAACGCGCGGATTTCGACGACTTCGCCAACCCGAGCCGAAGTCGGTGCCGTGACGATGACACGCAAGGTGCGCTCGGCCGCCAGCATCGTCGTGCCGCTGCCGCCGAAGGGTTCGAACACGATGTCGCCCGCGTCGGTGTAGGCCTCGACCACGAACTCCGGCAGCGCGACCGGGAACGTCAGCATCGATTCAGGCGTCGCCAGCGCCGGCCGCCAAACCACGCTGGCCGCAGCACCGATCATCAGCAGGCGGCGCTCATTCATTTCAGTTTTCCACGCCGCAAGGCGGCAGCCGCCACCGATGAAGGGTCGGCACCAAGCTTCACGCCACGGAACCGGCTCTGCCGGGCCGTTGGCGGACGGCCCCCTTGGGGGGTAGCGTGCGCCAGCGAGCTTGGGGGCTTCACTTCAACGTCCGCAGGTAAGCCACCACGTCTTCGACTTGCTGCGCATCCAGCACCGGCTTGCCTTGCCAGGCCGGGCCGACCCGCTGATGGCCTTCTGCACGGTGCAGCGCCGGCATCAGGCTGTCGGGGTTGAGGCGCCGGCTGTCGACGATGCGCAGCCGCAGTTGCGCTTCGGTCCAGCGCGCGCCCGCGCCTTCCAGGTTCGTGGCCAGGTCGCCCTGAAGCTGCGGCAGCGGAAAGTCGGCCGACGGCGGCCCGCTGTGGCACAACAGGCACAGACCCACCGTGCGGCTGCCCACGATGGTCTGGCCGCGCGCAGCATCGCCTCGCGCAGCAGGTATTCGACCTGCGCATTGGTGCTGCGCATTGGTGCTGCGCAGCTCCTGCGCAGCCAGCCGCTCGACTTCGTCCCACAGCGCGAGGTCCACGCGCAACAGGAAGCTCTTTTGCCCGGGCTGGCCATCGTTGCTCAGGCCCCAACCCTCACCCTGCGGGCGGCAGGCGCGCTTCGATGACGGCCGCCCGGCGCTCGGGTTCGGGTGTGCCCAACATTGCCGTGCGGCCGTCGTGCAGCGTCAGCAGGACGGCCGGACCACCGATGGTGACGTTGTACAGGCGCTTGTCCTTGCTGCCCTTGATGCCCGAACCCGCCGAGGCAGGTGCCCGGGTGCGTTCGACGCGGCGGATGTCCACCAGTGCCAGTTGCCAACGCGGCCAGCCGATGTAGCCGAATCTCCAGCGCAAGTGCTGCGCGTCGAGCTCGATCACCAGGCGGCCCAGCAGCAGCAGGCTCACCATCAGGACCGGCAGCACCGGCAGCACCGGCAGTGCCACCAGACCGCCAGCGGTGGCGCCGGCTGGGCCAACCATCGCGGCCACGCCCAAGGTCACCAGACCCGACAGCGTCAGGATGATCCAGAGCACCGTGTAGATCTGCACATGGCGGTAGGCAGCCACGCCTGCGCGGTGT
The DNA here is from genome assembly GCA_038204775.1 of Burkholderiales bacterium. Lineage (GTDB taxonomy): Bacteria > Pseudomonadota > Gammaproteobacteria > Burkholderiales > Burkholderiaceae_C > Rubrivivax. Next base: position 8,848 of record JBBRCN010000063.1, on the reverse strand, counting down.
CCTGCACACGCCAGACCACCACGGCGCTGATCTCCACCGGGTTGCCGCGTTTTTCGTTGACCTTCAAGGTGCTGGCGTCAAGGTTGCGCGCACTCAGCCCTGGGGCCCGGCACCGCCAACTGCCCGCGCAGCATCTGCACCAGCAGCGCGCTGGCCTGTTCCAGCAGCGGCCCGCGCGGCCGCTGTGCCGACGTGGCCAGCCACAGACTGGTGGCCAGTTGCTGGCGCCCGCCCAGGCTGACGGGCTGCACGACAAAGGCCTGCCCGTGACCGCTGGCCAGCACGGCGTTGAGGCTCAGCACCGCGTGCAACGCATGGCGCTGCACCAGGTCCAGGATGGCCGGCACACTTTCGATTTCCAGTGCCACACGGGGTTTGAGGCCGGCTTCGGCCAGCACCGTTTCCAGCCGCATTCGGATGGCGTGCGGCCGACTGGGAATGACCAGCTCTCGCATGGCCAGTTGCGCCAGCGTGATGGACGAACCGCGCAACGGCGAAGTGGGTGAACCGGATGAACGGGGCAGCCTTGACGGTCGCGCCGACACCAGGAACAGCGGCTCCTGCAGCACCGGCAGCAGGTCGATTGCGGCAGCCGGCGTGGCGTTGTAGACCACCGCGCAGTCGATGCGGCCCTGCGTCAGCCACTCCAGCGTGTAAGTGGACAGGCCCTCGACGACGCTGAGCTTGGCGCGCGGAAACTGCGTCCTAAAGGCTTCGACCAGCGGCGCGGTGAGCGTGCGGCTCACGCTGGGCGGCAGGCCGATGGACAGCAGGCCCGATGCCGCGCCGCGCTGGTCTTCCAGGTCTTGCCTGGCCCTTTCCACCTGCTGCAGGATGCCGCGGCCATGGGCCAGCAAGCGCACACCGGCCGGCGTGAGCGTGACGCCACGGCCGTTGCGATCAAACAGGCTCTGGCGCAGTTCGACTTCGAGCGCGCGCACCTGACGGCTGAGTGCCGGTTGCGCCACCCGCAGCACGCTGGCGGCGCGCGTGAAGCTGCCCAGTTCGGCCACCTGCACGAAGTAGGCGATCTGCTTGAAATCCATGCCGATATTGTTATGCCGTTTCAGCCTATCAGCTAGTCCTGAAATCTCATTGATGAACAGGCTGGCGCGGTCAAGAATCCTGCCCATGACGATCAACGGCATTTCCTCGATGGCCACGCGCCAGGTGCTGGCGGAACTGGCTGCGGCCTACACGAAGCGCACGGGTCGGGTGGTGTCGATCGAATCGGTGGGCGGTGTGGACGCTGCGAGACGCGTGCAGGCCGGCGAGGCCTTCGACGCGGTGCTGCTGGCGTCCGACGCCATCGACGAGTTGGTGGCATCGGGCCACGTGCTGCCCGGCAGCACGGTGGACCTGGTGCAGTCGGCCGTGGCGATGGCCGTGCGCGCCGGTACGCCGCAGCCCGACGTGGGCAGCGAAGAAGGCGTCAAGCAGGCGGTGCTGGCCGCGCGCAGCATCAGCTTTTCCACCGGCCCCAGCGGCGTCTACCTGAACCAGCTGTTCGGGCGCTGGGGCATTGCAGCAGCCATCGCGCCCCGCCTTGTGCAAGCGCCGCCCGGCGTGCCCGTGGGCACCCTGGTGGCCAGCGGCGATGTCGAATTGGGCTTCCAGCAACTGAGCGAGCTGATGCACCTGGACGGCATCACGGTGCTGGGTACCTTGCCGGCAGCCATCGCCTGCGTCACCACTTTCTGTGGCGGGATCTGCGCCACCTCGACACAAGCCGAGGCTGCGCGCGACATGCTGCAATTCATGGCCTCGCCCGCTGCCGCGGCGGCCAAACGCCGCCAGGGCATGGAACCTGCCTGAGCGGCTGGACATCTTTCATCCAACAGCACACCGCCACATGATCATCGACTGCCACGGCCACTACACCACCGCGCCCAAAGCGCTGGAGAACTGGCGCAACGCCCAGATCGCCGGCATCAAGGACCCGGCCGCCAAGCCGCGTGTGGCCGACCTGAAGATCTGCGACGATGAACTGCGCGAAACCATCGAAACCAATCAGCTGCGGCTGATGAAAGAGCGTGGCAGCGACCTCACCATCTTCAGCCCGCGCGCCAGTTTCATGGCCCACCACATCGGCGACTTCGAGGTCAGCAGCACCTGGGCCGCCATCTGCAACGAGCTGTGCTTGCGCGTCGCGCAGTTGTTCCCGGACCATTTCATCCCGGCGGCCATGCTGCCGCAAAGCCCGGGTGTCGACCCCGCCAGCTGCATCCCCGAACTGGTGAAGTGTGTGGAACAGTTCGGCAACGTCGCCATCAACCTGAACCCCGACCCTTCGGGCGGCCACTGGACCAGCCCGCCGCTGTCTGACCGCAGCTGGTACCCCATCTACGAGAAGATGGTCGAGTACGACATCCCGGCCATGGTGCACGTCAGCACCAGCTGCAATGCCTGCTTCCACACCACCGGCGCGCATTACCTGAACGCCGACACCACGGCCTTCATGCAGTGCCTGACCAGCGACCTGTTCAAGGACTTCCCCACGCTGCGTTTCATCATCCCCCACGGCGGCGGCGCGGTGCCCTACCACTGGGGCCGATTCAGGGGTCTCGCGCAAGAGCTGAAGAAGCCGCTGCTGAAAGACCACCTGTTGAACAACATCTTCTTCGACACCTGCGTCTACCACCAGCCGGGCATCGACCTGCTGACGAAGGTGATCCCGGTGGACAACATCCTGTTTGCCAGCGAAATGATCGGCGCGGTGCGCGGCATCGACCCCGAAACGGGCCATTACTACGACGACACCAAGCGCTACATCGAAGCCAGCACCATCGTCGTGGGCGACGACCGGCACAAGATCTACGAAGGCAATGCGCGGCGTGTCTACCCGCGGCTGGATGCCGCGCTGAAATCGAAAGGACTCTGACCATGTTTGAACTGGGCGTTGTCAAACGTTGCGTCAACCGCGCCGACCGCGTGGCCGCCGACGGGCTGGGCCGATACGGCGCGTCCACCGTGCACGAGGCCATGGGCCGCGTCGGCCTGATGAAACCCTACATGCGGCCCATCTACGGCGGCGCGCGCATCTCGGGCACCGCCGTCACCGTGCTGCTGCAGCCGGGTGACAACTGGATGATGCATGTCGTGGCCGAGCAGATCAGGGAAGGCGACATCGTCGTCGCCGCCGTCACGGCCGACTGCACCGATGGCTACTTCGGCGACCTGCTGGCCACGTCCTTCATGGCACGTGGTGCACGCGGCCTGGTCATCGACGGCGGCTGCCGCGATGTCAAAGATCTCACCGAGATGGGCTTCCCGGTGTGGAGCAAGGCCATCAGCAGCAAGGGCACCATCAAGTCCACGCTGGGCTCGGTGAACATCCCGGTGGTCTGCGCCGGCATGTGGGTGACACCCGGCGACGTGATCGTGGCCGACGACGACGGTGTGGTGGTGGTGCCTGCCGCCATGGCCCTGGCCACCGCCGAAGCCGCCGCCAGGCGCGAGGCCAACGAAGGCGAAAAACGCGCCAGGCTGGCATCGGGCGTGCTGGGTCTGGACATGTACAACATGCGCGAACCGCTGGCCAAGGCCGGGCTGAAGTACATCGACTGACGCGGGCGACGGACTGCGAACGACGGACTGCACACGAGCAACAACGGACACCCAACGATGCACATTACGATCATCGGCTACGGCGAGGTCGGCAAGATCCTGGCCGAAGACCTGCGGGAACAGGACCAGGTGGTCACCGCCTTCGATTTGAAGCTGCAAGGTGAAGGGGCGGCTCCGCTGCGTGAACACGCGGCGCGTTACGGCGTGACGCTGGCGGCCACCACTGCTGACGCCGTACGCGGTGCAGACCTGGTGATCTCGGCCGTCACCGCCAGCCAGACCGGCGCCGTGGCGGAAGCCTGTGTGCCGGCCATCGGCCAGGCCTGCGCCATTGGTCGGACCTATTACCTGGACTTCAACTCCGCTTCGCCCGGCGCCAAAGCCGAAGCCGCCACACTCATCGACAGCGCCGGCGGGCGTTATGTCGAAGGTGCGGTGATGACGCTCATCAGCGGCTACCGCATCAAGGTGCCGCTGCTGCTGGGCGGGCCACATGCACAGGCCTTGCTGCGGCTGATCACACCGCTGGGTTTTGCTGCACGTGTGGCCAGCGAACGGCTGGGCGTGGCCAGCGCCACCAAGCTGTGCCGCAGCGTGATGATCAAAGGCCTGGAGGTCATGCTCATCGAAAGCCTGACCACCGCGCGGCACTACGGCGTGGAAGACGCGGTCATCGCGTCGCTGGTCGAAACCTATCCGGGCGTGGACTGGCAGAAGCAGGCCACGTATGCGTTCCAGCGGGTCATCGAACACGGCCGCCGCCGCGGTGAAGAGATGCAGGAAGCCGCTCGCACCGTGCACGACGCCGGGCTGCAGCCCCTGTCTGCCGCCGGCACGGCGCAGCGCGACACCTGGGTGGCTGAACAAGGCGATGCAGGCGTGTTTGGCACCCGAGGCGCACCGGGTTTTGCCCGCAGCGAAGATTGGCGGCAGGAGGCCGATCGCATCCTTGCCCACCGCTCGGCCAGGGAGTCGACATGAAGACCCAGGTTGCCATCATCGGCGGCGGCCCCGCCGGGTTGCTGCTGTCAGAAATGCTGCACCGCCAGGGCGTGGACAGCGTGGTGCTGGAAGCGCGCAGCCGCGACTACGTGCTGGCGCGCATCCGCGCCGGTGTGCTGGAACAGACCACCGTGGACGTGCTGCGTGCCAACGGCCTGGGCGAACGCATGGACGCACAGGGCCACCCGCACGACGGCATGCGCATCGTCTGGGCCGGCCGCGACAGTTTTTTCATCGACTGCTTCAAGCACCTGGGCAAACGTTTCATGGCCTACGGCCAGACGCAGGTCCAGGAAGACCTTTTTGCCGCCGCCGACCGCCGCCAGGCGCGGGTGCTGACCGAAGCCACCGACGTGCAGCCGATGGACGTCGAAAGCGAGAAGCCCTTTGTGCTGTTCCGCCACAACGGCGAAGACCTGCGGCTTGACTGCGACTACGTCGCCGGTTGCGACGGTTTTCACGGCGTCAGCCGCAAGGCCATACCCGCCACGCACCTGCGCGAATTCGAGAAGGCCTACCCCTTCGGCTGGCTGGGCATCCTGTCGCGCACCGCGCCCCTGCCCGACGTCACCTACGCCAACCACCCGCGCGGTTTTGCGCTGGCTTCCATGCGCAGCAGCACGCTCAGTCGCTACTACGTGCAGGTGCCGCTGGACGACCAGGTGCAGGACTGGAGCGACGACCGCTTCTGGAGCGAACTGACCTCGCGATTTCCGCCCGAACTGGCGGCACGCATCCAGACCGGGCCGTCGATCGAAAAGTCGATCGCGCCGCTGCGCAGTTTTGTCGCAGAACCCATGCGCCATGGCCGGCTGTTCCTGTGCGGCGACGCCGCGCACATCGTGCCGCCCACCGGCGCCAAGGGCCTGAACCTGGCCGTGTCCGATGTCTTCTACCTGGCACGCGCCATGGCCGCGCACTACCACCAGGGCAGTGACGCCCTGATCGACGGCTACAGCGCGATGGCGTTGCGGCGCGTCTGGAGTTCGGTGCGCACGTCCTGGTACCTGACCAACCTGCTGCACCGCTTTCCGGGCAACAGCACCTTCGATCAGCGCGCCCAGGAAACCGAGCTCGACTATCTGAAGTCGTCGGCCCACGCGCAGGCCTCGCTGGCCGAGCAGTACGCCGGCATACCTTTCGAACCGGCGAACTGAAACACACCATGGCCTTTGACAAGACCCCCGGCTGGCTGGACTGGTACGCCGGCCCGAGCAAGCCCCGCTTCCAGTTGCCCCCCGGCAGCGTGGATGCACACTGCCATGTCTTCGGCCCCGGCGAAGAATTTCCCTTTGCACCCGAGCGCAAGTACACACCCTGCGTCGCCAGCAAGCAGCAGCTGTTTGCGCTGCGAGACCACCTGGGTTTTGCGCGCAACGTGATCGTGCAGGCCACCTGCCACGGCGCCGACAACCGCGCCATGGCCGATGCCTGTCGGGCCAGCGGTGGCAAGGCACGCGGCGTGGCCACCGTCAGGCGCAGCGTCACCGACCAGCAGTTGCAGGAGCTGCACGACAGCGGTGTGCGCGGCGTGCGCTTCAACTTTGTCAAGCGCCTGGTGGACTTCACGCCGAAGGACGAGCTGCTGGAAATTGCCCACCGCATCAAGGCACTGGGCTGGCACGTGGTGATCTACTTCGAGGCCGTGGACCTGCCGGAGCTGTGGGAATTTTTCACTGCACTGTCCACCACCGTTGTCGTGGACCACATGGGCCGGCCCGACGTTGGCCTGCCGGTGGACGGCCCACAGTTTGAGCTGTTCGTGAAGTTCATGCAGCAGCACGACAACGTCTGGAGCAAGGTCAGCTGCCCAGAACGCCTGAGCGTGCGCGGCCCGAAGGCCCTGAACGGCGAACAGACTGCCTACCGCGACGTGGTGCCCTTCGCGCGCCGCATCGTCCAGACCTTCCCTGACCGCGTGCTGTGGGGCACCGACTGGCCGCACCCGAACCTGAAAGACCACATGCCCGACGACGGCCTGCTGGTGGATTTCATCCCGCACATCGCCACGACAGCCGAACTGCAACACAAGCTGCTGGTGGACAACCCCATGCGCCTGTACTGGCCGGAGGAGGCCTGACGTGTCCCTGTACAAACCTTACCTCGACGTTCCCGGTACCACCATCTTCGACGCCGAGCAAAGCCGCAAGGGCTACCACCTGAACCAGTTTTGCATGAGCCTGATGAAAGCCACCAACCGCGAGCGTTTCAAGGCCGACATGCGCGCCTACCTGGATGAGTGGCCGATGACGGAAGAGCAGAAACAGGCGGTGCTGGCGCGCGACCTGAACCGCTGCATTGCCGCCGGCGGCAACATCTACTTCCTGGCCAAGATCGGTGCCACGCTGGGCAAGAGTTTTCAACAGATGGCCGGCAGCATGACCGGCATGACCGAAGAGGAGTACCGCGACATGATGATCAGCGGCGGCCGATCGGTCGAGGGCAACCGCGTGGTGGGCGAAGACGGCAGCGCGCAGGCACATCGGCAGCCGCAAGGCAGCAGCACGAAGGCGGGGCTCTGAGATGGCACGCATCACCGCCAGCGTCTACACCAGTCACGTGCCCGCCATCGGCGCCGCGCTGGACCTGTGCAAAGACAAAGAACCGTACTGGCAGCCCGTCTTCAAGGGCTACGAGTTCAGCCAACGATGGCTCAAGGACAACAGGCCCGATGTCATCTTCCTGATCTTCAACGACCACGCCACGGCCTTCAGCCTGGACATGATTCCCACCTTCGCCATCGGCACGGCAGCGTCTTACCAGCCGGCCGACGAAGGCTGGGGCCCACGGCCGGTGCCAACGGTCATCGGCCATCCGGAACTGGCCAGCCACATCGCGCAGAGCGTGATCCAGGACGACTTCGACCTCACAATCGTCAACAGGATGGACGTCGACCACGGCCTGACGGTGCCGCTGTCGCTGATGTGCGGCCCGCAAGACCCGGTGAATGGCGCCTGGCCTTGCCCGGTGATTCCCTTTGCCGTGAACGTGGTGCAGTACCCGGTGCCCAGCGGCCGCCGTTGCTACAACCTGGGCCGCGCCATTCGCAAGGCCGTCGAAAGCTACGACGAGGACCTGAACGTGCAGATCTGGGGCACCGGCGGCATGAGCCACCAGCTGCAGGGGCCGCGCGCGGGGCTCATCAACAAGGTGTTCGACAACAACTTCCTCGACCGCCTGATCGCCGACCCCGAAGGCCTGGCCGGCGTGCCGCACATCGACTACGTGCGTGAAGCCGGCAGCGAAGGCATCGAGCTGGTGATGTGGCTCATCGCACGCGGCGCGATGAACGACAAGCCGCCCACCGTGCGGCACCGCTTCTATCACGTGCCCGCCAGCAACACCGCGGTGGGCCACCTCATTCTGGAAAACACATGAGCCCCCACTCTCGCATTCGCTCGACACCCCCCGAGGGGGCTGACCTCCCTCGGGAAACCCTGCGGGAGGTCGCATGACGATCAAAGTTGCGCTTGCGGGCGCAGGTGCCTTCGGCATCAAGCACCTCGATGCGATCAAGCTCATCGACGGCGTCGAGGTCGTCAGCCTCATCAGCCGCGATCTGGAAAAGACCCGCGAAGTGGCGGCCCGGTACGGCATCGCCCACGTCACCACCGACCTGGCCGAGAGCCTGGCGCGCAGCGATGTCGACGCCGTCATCCTGTGCACGCCCACGCAGATGCACGCCGCGCAGGCCGTGGCCTGCATGGAGGCCGGCAAACACGTGCAGGTGGAAATTCCGCTGGCCGACAGCCTTCGCGACGCCTACCGCGTGGTGCAGATGCAAGAGAACACCGGCCTGGTGGCCATGTGCGGCCACACCCGCCGCTTCAACCCCAGCCACCAGTGGGTGCGCCAGCGCATCACCGCCGGCCAGTTCAACATCCAGCAGATGGATGTGCAGACCTACTTCTTTCGCCGCACGAACATGAACGCGCTGGGCCAGGCTCGCAGCTGGACCGATCACCTGCTGTGGCACCATGCCGCGCACACGGTGGACCTGTTTGCCTACCAGGCACAAAGCCCGATCGTGAAGGCCCACGCGGTGCAAGGCCCCATCCACCCGGCACTGGGCATTGCCATGGACATGAGCATCCAGCTCAAGGCCGCCAGCGGCGCGATCTGCACGCTCAGCCTTTCCTTCAACAATGACGGTCCGCTCGGCACCTTCTTCCGCTATATCGGCGACACCGGCACCTGGATCGCCCGTTATGACGATCTCTTCACCGGCCAGGAAGAGCCGGTGGACGTGTCGCACGTGGCCGTGTCGATGAACGGAATC
>JBBRCN010000062.1:0-25137 GCA_038204775.1 Burkholderiales bacterium | reverse complement strand
CGCAGACGCAGACGCAGAGAACGCAGCAGCAGCCACTTTGCCGCGTGCCCGCTGCACCTTCCAGTCCTCGTAGCCGCCTTCGTATTCACGCCACAGACCAGGGCGGCCGCCGAAGGCCGGGTCGCCTTCCCAGGCGATGGTGCTGGTGACCACGTTGTCCAGGAAGCGCCGGTCGTGGCTGACCAGAAACACCGTGCCGGCGTAGCTTTGCAGCAGTTCTTCCAGCAGTTCGAGGGTGTCGATGTCCAGGTCGTTGGTGGGTTCGTCCAGCACCAGCACGTTGGCCGGCAGCGCAAACAGGCGCGCCAGCAGCACCCGGTTGCGTTCGCCGCCGCTCAAGGTGCGCACGGGCGAATGCGCGCGCTCGGGGCTGAACAGAAAGTCGTTCAGGTAGCTCATCACGTGCTTGCGTGAAGTGCCCACCTCGATCCACTCGCTGCCCGGGCTGATGGTGTCGGCCAGCGTGGCGTCCAGGTCCAGGCCGGCGCGCATCTGGTCGAAGTAAGCCACCTGCAGGCGGGTGCCCTGGCGCACGCTGCCGCTGGTGGGCTGCAACTCGCCCAGGATCAGTTTCAACAGCGTCGTCTTGCCGGTGCCGTTGGGGCCGATGAGGCCCACCTTGTCGCCGCGCAGGATGGTGGCGGTGAAGCCGCTGATCAGTTCCTTGTCGTGAGTGGATGTGGCCTGGCCACGCGACTCACCCCCCTCGGGGGGCGACGGCGAAGCCGTCTCGGGGCTCGTGAAGCGCATGCCGACGTTTTTCAGCTCGGCGACGATCTTGCCCGGCGGCAGGCCGGCGTCCAGTTCCAGCCGCACCTGGCCCAGCGTATCGCGGCGCGCGGCCCGTTGTTCACGCAGCTTCACCAGCCGCTGCACACGGCCCACGCTGCGCGTGCGGCGCGCTTCCACGCCCTTGCGCACCCACACCTCTTCCTGCGCCAGCAGTTTTTCTGCGCGGGCATTGGCCAGCGATTCGTCTTCCAGCTCGCGCGCCTTGGTATTTTCGTAGGTCTTGAAGCTGCCGGGGTAGCTGCGCAGCAGGCCGCGGTCCAGTTCAATGATGCGCGTGGCCACGGCGTCGATGAAGGCACGGTCGTGTGACACGAACACCAGCGCGCCACGCCACTGCAGCAACAGGTCCTGCAGCCATTCGATGGCGTCGATGTCCAGGTGGTTGGTGGGTTCGTCCAGCAGCAGCAAGTCGGGTGCAGCGACCAGCGCACGCGCCAGTGCCACCCGTTTTTTGGTGCCGCCCGAGAGGTCTTCCACACGCGCCGCCGGGTCCAGGTTCAGGCGCTGAAGCGCCTGGTCCACCCGCGACTCCCAGGTCCAGCCGTCCACCGCTTCCAGGCGCGTCTGCACCGCGTCCATGTCGTCGGCCGGGTCGTGGCGTTCAAAACGTTCGCGCAGGGCCTTGGCTTCGGCCACGCCTTCCGACACCGCGTCGAAGACGGTGCTGCCGGTTTCGAACAGCGGCTCCTGCGCCACGTAAACACGGCGCAGGCCGGTCTGCAATTGCAGGATGCCGTCGTCGGGCTTGTCCAGCCCGGCCAATATTTTCAGCAGGCTGGACTTGCCGGCGCCGTTGCGGCCGATGAGGGCGACACGTTCGCCGGGTTCCAGCGCAAGGGCTGCGCCGTCGAGCAAGGGGACATGGCCGAAGGCGAGGTGCGCGTCGGAAAGGGTGAGAAGAGCCATAAGGGTGGATTGTCCGGCCTGCGCGGCGCAGGCGCTGGCGGCGCTGGCAGCGCTGGCGGCGCTGGTGCGTTCAGGCCAGGGCACGCGACGCGGCCTGTCGCCAGATGGCGCCGCCGTAGGCGCGTTCTTGCTCGCGGCAGCTGTCCACCACCTTGATCAGGTGGTCGTCGTCGCTGGCCAGCGCTGTTGCCACGACGGCTGGCCAGGGCTGCAAAGGCACGGGCGCCTGCGGGCGCAGACCGGCCACACACACGGCCGCTGCATAGGCGCGCCAATAGCCTCGCAAGGCGTGGTGCAACACCTCGGGCTGGCCCAGCAGCCAGGGCTGCAGCACATGCATGGCATGCGCGCTGGTCAACAGGTGCAGCACGGTGAAGTTGCCACTGGCGGCGTAGGCCTGGGCGGCCGTTTCGGCCAGCCTTTGCAGCGTGTGCGGGCCCACTTGCAGCTGCGGCACCGTGGCCAAACAACTGGCCTGGGCTGCTGCCTCCTGCATGCGCTGGAAGATGAGCGGTGAGTCGCTGGTCGTGGCCTGCAGTTGCCGCAGCAACACGTCGGGGTCGTCCACCGTGCCTGCAAAGTCACTCGGCCCCAGGTCCAGCCATCGGCAGGCCCAGTAGGCCAGCGCATCGGCCAGCTCCTGCCGGTGTGCCGCCTGCACCGCATAAGCGGTGCGGATGAGGCCATGGAAGGCGGCCGCGCCCGAGCCCTGCATCAAGACCGGCAGCACCTGGCCCAGCACCTCGCCGGCGGCTTCGTGGTCCAGCCACTGACCGAAGAGTTCGCGGTACAACGGCCAGGCCCCAACCTGACCCAGGCGCGATGCCCAGGCTTCGCCCGCAGGCCAACACACCTGCGGTGGCGCGGGCCGCAGGCGGCGGCTGTAGACCGCGTCGAAGGCCTGCAGCTGCGCGTCGCTGGCGCCCAGGCGGGCCAGCGCCAGCAGCGCCATCGGGCGGTGGTTGGACAGGCCGGCGCCGTATTCGGCGTCGTAGCCAGCGCCGCGATCCAGCAGCGCCAACAAGGCCGGTTGCAGCGTCAAGCCGACGACCCGCGCAAGGCGGCCTCCAGCGCGTCGATGAACATCTTCGCCACGTCAAAGCCGGTCTGCTGCGCGATCTCGGCAAAACAGGTGGGGCTGGTGACGTTGATTTCGGTCAGGCAGTCGCCGATCACGTCCAGCCCCACCAGCAGCAGCCCGCGTGCGGCCAGCACCGGGCCCAGTGCGCTGGCGATCTCGCGTTCACGGTCGGTCAGCGGCTGCGCCACGCCCTTGCCGCCGACGGCCAGGTTGCCGCGGATTTCGCTGCCCTGCGGGATGCGTGCCAGCGAAAACGGCACCGGCTGGCCACCGATGACCAACACCCGCTTGTCGCCCTTGACGATCTCGGGCAGGTACTTCTGCACCATCAGCGTCTGGGTGCCGCCGCGGTTGAGCGTCTCGACGATGCTGCCCAGGTTCAGACCGTCCGGGCCGACACGGAAGATGCCCATGCCGCCCATGCCGTCCAGCGGCTTCAGGATGATGTCGCGGTGCTCGGCGTGGAAGGTCTTCACGTCGGCCTCTTGACGCGTCACCAGCGTGGGGCCGATGAACTGCGCAAACTCCATGATCGCCAGCTTTTCCGGGTGATCGCGCAGCGCCGAGGGCTTGTTGAAGACCCGGGCCCCTTCACGCTCGGCCTGGCCCAGCAGGTGCGTGGCGTAAAAGTACTCGCTGTCGAAGGGCGGGTCCTTGCGCATCACCACGGCGCCGGTGTCATGCAGCGCCACGGTGCGTGTGGCCTGCACCTTGAACCAGCCGTCGGCGTCACCCGTCAGCGTGATCTCTTGCACCTGCGCCTGCACCGGGCCACCGCGCTGCCAGCGCACCTGCTGCGGCTCGCAGGCCAGCAGCGTGTGGCCACGCCGCGCGGCCTCGCGCATCATGGCAAAAGTGGAGTCCTTGTAGGTCTTGAACGAGGCCAGCGGGTCGGCCACAAAAAGCAGGTTCATGCACATGTCTCCCGGGTGGCCAGTGCCACAGGGGAGTGACTGTGGCACAAGCCCGGCCGCTGAGTCGGGCCCCGGGCTTCGTGCCCTGCTAGCTGCCCTCACGCGCGAAATCGCATTCGGGCCTTCGGGTGGCACGAGGCCCCTTCCGGGGCCCTGTGTCCAGCCTCAGGAACCGCTGGCCACCTGGCGCTGCGCGGCGCGCCACTCGGGCATGCCACCGCGAAACCAGTACACCCGTGTGTGACCGGCCTTGATGGCGGCGTGGCTGGCCTTGTAGCTCTTCCAGCATTCGGCACCGTTGCAGGCAAAGATCAGCGGCGCGGCCTTGTCGCCGGGCAGCTTGCTGGTGTCAAAGCTGTCCAGCCTGGACTCGTAGTCGGTGTCCTTGGCGCTTTTTTCGCCATAGGGCAGCAGGCGCGCGCCGGGCACGTGGGCGGTCTTGAATTCGGCATCGGTGCGGGTGTCCAGGTAGCTGGCCCCTTCACCCATGAGCCGGCTCACCGTGGTCGCGTCCACCACCGTGGCACCAGGCAGCTGGCGCGGGGTGAAATAACCCAGCGTGGCCACGTACTCGAACTCGCGCTTGTCGATGGCCACCGGCTTGTCCACGCCGCCGCGTTGCACCGCTGGCGTGGCCAGCGTGCGCAGCAGCACGGGCTGCAGCGCCTTCATCGTGGCCGTGCCGGCCAGCGTCTGGCGCACCGCCACCGCGATGCCCGGCACGGGGCGGCTTTCCAGGAACGAAACCACGGGCTCGCCAGCGGCCTTCCAGCGTTCAAAGACCGCACGCTCCACACCCACCACTTCGCACTCGTTGATCTTCAGGCAGATCAGCAGCGCGTCCTGGTAGCGCATGTTCTTGACGGTGCGGAAGTGGGTCTTGAGCGAGGTGTTGGCCGCGTTCAGCTCGCCCCGCACGAGGTAGGTCACCACGCTGTCCTGCAGCGGCAAGCCCAGGCGTGTGCCCGTGGCCTGCTTCAGGCTGCCGATGTTGCGGTCCTTCAAGCTCACCAGCACCGCTTGCACGGCCTGCGGCGTGCCGGCCAGCGGCACGTAGCCGTTGCGCAGCGCGCTGGCCACGACGTGCGCTGGGGCGACGTAGAAGTCGTGCGTCTGCGCCCGTGTGCCCGACAGGTCGGCCGCAGCGTCGGTGGACATCACCGAGTTCACGTCACCGACCCGCGCTTCTTTCAGCGCCTCGGTCAGCGCGCCGCTGATGGCCTGGTAGTTGGCGTGGCGCGACTGCTCGCCGTGGTCGCCGGGGTTGACCAGCACACTCAAAGGCGCGGCCGTGGTGGCAGCCGCGGTGAGGAGGCCCAGAACAGCTATCAGAGGCGGCCGCGGGCGCGGGAAAAACTCTTTGAAGTGAGTCGCTGCCAGGGCAGTGCGGACGGGCGTTGCATTCATCGCGTGGGCGGCCAAGCGCGCAGGGCCTGCGCAAAAGTCTGGCTTGTGTGAACTGTAGGCCGGTGACCGCGTCTTGTGCCTGGCGGATGCTCAAGCCAGGCTGCGGAAGTGCCGAAAAGCGGGCAGGACCTCATGCCATGTGCCGACTTGCCGCCTACCTGGGCGAACCGCTCTTCCTGGAAGCGCTGATCGCCAAACCCCGCCACTCGCTGATGCGGCAGTCGCTGCGTGCCGAAGAGGCGAAAGTGGTCACCAACGGTGACGGCTTTGGCATCGGCTGGTACGGTGAACGTGCCGAGCCCGGTGTCTACCGTGAAGTGATGCCGGCCTGGAGCGACGACAACCTGCTGGCTTTGTCGCAGACATTGTCTTCACGCTTGTTCTTCGCCCATGTGCGCGCGGCCACGGCCGGTGGCATCGCGCGGCAGAACTGCCACCCGTTCAGGCACGGCCGCTACCTGTTCATGCACAACGGCCAGATCGGCGGCTACGGCCAGCTGCGCCGCACGATGGAGAGCTGGCTGCCCGACACGCTGTACGCCGAACGGCGCGGCGCCACCGACAGCGAGCTGCTGTTTCTGTTGGCGCTGGCGCGCATCGAACAAGGCGCGTCCATCGCAGAAGCGATGACCGGCGTGCTGGACCAGACCATGGCCCTGATGCGCGAACGGGGCGTGGACAGCCCGCTGCGTTTTGCCGCCGTGCTGTCCGACGGCGAACGGCTGCACGCCTTTCGCATCGCCAGCGACGGCCAGCCACCCACGCTGTACCTGCGCCGCTGCGCCACGGGCACCACCCTGGCCAGCGAGCCGCTGTGTGAAGACGAACCCGGCTGGCAGATGCTGCCGGCTGGCGCGGTGATCACGGTCGACCGCGGCGGCAGCCACGTCGCGCTGCACACGTCCGCAACCCCCGTTCACGCCTGAGGAGTCTGCGGCGCCTGCGTCGGCGCAGGCCGCCGCCAGCGCTGCACGGCCAGCGCCAGTGCGCCGGCCACGACACCCCAGAAGGCCGCGCCCACACCCCACAACGTCAAGCCGCTGGCGGTGACGACGAAGGTGATCAGCGCGGCCTCACGCTGGCTCTCGTCCTTCATCGCCGTGGCCAGGCCGCTGCCGATGGTGCCCAGCAGTGCCAGGCCCGCCACGGCCAGCACCAGTTCCTTGGGGAAGGCCGCGATCAGCGCCACCACCGCGCCGGCCAGCAGTCCGGTGACGATGTAGAACACACCGGCAGCCGCACTGGCCGCCCAGCGGCGTGCCGGGTCTTCATGGGCCTCGCGACCCATGCAGATGGCCGCCGTGATGGCCGCCAAGTTGAGCGCATAAGCCCCAAAGGGCGCCAGCAGCAAGGAAGCCACGCCAGTGGTGGTGATGACGGGCGACACCGGCGTGTCGTAGCCTGCCGCGCGCTGCGCCGCCACGCCGGGCAGGTTCTGCGACGCCATGGTCACCACGAACAGCGGCAGCGCGATACCGATGGTGGCGGCCAGGCTGAAGCTGGGCATGGTGAACACGGGTGTCGCCAGCGTCCACTGCACGGCGCCAAACTGCAGCTGCCCCTTGGCCAGCGCCACGGCCACGCCGGCCAGCAGCACCGAGGGCACGGCGTAACGTGGCCACAGGCGCCGGCCCAGCAGGTAGACGGCAAACATCACCGCCACCAGCGTGAACTCTCGCTGCATCGACGCAAAGGCATCGAAGGCAAAACGGGCCAGCACGCCGGCCAGCAGCGCTGCGGCCAGGGCCTGCGGGATGCGGCCCATCACACGCGCGAACACGCCCGTGGCGCCGGCCAACGTGATGAGCACGGCGCAGACGATGAAGGCACCCACGGCCTGGTCCATCGGCACACCGACGCCCGCCGTGACCAGCAGCGCTGCACCCGGCGTGGACCAGGCGGTCAATACCGGCTGCCGGTACCACAGGCTCAGGCCCAGGCTCGTAAGGCCCATGCCCAGGCCCAGGGCCCAGATCCATGACGCGGTCTGTTCGGGCGTGGCGCCCAAGGCGGCAGCCGCCTGGAAGACGATGACGACCGTGCTGGTGAATCCCACCAGCACGGCCACGAAGCCGGCCACCACGGTCGACAGGGAAAACGCATGCCAGGCGGAGGTCTGCATCGGCCGATGCTAAAGCGACCTCCACGGGTTTCCACGGGCGACGCAGCGGGCTTGGCACGTGTGGCGCCGGGCTACGATATTTGTGACAGTTTCATGACAGTCACGACAGACGGCGCCACGCCGATCATCGCCCTCACCAGCCCTCCAGGAGACCGCATGCGCCCCCACTTCAAACCCGCCCTGGCCGCCCTGTCGGCGCTTGCCGCGACCACGTTCACGGCGCCAGCCCAAGCCCAGGAAGCCGGCCAGCTGAACGTCATCTGCTCGGTGCAGGCCGAGTGGTGCAACATGATCCAGACCGTGTTTGCGCGCAGCACAGGCATCAAGGTCAACATGTCGCTCAAGGGTTCTGGCGAAGCACTTGCGCAGCTGATCGCGGAGAAGGCCAATCCCAAGACCGACGTCTGGTTCGGTGGCACCGGCGACCCCCACCTGCAGGCCGCCGAGCAAGGCCTGTCGCTGGAATACAAGAGCCCGGCGCTGCCGCAGCTGCACGCCTGGGCCCAGCAGCAGGCGCAACAGAGTGCCTACAAGACCGTGGGCATCTACAGCGGGCCGCTGGGCTTTGGCTACAACACCGAGCTCATCGCCAAGAAGAAGCTGGCCGTGCCCAAGACCTGGAACGACCTGCTGAACCCGGCGCTGAAAGGCGAGATCCAGGTCGCCAACCCGGCCAGCAGCGGCACCGCCTACACGATGGTGGCCACCCTGGTGCAGCTGATGGGCGAGGACAAGGCCTTCGACTACATGAAGGCGCTGCACAAGAACATCGCCACCTACACCCGCAGCGGCACCGCGCCCATCAAGGCTGCGGCGCGCGGCGAAACCACGGTCAGCATCAGCTTCGTGCACGACGGCCCGGGCGAGGCCATGCAGGGATTCCCGGTGGCCACCATCACGCCCAGCGATGGCACCGGCGCCGAGATCGGCTCCATGAGCATCATCAAAGGCTCGCGCAACCTGGAAGCGGCCAAGAAGTTCTACGAATGGGCCCTGACCCCGCAGGCGCAACAGTTTGGCGCTGCGGCCAAGCAGTTCCAGCTGCCCAGCAACAAGGCCACGGTGCTGGACCCGCGCATCCCCGACTTCAAGTCGATCAAGTTCATCAACTACGACTACGCCAAGTACGGCAGCAGCGCCGAACGCCGCCGCCTGCTGGCGCGCTGGGAAAAGGACGTGAACTCGCTGCCGCGTTGAAGCGTCGCCAAGCGACAAAAGCGCGGCAAACGAGCGATTGATGAGCCGGGGCCGGCAACGCGCTCAACGGGTTCTGCTGGGCTGGCTGGCGCTGGGCGTGGCGGCCTTTGTGCTGCTGCCCTGGTACTTTCCGCAGAACCTGTCGCTGCTGAAGTCGCTGCCCGGCATCTTTGGTGGCAGCGAAACGGCCAGTGGCCTGGTGCATGCCCTGCAGCACGGGCGGCCGTGGCTGTGGCTGGGCCTGGCTGGGCTGATGCCGTGCGCAGCGGCCTGGCGCATGGCGGCTGGCCGCGCGCAGGGCTGGACGCTCGTGGCCGGCAGCACACTGGGCCTGCTGGGCGTCGTGGGCGGGGGCTTTGCCATCGGCGCCACGGGCTGGTC
Source organism: Burkholderiales bacterium (assembly GCA_038204775.1). Lineage (GTDB taxonomy): Bacteria > Pseudomonadota > Gammaproteobacteria > Burkholderiales > Burkholderiaceae_C > Rubrivivax. The sequence continues at coordinate 16,337 of JBBRCN010000062.1, read as the reverse complement.
CTTTGCGCTGCTGAACACGTTGTTCGGTGAACTGCGGCAAGGCCAGTTCGGCATCGGCCTGGGGGGCGCACTGCTGCTGCTGGCGCTGTTGATGTTGCTGGGCGCGGGCATCGCGCGGCTGGGTTACTTTCGCGGCGACTTCTTCATCGCCGGCGCGGTGGTGCTGTGCAGCGCCCTGCTGATCCTGTTTGTGGCCATGCCGGTTGGCAAGAGCCTGCTGGGCGCCTTTCTCACCGAAGACGGCGCGTTCTCACTGGCCTCGCTGGGCGAACGCCTGGGCCATGAACGGGTTTGGGGTCTGGGCTGCCTGGCCGGTGGCGTGCGCTGCGGCGTGGCCTGGAACACGCTGTTCCTGGGTTTGCTCACCGCAGCCGGCACGACCTTCCTGGGCACGCTGATCGCGCTGTATGCCGAACGCGGCAACCGCCGCCTGGGCAAGCCGCTGAACGTGTTGGCGCTGCTGCCCATCATCACACCGCCCTTCGTGGTGGGCCTGGGTTTGATCCTGCTGTTCGGCCGCGCCGGGCTCGTGAACCAGTTCCTGGAATACGCCTTCGGCATCGAGCCCACGCGCTGGTTCTACGGCCTCTTCGGCGTCTGGCTGGCGCAGATGTTTGCGTTCACGCCCATCGCCTTCATGATCATGCGCGGTGTGGTGCAGGGCATTTCGCCCAGCCTGGAAGAAGCGGCGCAGACGCTGCGCGCCAGCCGCGTGCGAACCTTCATGACGGTGACGCTGCCCCTGCTGAAGCCGGGCCTGGCCAACGCCTTCCTGGTGGGCTTCATCGAGAGCATGGCCGACTTTGGCAACCCCATCGTGGTGGGCGGGCAGTATGCGGTGCTGTCCACCGACATCTTCTTTGCCATCGTCGGTGCGCAGTACGACCAGGGCCGTGCGGCCAGCCTGGCACTCATCCTCACCGGCTTTGCGTTGACCGTGTTTTTCATTCAGCAACGCGTGCTGGGCCGCACCAGCTACACCACCGTTTCGGGCAAGGGCGACGCGGGTGTGGCCATGCCGCTGCCCGGCGCCGTGCGCAAGCTGTGCCTGGGCGTGGCCGGGCCCTGGCTGGCCTTCACGGTGGTGGTGTACCTGTTTGCCTTCATCGGCGGCTTTGTGCAGACCTGGGGCCGCGACTACACACCCACGTTGAAGCACTTCATCACTGCCTTCGACCTGCAGTGGGGCGAACACGGCCTGATCTGGGCCGGTACGGCATGGAATTCACTCTTCACGACGCTGAAGCTGGCGGCCATTGCCGCGCCCATCTGTTCGGCGCTGGGCCTGTTGATCAGCTGGCTGCTGGCACGCACGCAGTTCGCAGGGCAGAAGGCCTTTGAATTCGGCGCGCTGCTGGCCTTTGCCATTCCGGGCACGGTGCTGGGTGTGAGCTACATCCTGGCTTTCAACGTGCCGCCCTTCGAGCTGACCGGCACCGGCCTGATCATCGTGCTGTGTTTCATCTTCAGGAACCTGCCGGTGGGCGTGCGTGCCGGCACGGCCAGCTTCAAGCAGCTGGACAAAAGCCTGGACGAAGCCAGCACCATGCTGCGCGCCAGCACCGGCACCACGCTGCGGCGGGTGGTGCTGCCGCTGCTGAAACCGGCCCTGGTGGCGGCACTGGTCTACAGCTTCGTGCGCAGCATGACCACCGTCTCGGCTGTCATCTTTCTGGTGACCGCAGAAAACGAACTGGCCACCACCTACATCATCGGCCGCGTCGGCAACGGCGACTACGGCGTCGCACTGGCCTACTGCACGGTGCTGATCGTGCTGATGTCGATGGCCACGGCGCTGATCCAGTTCCTGGTGGGCGAGCGCAAGCTGGGCCGCAGAAGATCAATCGCATCGTGAGCACGACATGAGCAGCAGCGCCGGCATCGAGTTCAGGCAAGTCACCAAGCGCTACGGCGGCAGCGATTCACCGCTGGTGGTGAAGGGCATCGACCTGATCGTGCCCAAGGGCACGCTGACCACCATCCTGGGCCCCAGCGGCTGCGGCAAGACGACCACGCTGCGCATGATCGCGGGGCTGGATTCACCCAGCGGCGGCCGCATCTTCATCGACGGCCAGGACGTCACCACGCTGGGCCCGGCCGAACGCAACGTGAGCATGGTGTTCCAGAGTTATGCGCTGTTCCCGCACCTGAGCGTGATTGAAAACGTCAGCTACGGCCTGAACGTCAGCGGCGTCGGGAAGAAGGACACCACGCGCCGCGCACAGGCCGCGATGGAAAGTGTCGGCCTGACGGGTTACGACCAGCGCAGCCCCAGTGAACTGTCCGGCGGCCAGCAGCAGCGGGTGGCCGTGGCCCGCAGCCTGGTGCTGGAACCCAGCGTGCTGCTCTTCGACGAGCCGCTGAGCAACCTGGACGCGCGCCTGCGCCGCAGCATGCGCGAAGAGATCCGCGCCCTGCAGCAGCGCCTGAAACTGACCGTCGCCTACGTGACGCACGATCAGAGCGAAGCGCTGGCCGTCAGCGACCAGATCGTGATCATGAACGCCGGCCTCATCGCCCAGGCCGGCACCCCGCAGCAGCTGTACGAACAGCCCGACAGCGAATTTGTCGCCGGCTTCATGGGCGAGGCCATGCTCTTTGCGGGCCAGGCGCTGGACGACGGCACGGTGCAGCTGGGCCCGTTCAGCGTGCGTTCGCGCCGACCCGTGCGCAGCGGCGCGGTGAAGGTGGCCGTGCGGCCCGAAGCCTGGCAAGTGGTGGCGCCGGGCGCGGCCGCGCTGGCAGGCACGGTGGTCAAGCTGGCCTACCTGGGCAATGTGCACGAGCTGACGGTGCACACCAGCCTGGGTGAAATCTTCGTCGTTTCACCTGACGTTCAACGTCAGTGGCGCCTGGGCGAAACCGTCGGCTTGCAGCTGGTCGAGCGCGGCCTGTCGGTCGTTGCCGCTTGAGAACCCCCCGTCCGCTCTTGGCGATCAGGTGCCTTTTCGGCAAGCGCCCCACAGGTTCAGCAAAGGCGGGCGCGGGCAGTCTGGGGCGCGCCTCTGAGGCGTTGAGGAGCGCGTCACAACTGCAGCTTCCCGTAAAACACCACCGGCCCCGTCGGTTGCCCGGTTGGCGACCCGCCCGGCGGTTCGACGCTGACCGCCATGTGGTCGATGCCGCTGCCGCGCAGACCACCCGGCAGGCGGCCCGGTGGCAGCACCGTGGTGCCGTCGGCCTTGATCAGACCCAGCGACTTCGGCGGCCCTTCGGCCTGGGCCCACCAGAGTTCCAGCACACGGTCGGTCTGCAGCGCCACCTTGGTCAGCGGAACAGCCACCAGCGCACGACCGTCGGCGCTGAAACTGGCCACCACGGTGCCCGGCGCACCGGCACCATCGGGCAGCGCAGTGCCCGTGCTTTGCAGCACCACCACCACCGGCGCCTGTGGCGGCGCAGGGTTGTTGACGAAAACGGCCATGCCAACCACCGCCACCATGGCCACGCCGGACAGCGCTCGCCACAGACCCAGGCCTTGCCACCAGGGCTGCACGGCAGGCGCTGGCCACAGGCGGGTTTGGATGGCGCGCCAGACGGCAGGTGATGGGGTTTCAGCCGGCAGCGCGCCTGTCAAGGGCATCAAGCGGCTTTGCCATTCGCGCACCGCGCCTTGCAGCGCGGGGTGGCTGGGCAGCAGCGTTTCGAAGCGGCGGCGGGCAGCGCCGCGCAGGGTGCCGGCCACGTACTGCGCCGCCAGCGCGTCGGCGAGGGTGGGTCTGCCGTAGTCCATCAGACCGCTCCTTCCGTGTCGCGCACGGCAGCCCGGTCCAGGCAGCCCTTCAAGGTGTTCAGCGCGCGGCGCACCCAGCTTTTGACAGTACCCAGGGGTTCACGCAGCTGTGCGGCCACTTCGGCATGTGACAGGCCGTCGAAGAAGGCCAGCGCCACGCTTTGTCGCTGCGGGGGTGTCAGGCGTTCCATGCAGGCCGACAGCTGCCGCTTCTGGCTGGCCAGGCCCAGCAGGTCCAGCGGGCCCGGGCCCTCATCGGCCAGCGCCTCGTTGGCGTCGGGGCGGTCGTCGTCTTCGTTGCGCGTGGTGCTTTCCATGCGCGGTTGCGCCTGGGCGCGGCGCAGGCTGTCGATGGCACGGTTGCGCGCGATGTGGGTCATCCAGGTCAGCGGCTGGCTGCGCGCGGCGTCAAAGCTGGCGGCAGCCTTCCAGACCGAGACGTAGATCTCCTGCAGCAAGTCTTCGGCCTGTGCGCGGTCGCGCTGGATGCGCAGCACCACAGCCAGCAGGTGGCCGCTGCTGCGTTCGTACAGGCGCGCAAACGCGGCGCGGTCGCCCAGCCCGGCCTTGGACAGCAGCTGGGCCAGTTCGCGGCTCTTTTCGGGCCAGTCCTGGGGTTCGACTCGGTTCATGCTCGGTCCCTACAATCTTGGCGATGGTTATCGATCATCAGTTTGTCCTCACGCTCGCCTGCCCCGACACCAAGGGCATCGTGCATGCGGTTTCTGGCCTGCTGTACCAGGCCGGTTGCAACATCATCGACTCGCAGCAGTTCGGCGACCTGGAAGGCGACGATGCCACGGGATTGTTCTTCATGCGCGTGCATTTCCAGGCGCCGCCACAACTGGCCAACGCCGACACGCTGCTGACGCTGTTTGAACACACACGCCAGCAGTTCAGCCTGCAGGTGCACATCCACCCGCTGGTGAAGAAGCCGCGGGTGCTGCTGATGGTCAGCCAGCACGGCCACTGCCTGAACGACCTGCTGTTCCGCTTCAAGAGCGGTTCGCTGGCGGTGGACATCCCGGCCATCGTGTCCAACCATCGGGCGTTCGAGGGGCTGGCGGCCAGCTACGGCATTCCCTTCCACCACCTGCCGCTGGTGGGTGGCAGCAGTGCACAGACCAAACGTGAGCAAGAGCTGCAGATCGAATCGCTGATCGCCAGCGAGCGCATCGATCTGGTGGTGCTGGCGCGCTACATGCAAATCTTGAGCGGCGACTTCTGCCAGGCCCTGGCTGGCCGGGCCATCAACATCCACCACAGCTTCCTGCCCAGCTTCAAGGGCGCGCGGCCCTACTTCCAGGCCCACGCACGCGGCGTCAAGTTGATCGGCGCCACGGCGCACTACGTGACCGCCGACCTGGACGAAGGCCCCATCATCGAACAGGACGTGCAGCGCGTGGACCACACGCTGTCGGCCGAGGACTTCACCGCCGTCGGCCGCGACATCGAATGCATGGTGCTGGCGCGCGCGGTGCGCTGGCACGTGGAACACCGCGTGCTGATCAACGGCCACAAGTGCGTGGTCTTTCGATGACACGCGGCAAGGCCTGACCCGGTGGCCCGCAATCCCATCCCCGCTGCCACGCTGCCGGGCAGCCCCGATGACGTGGAAGCGCAGTTCTACGAAGCGCTGCGGCGCGGCGAGATCGACAAGCTCATGGCCGTGTGGGCCGACGACGAAGAGGTGGTGTGCGTGCACCCGGGCGGCGGTCGGGTCATCGGACAGGGCGCCATCCGCGCCACTTTCGAGGCCATCTTTGCCAACGGCGGCGTGCCGGTGGTGCCAGAACAGCTGCACCGGCTGCAGCACATGGGCACGGCTGTGCACCACCTGCTCGAGCGCATCACCGTGGTCAATGAAAAGGGCCGACAGACGGTCTGGGTGCTGGCCACCAACGTCTACATCAAGACCACCCAGGGCTGGCGTCTGGCTGCACACCACGCCAGCCCCGCCGCGGCGCAAGAGCCGCCGGTGCTGGGCAGTGACCCGAGCGGCAGCATCTCCAGCAACACGACCGGCAACACGTTGCACTAGCGGTGCTGAACTACGCCGCGCCCTGGTGGTTGCCGGGTGGCAACTTGCAGACCATCTGGGCAGCAACCTGTTCACGCCGCCTGCCCGCTGGGCAGCACACGCCGCCCAGGTTTGTTCGCGAACGCTGGCCCACGCCCGACGGCGACTTTGTCGATGTCGATCACCTGCAAGGCAGCGCCACCGACAACGGCGCGCAGCCGGCGCGCCACCTGGTGCTGTTCCACGGCCTGGAAGGCAGCATCGGCAGCCAGTACGCGCAGGCCTTTGCCACCGTTGCGCAGCGGCGCGGCTGGGCTTACAGCGTGCCGCACTTCCGCGGCTGCAGTGGCGAGCTGAACTTGGCGCCACGCGCCTATCACTCGGGCGACTTTGAAGAGATCGGCTGGATCCTGCAGCGCCTGCGCCAGTGCAGCAGCTTGCCGCTGCTGGTGGTGGGCGTCTCGCTGGGAGGCAACGCGCTGCTGCGCTGGGCGCAGGAAGCCGGCAACAGCGCGGGCGAAACCGCCGCCAGCGTGGCAGCGGTGTGTTCGCCCATCGACCTGGCGGCTTCGGGCCGCGCCATCGACCGCGGGTTCAACTGGCTGGTGTACTCGCGCATGTTCCTGGCCACCATGAAGCCCAAGGCGCTGGCCAAGTGGCAACAGCACCCGGGCCTGTTCGACCGCGACAAACTGGCCGCCGCGCGCAACCTGTTCGAGTTCGACAACATCTTCACCGCACCCCTGCACGGGTACCGCGACACGCCCGACTACTGGGACCGCGCCTCGGCCAAGCCGCACCTGGCACGCATCCGCATCCCGGCGCTGGTGCTCAACGCCCGCAACGACCCCTTCGTGCCCGCCACCAGCCTGCCGGCTGCCGCCGACGTGGGGCGCTGCGTCACGCTGTGGCAGCCGGCACAGGGCGGCCACGTGGGCTTTCCGCAGGGCAGATTTCCGTCCCATGTGCTGGCCATGCCGCAGGCGGTGAGCGACTGGTTGCTGGCGCACAGTTGACCCGTCGCCAGATGGGGTACCTTCCGTGCCATGGATGACATCGTCAAGGCAGCGCTGCTGAAGTGGCCCCAGGTGCCGCACTGCCACGGCTGGCTGGCGCTGGACGCACGCGGCAACTGGTACATGCGCGACGACCGCATCCAGGCAGCCGGGCCTTTTCCGCAGGTCAAGGGCAGCCGCATCGAACATGAAAAGCTGCGCGATTTCATCCAGCGCAACTACGGCCACGACGACAGCGGTGCCTGGTTCTTCCAGAACGGGCCGCAGCGCGTGTACGTCGAACTCGAAGCCGCTCCCTGGGTGTGGCGCGTGGACGAAGCGCCGGGCTGGCCCGTGGTGTCGCACACTGGCCAGCCGGCGCAGGTGCGCAGCAGTTGGCTGGACGACAGGGGGCGGCTCTTCCTGCACACCGACATCGGCCATGGCCTGGTGCACACCTTGGACATGGGCCTGGCTGCGATGGCCGTGGACAGCGGCCACTGGCAGCCCGGCGAGATGCCGTTTGCCGACATGCCCGCACGTTTTGGCTACGTGCTCAAACCGCAGCCGCAGGGCTGATCGGGGGGCGTTGTTTCGGCTGTGCATGGCTGGCCATACGGCAGCCGTTGGCGGCTGGATGCAGTGGCCTGCTGCGCTGGGTACAAAAAGCCGCCGGCCGGCGGCTTTTGCACGGGCCCCTGCGCAAAACGCACGGTGGCCTTGCGTGGCGACGCGACGTCAGTTGGGCGCGCTGGCAGCGGCTGCTGCAGGCGGCGCGACCGGCACCTTGGGCTCGTCCATCTTGCCGCCGGCGTTGTTGACCAGGTGCACCACCGCGCGGCCGAGCTCCACATCGCTGAATTCGCCACCGCCTTGTGCGGCCATCGCGCCCTTGCCCTTGAGGACCGAGGTCAACAGCGCTTCATAGCCGGTACTGATGCGCGGCGCCCAGGCTGCGGCATCGCCGAATTTGGGCGCCCCCGCAACGCCCGCAGCATGGCAGGCTGCGCACTGCGCGGCGTACACCGCATCACCCACACGCAAGACGGCTGGCGCCGAGGCATCGCGGATTTCCACCGAGCCCACCCGTTGCAGCCGCTTGGCCACGGCTTCGGCGCCCAGGCCGTCGCTGCCGGGGCCGGTCTTGTTGCCAAAGTCGACGTAGTTGACCAGCAGGATGATGGCCACGATGGGCACCACAAATGAAGCCACGACCGCGACCACGAGCTGTTTGGTGGTACGGATCGGGCCTTCGTGTGGGCCGTCGTGATCGGCCGGGTTCGTATCGCTCATGAATTCCTCGGACTTGCGCTGCCCTGCTTGGGCAAAAACCCGATGATTATAGAGGGGCCCTCATGCGCATCCGGCTGCTGTCCCGCGCCCTGACCAGACCGCCAAACACGCGGCGCTAGAATGCCCCACCCAGCGGAAAGCGACCGTGGTGAAGTGGATATCATGCGGCCCTCCGAAGGCCACGTCGCAGGTTCGATTCCTGCCGGTCGCACCAGACCAATGACGCGTGTTCAAAGCACACGTGTGCTTTGCACCCAGCTTTGGCCAGTTGGCCAGCTTTAAGTAGAAAAACTGCCGGCCAACCTATGCTCTACAGCTTAGGCGTCTGACGGGGCCGCAAAGGCGGTCGACACATCAGAAGCCGGCGATGCCTCAGGGAGGTTGGGTTTCACGGCCCCCCGCAACTTTACGATCGCCAGTGCCGCCTCGAAGCGTCGGGAAGTACGTCTCGCCTTCACACTCTTGGCGATCTTCCGAGCGGACACCCGGACACCTGCGGTTGCGAGGAGGGCGATCTTCTCTTCGATGACGCCAGCCAGCCTCTTAGCCGCTTCCTCACGAAGTTGCTTATTCCGATTGCGAACGGCCTCGTCGAGGTCGCTCGCACGCGTACCCAGTTGCTTGCGCAGGTAGCTCGGGCAAGTGCCGATCTCCCGAGCCAGTTCCGCGCTCGTTAAAGGAACATCCGACAGCAGGCTGCTTTCCGCATGTGCTCTCACGCTATTCCAATCCCGTCGAGGGCGACGCCGCCGCGGCTGCAGGCCGGCGCAGCTAACAAATGCACCGCCATCACGCCCTTCAGTCCATACCTCGGGCATAAAGAGCCCCGCCAAGCCGACGTCCGCAGCCATGGCTAGCCTTGCAAGGCAGTCCAGACTCGCGTTCCCCCCTTGATGCTCATACAGGTGGAGAGAGCCCTTGCTGATACCCGCCTCACGAGCAAGCGCTGCCCGGTTTGGAAAGACATCGCGACGGATTGCAGACTCGATCAATCGGCCCACGTCTGGGCGTCGGGGGGCCTGGTCAGATGGCAGCTTTTGCAAAGCCTTAACAAACTCTGCCACCAGTCTGGACTTCGTCACTTCGGCGTCACTGGCCTTGACCGGCACGAGCGACCCCTTTCGCACAGTTAGGTGACTTAGCTGGAACAGGGTGTTGTCGCAGTGCGGACACTGCGAGCACTGCTAGCCCCAATTGCGGCGAAGCGATATCCGTTCATCACAGTGAGGGCAAACCTGTTGCAGCCGTTCGCGGTGAATTGGACACGCAACCACGCTCTCAAGCACCCAGATCAGCGGGATGTAGGCACCACCCTCGCGCGACATGCCCGGCATACACGACGTGCACCATGCCCCATACCCTTTTAGGCAACCCTGATTTGCCAAAACTCCTGTCAGCCAGCCAAGGCCGAGGCGGGCGATGGTGGGTTGCATGGTCATGGCACTCAGACGCATGCTGAACTGCTGAGCCACTGGCGTTGGACTGTCAAGCCGAAACGGTTGATACGACGTGTCCCGGAACAGGGTTGGCACCGCAGAGTTAGCCACGTAAAGCTCGACCTGTTGCCGCGGCACCTCGTGCACGCGCGCGAGTCGTGGCAGATAGCTTTCAAGCGACTCGACCATTGAAGTGCCCACCCCCCTAGGAGCAAGACTATTCAACGTTGCGCGCTCAAACTGCGAATAGTCGACAGGATTTCGGCGTGTCATGCTGCGGCCGCCTCCATGCCAACGGGGTTACGTGCCGGGTTGCGGTGTCCGGGACGCCTCTTCGGAACGTTGGCCCTTTCAGGTGTTGCCTCTCCAGCGATTGGCGGCTTCGGCTTCGGCGCCTTCGGCCCCGAAATCAACGACGCCAAATCGCCGTCAATGTCACCCTCGCCACCTCCGCTGAATTTCGCCTCACCGCTGCTCAGCTCGTCGAAGATGGTCTCAAGCTGCTGGTCGGTGAGCCGCGCACGCTTCAGGTGTTCCAAGGTGAGAGTTAGCGAGTCTTCTTGAAGCGCGAAGGCATAGGCACGTGCAATCCAATCCTTGCAGATACCTACACAACCCACGCTACCGACATAGAGAAGCTTTAGCACCGCCGAATTCGTCACTTTCGGTTCGACGATCAACTTCGGCACATGGGTGAGCAAGGCGTTGGCAACATTTGCGAATCTGCTCTTGTCAGCCGCATCGTTGAACAGATAACGATCCAAACTGACAATCTCGCTGCGACGCGAGAGCTGACCAGAACTGGACATGTAATCCGGCAGGTCATAGGTTCCGGACAGAATCAGCTTCACGCCCGCGGTCTGCGCGACCGACTTGAGAACATCAAGCTGATCGGTAGGGCCACCTGACTTTCCGCCTCTAACAATGTGCTGCGCCTCGTCGATGATCCAGGCCTGCGTCTTCCTGATGGCAAACTGCGTCTCAACCTGTTCCCGTAGGAGTGCCGCCGAGCGAGTTTCATCAAGGTACCTGCTCGCAGGTTCCCGCTGATTCACCTTCCTAAGGCGACTGGCAGCAAACGGATCTGACATGCTCCTGAGGCCGTCGGAATAGAGGCGCTTCCAGTCGAACGCACGATGCCCACTCGCCGTTGCGACGGTATGCACCAGCGGGATCATCGACGGGTCGGCTTCCATCAGCGAACGCTTGCTCTCGAGGTAGCTCTCCGCGAAGCGATGAAGAAGTGTTGACTTACCTGCACCAGTCGGGCCTGCCAAAACAATCATCGAAACGTTTGCGCCAAACTCCGTCAAAAAGGTCACCCGGTTCTTTGCTTGTTCTTGACGATCGTGCTTGACTGTTATAGCTTTGTAGTCTTCGGTAAGCTTGTTGATTTCAATATCATTCATCAGTAAATCTCCATCTGGTCGAGTACGATTTCTTCGCCGTTATCATTTCCCTCGCCGGCTCTGGGGGCATCAGAAGTCGGCAGGGCCGCGTCTGGCTCAATACCCGCAGATGCAGCCGGCGGGGTATCATTACTACCCTGAATCTTCTTCAGTTCTATTGCACGCTTCCTGTCCAGAAGGAAGGCTTCTGTCTTCTCCACCTCTTGGAGAAACTTGGCCAATTTCGTATCCGACAGCCTGCGCCGCGCGACATCTCCGTATTGCTTCTTGTACTCGGTACAGAGAAACTCCAGTTCTCGCTCTGTCAGCCCACGAAGTAGCCTTTCAAACCGGGAATGCAAGGTAATCCACCGACCACCCACAAAAGCGTAAGCGGTACCCAAGTCGTACGGCTCATAGCGAACAGGGACGTCCTTGCCAAGATAAGCATGCAAAGCCGTAGCATTGAAGTAGAAGTAGTTGACCTTTACACCGTCCGGCTGAACCCGTGCCACTCCCTTGTCCGTTGATGGGCAGGTCAAAACCAGAAAAGCTTGGTCATAGCGAATCAACCGTTCGGGGCGCGACCCGAACGCCGCCATGCCTTTGTTGAATGCCTGGCGAGGGTGCATCAGGATTCCGAGATGTTCCGTCGTGTCGTACTGCTCGAAGAAGAACGCCGAGTGGAGTGCATGCAAGCTGGGCAGATCCCAAATGGCAACCTTCGAAGGGTCAACAGCAGGGGTCATCTGGCGCACGTTCTTGCGCAGCTGGGTATTGCCGGTGAGCGTGTGCAGCAGAACAGAGTTCTCGGTCCCAAAAAATCGCTCGATCTGCGCTCCGAACCGCGCCTTTCGCGGTGGGCGGCGAAGAATAGTGATTCCAAAGAATGCGCAAACAACTTCGAACCACACCGATCTGAATTCCTTACCGCCATCTACGACGATCATGCTCGGCAGTCTGCCGTATCGGCGCACGCACTCGCGTAAGGTCATCAGGACGGCCCGATAACTCGGGGGCTCATAAGTTATGAAGAACCCGAGAACTCGTCGGCTGTAGTGATCCATCATTACGGTCAACCAAGCCCGTCCCAGATTTTCAGCTGTCTCGCTGAAAACCGATTCGACATCCATTTGGGTATGGTCAATGTGCGCCCGCTCAAACGGACGCACTGGTTCACCCAGAAGTGCTTCGGCCCCGGCTGACATTGCTCTGGGGGCAACGCCATAGGCGGCCTTGGTGCCTTCTCTCGCAGCTTTGACCTTGTACTTGTCAAGATTTCCGAGATACCGACAGAACCACGAGTAAGAAGGCGCTGGGAGCCCCTTCTCCTCGCACTGCAAAACGATCGCTTCAAAGACTCGGATCCGACGAACGTTTTTGTTGTTCAAGTATTTTTCGTTTACTGCAGTCACGACAAGATCGACCACCTCGGTCTGCAGCCTTCCTTCTCGGTTCCCACATGCGGAAAACTTCGGCACCAGTCCAAGAAAGCCGTTGCCGAAAGCGACTTCTGCCTTCCTAAAATCGGCCAAGTACCTGCGAAGAGTCCTGGAGGGAGGAGCCTTTGCAACGCCAGCGAGGTACGGGCGCAGCCGATCCTGGCGAAGCGTTGCTACCTTCAGGTCCTTCGGGCTGCAGGACAAGAGGAATTCGTGCGCATCAGCCTTGCGTGCGTCGGCCAAAACCTTCGGGCCCGTCAGCTCACGAATCAACCCATCGTTGAGAAGCTTCCGCACGGCCTCAATGGAAAGGCTTGTTGATGTGCCATCAGCCTTGAAAACGACCTCGGATTCGCCGACATGGGAAACCTCCCGCAGCACGCCGTCCCAGACAACCTGAGCGCCGGGCTTCAGATCCAGTGAGGCGGGCCCGTGCCATTCATCCGAAGTAAGGGCCGCCTGCTCGGCGCGAATAAAGGCAGCCAGCGTTTCTGTATCGCGGAATACACGACAAGCACGAAAGCGAGTTAGGTCGTCGGCCGCGATGTTGAAGTGCAACTGCTTTCGCGCAATGGCTCTGTAGACGTTGTCAATCGACGCGCCGGTCTTGGTCTCTTCCAGCAGCTCAGCGATTGTCGGCGCGCCAAGGCGGCCGACGGCTTCCACGACACGGCGCTGTGCTAACTCAACTTCCTCAGGGAGGTCTGCCTTGATGTAGTAATCCTTGAGGAGCCGGAAGTTCGCCAACTTGGCGGCGGAGAACTTCTCCTCAGTCCACAGTTGGTATTCAAACCCGAGCTTCGCCGCACTCTCTTGTGCGGGTGGGCAGGTCCAGACGCCATCCTTAAGGACGTAGAGATTCGGATCGCTCTCTGCACGCTCGCGAATCACTGCCAGGGGCTTGCACTCGGTGATGACACCGCGGTTCGGATAGAGCACGAGCCAGTCCGGCTTGATGTAATAACCAACCTTCCGCTTCTTGCCCTGATACGTGATCTTGAGCTTGGGTGCTTGATCAAACCAAGCGACTGCATTGAGGTCAGCTTCCAACTCATCTGCCGTTGAGAGCTCAAGTTCGCTGCTCTCGAAAGACAAAGTTACGCCCATGCGTGGCGACGTGTACTGCCCCGACAAGTTGCTGTGTCCCCCTCCGGTGGAGCGGGATGGGGCAGCTAGTGCCTGCTGAACATACTGCCTGCCCGCTATCGGCAGGTTGATGTTCTTGACTACTGCGGCAATCGCCGTCAAAACCGCCGGGCGGTACATCGCGCTGGCGCCACTCAGGTCGTTCGCCACGCCCATAGGACGGGCGTCTTCTTCCATCGTCATTTCTCTTCTCCATCAGCTTGAATCGCCCTGATCAGGGCTGTGATGGAGAGGGCAAGGCGCACTTCTGCCACAGGTGGCGTGCTAGGTGCACGTACCTGCAGCTTGATGCAGAAGCTGATGAAAAAGGCGCGGCCGAGCATGCGCTTCGCGCTTGGCGAAATCGCTGTGTCGGCCTTAGACTGCGAGCATCAGGTCTCAATCTTGATGGCAAGTCTCTAGGCCCTGAAGCGATTGGCGTCGCTTCAGGGCCTTTGCCTTTTGGCTTCAGGCACTCTCGTTTCTTGACCTCTCCGCGAGGCAGCGCACGGCCTCAAATGGACCGTGTGGCGGTTCCGCCTGGCATGCCTCCCGCGAGGCCTGCGCCAGACTTCTGCTGCGTTCGATGGGCGCCGTCTTGCCCCCATCGCCATGCCGACCTGAGCGCCTGCGCCCTGCACGGTCTACGGCCTTGAACCTCCTTCTCTGTTTTCGTAGTTCTTTGGCTACCGGCTACTTGGGTGCTTGGGCCTGCCTAGCTGCCAGCCACTCAGCGATGTCACCTGAACGCCAGCGGCGCAAACGACCGAGCCGAATGAAGGGCGGAGCGTGGCCGTCGTGGACCATCTGTTCAAACTTCCGTTCTGAGACTTGAAGATGTGCCGCGACCTGCTGCGCGGTCAGCAAGGGCGGGGGTACATGCGTGTTGTCCATGAGTGCAATCTTCTGCGTCTAGATGCACACTGGCGCGCAGCGTTGCAAACAGCAAATCTCAACTGACTTGCACTTCAACTGCCTGTCGCCATGAAGAAATCCCCCTGCACGGGCAGATAACAGGCTCGACATGAGTTCCCGAATTCCGGCTTGGCTGTTAGAGGAACTGAAGGCTGGCAGGGCACGCCAGGATCTGGTGCGGCACGCAACGTCAACGTTGACAGATTCCATGCTGCTGGCCGGTGTTGGGCAGCCAATCAAAACGGGGACGCCAAACGGGGCGGTTCGTGTTTGGAGTAAGGGGCTCGAAGAGCGACTCTGGAACCTGCCTCGCCGAACCGGCCTACGCGGGAATGCCCTTGCCGAGTCGCGTCAGCGCTTCGCGGCAGCATTGGCTGCCCGCATCCTGGCTGTGGGAGAGCCTGTGCAAGCAAACCACGCCACTGCGCTTTCGCGGCTCCAGGTGGTTGATGCCCTTGAAGGAGCCGCCAGCAACCTTGCGCGCGTTTCAGAAACCCTGAGGAAGCGCGGCCGTAGCCCGCCGGCTATCTGCGAGATCCGTGAGCCGTCCGCGGCTCCGCATCTGCTGTTACAGGCTGCCTATCACGCGATGGCGGCTGATCAAGACGAACACCGCCCATTGCCAAGCGACGTGCAAGCGCTTGCGCTGTTCGGCATGGCTTCGCATGCGCTCGTGAAAATGCGGCGCTGCCGCTTATGCTTCAGATGGGCGCTGCCGGGTCATCATTACTGCGGATCGCACACACTGTCTGCAGAGGGAGGCGGCACGCCCAAGGAACGCCAAGCTCGGTATCAATCGGGGCGGCGCGCCAACCCTGAGTTTGAAAGGTTGTTGAAGGAGGTACCAGGACGCTTCGGCAGAATCACCTCAGATATACGGGCACTTGTGGTCGCGCGCCTGCTCTGGCGCGCTTCCGTACCAGATGAACAGCGTGTCGTAAAGGCAGTGTCGACCCTGCTGGCTACTTACCCACGAACCCATGAGGTGCTTGGTGGGGTACAGAAGCACCGTCCGTCCGAGTTGTTCGAAAGACTGCGCGAACAGCTCGATCCGCTGGAGTACAGCCCTGGCGGCTGCGGGTTCGACGAGGTCGATGCGCTGTTCAAGACCGCCGTGCAACAACTGCGCGCACTGGGCGCCGAGGTGGTGGACGATGTGGACCTGCCCAAGCCTGACGCATACTGGGATGCATCGACCACCGTGGCGCTGGTGGAGCTGCGGTTGGGGCTGGAGAAATGGCTCGCCACCTTCGCCCCCGGCGCGCCGGTGAAGAACCTGGCAGACGTGATCGCATTCAACATCCGTGAGCGCAAGCGCGAGATGCCGCACTTTGGCCAGGAGTACTTCGAGCGGGCCATGAAGCTGGGCGGTCTGGACAGCGCCGAGTACAAGGAGGCGCTCGCCACCTGCATCAAGAACGCGCGCACCGAGGGCCTTGAAAGAGTCTTCGACAAAGACCGACTCGACGCCCTTATCGCTCCCTCGGAGGTTCTGCCCTGGATGATCGATTTCATCCGAGGAGACAACTTCGGTGCCAGCTTGTACACGCCAGCTGCCGTGGCCGGCTACCCGCACCTCACCGTGCCATGCGGCTCGGTGCGCGGGTTGCCGATGGGGCTTTCCTTCGTCGGTCGTCCGTGGGCAGAAGCCAAGTTGCTCGCCTACGGCCACGCGTACGAGCAGGCGGCGCAAGCGCGACGTGCGCCGCTCTTCATCAGGCGCACTGCGCCGGTCTGAGGAAATCGATGAAGACCCTCACTGCATTCTTCGTTGCACTGCTCCTCTGCACCGGGTGCGCCACGCGGGGTGATGCGGAGTCCGGGGGATAGGCTTTTCAAACGCCCTTTTTCTCCCAGAACACCCCCCGGAACACCCCCCGCCGAGCTCTCGGACACGCACCCGCGTGGTTGTTGGGCGCGGCACCAGCCCGTTGAACACTGATCGCAGCCCCAAAGGGTGTCGTTCGTAGCGCTTGCCTTCGGGTTTTCC